>JACRIH010000339.1 GCA_016235885.1 Planctomycetales bacterium | reverse complement strand
CCCCGACCCCTCTCCCCCGATGGGGAGAGGGGAGGAGATTCTCATGGGCATCCTCATCGTCGCCGCATTCACCACGGTGCTCTGTCTCACTGTGATCGGTGGCTTCGTCGGCTGGCGGTCGCCGCGGAATGAGTGGGGGTTGCTGGCGCTGTTGGTCGTGTTCGAACTGGGGATGAGTCCGCTCGCATTCTACGGCGTGAGGCTGCCGCTCGACGGATTGCTCAAAGGTTGGATCGCGGACGTCGGCACATACCGGTTCGTCAGCACGTTCTACGCGCCGCTGACCGAAGAGCCGACGAAGTTGTGGCCGCTGCTGTTGCCGTGGGTATGGCGATCCCTGTCGCGCGAGAACGCGGTGCGGCGGGCGATGGCCCTCGGGCTGGGATTCGGGATCGGAGAAATCTGGTTTCTCGCCGAGATCATCCACCGCAACGATCCGGTCACTGCCGCGCTGCCGTGGTGGCAATTGGGCGGCTTCCTCAACGAACGGTTCATGGTCTGCGTGATGCATGGCGCATTCTCCGCGGTGGCGATTCGCGGCCGCTGGTGGGGCGTTCCGGCGGCGATGACGTTGCACTTCTTCGGCAACTTCCCGATCTACCTGCGCGGGATCAACGCATTCGGCTGGGGAGCCAACGTGTGGACCAACATCATCGGCCTGTGGGTTGTGGCGTACTTCCTGACAATGATGTTCATCCTCTGCTGGATGATCGCCGGTAATCTGCGGATCGGGCGGCTGCTGTTCGGCGACGCGACGTGTCCCGACTGCGGAATCGTGTACCCGTGTCCACTGTTCCGCCTCAATCTCGGCATCAAACGCCTCGAGCGCTGCCCCGGCTGCAAGAAGTGGCATCTGCTGTGAGTCGGTCGGCGAGGGTGGGCGCGACGGGGTCGCTTGCAGTCCGCATCTGGCCTGTCTACCTTGGCCGCTCGTTTGAATGTCCCCTGCTTGCTCTGGAGCTTAGACTAATGAATTCCACCGCGCTGTCGCATCGCTTCGTCCGTCTTTCGTCTGCCGTGGCCCTGCTTGCCGTGTGGCTGATTCCGCTTGCCGCGTGTGCCGCCGACGCTCCGCAACAAAACACGCTGTCGGACTCTGAGAAACGAGCCGGATGGAAGCTGTTGTTTGATGGGCAGAGTACGAACGGCTGGCGAAATTATCGCAAGGACAAGATCGGTGACGGCTGGAAGGCTCAGGCGGGCGAATTGACTCGCGCGGGCAACGGGGCGGGCGACATCGTCACGGTGGGCCAGTACGACAGTTTTGAATTGTCGATCGAGTTCAAGATTTCGAAGGGGGGGAACAGCGGGATCATGTTCCACGTCACCGAGGATGGTGACGCGCCGTGGCACACCGGTCCGGAAATTCAGGTGCAGGACAACGTCGATGGCCACGATCCGCAAAAGGCGGGCTGGCTGTATCAACTCTACAAACCCGAACCGATGGTCGATTCCACGCGCCCTGCCGGCGAATGGAACCAGGTGCAACTCCGCGTCACGCCGCAGCAGTCCGAGATCAACATGAACGGGCTGCGCTACGCCCGGTTCGTGAAGGGGAGTCCCGATTGGGACAAGCGCGTCGCGGCGAGCAAGTTTGCAAAGATGCCGAACTTCGGCAAGCCGACGAAGGGATTCCTCTGCCTGCAAGACCACGGCAACCCGGTTGCGTTTCGCAACATCAAGATTCGCGAGCTGAAAGGGGGACTGGTACCGAACCCAGTCGATGGCGAATTGGCGGTGAAGACGGTTCCCGCCTTTCCGAAGATTCAATGGACCGGCTGGAACCCCGAGGGAGACGACGGCAAGCCGGCTCCGCTGCGCCCGATCTTGCTGACTCACGCCGGCGACGGATCGAACCGAATCTTCGTCCCCTCCCAGCAGGGGATCATCCACGTGTTCGAGAACAAACCAGACGTCAAGCAGACGAAAGTGTTTCTCGACCTGAGCAAGAAGGTCGTTTACAAGGACACGGAAAACGAAGAGGGGCTGCTGGGGATGGCCTTCCATCCGAAGTACAAGGAGAACGGGCAGTTCTTCATTTTCTACAACACGACCAGTGCTCCGCACACGACCGTCGTGTCGCGGTTCCGCGTGTCGAAGGAAAACCCGAATCAAGCCGACGCGACGTTCGAGGAGGAACTGCTGCGAGTCGAGCATCCGTACTGGAATCACAAGGGGGGGACGATCGCGTTCGGACCCGACGGCCACTTGTACATCGCGCTCGGTGACGGCGGTGCCGGAAACGACCCGCACGGGAACGGCCAGAACTTGGGCGTGCTTCTCGGAAAAATTCTACGGATCGATGTCGATCACAAATCGGACGGCAAGAACTACGCGATCCCGAAAGACAACCCGTTCGTAGGCAAGCAAAAAGCGCGGCCGGAAATCTACGCGTATGGCCTCCGCAACGTGTGGCGTCTGGCGTTCGACCGCGGGACCGGGGCCCTGTGGGCTGGCGAGGTCGGCCAAAACTTGTGGGAAGAGATCAACCTGATCGTGAACGGTGGCAACTACGGCTGGAGCATCCGCGAAGGCAAGCACCCGTTCGGGCAAAAGGGTGCCGACGCGCGACCGGACATCGTCGAGCCGATTTGGGAGTACGACCACGAGGTCGGGAAGTCGATCACCGGCGGCAGTGTCTACCGCGGCAAACAGGTTCCCGCGCTGATCGGCAGCTACATTTACGCCGACTACGTGACCGGAAAACTCTGGGCGCTGAAGTACGACACCGCGAAGAAACAGGTCGTCGGCAACTACTCGATTCCCGGCCCGCAGATGCCAGTCATTTCGTTCGGCGAGGACGAACAGGGTGAGGTGTACTTCACGATCGTCACGCCGAACGGTCAGGGGATCTTCAAATTCGAAACTGCGGCGAAGTGACGCACGGAAGTCAAAAGCATGTCCGACATTGATTCCCCAACACGAACTCGGAACAATCCCGTCGTGTTTTACCCCTCTCTCCCACCGCATTTTGAAGGAGGTCCGCATGCCTCGTTTGATTACGTTCGCGAGTGTTCTGAGTTTGTTTTGTGTCGTCGGCTGCAACCAATCGGCTCCACCAGCCGCGCCACGCGTGGCAGCCACACCGGCAACGCCAGCGATCAAAGCTCCCGCAAACTCTCCACCTGAACAGTCGGATGAGCCAGCGGTCACAACGACCGAAACACCGAAAGCCGATGGCGAAAAGCCAGAGACGACTCCCGAACCGCCCAAGACTGCCGAAGATTTCGTGACGTTGGGCACCCAGTTGCTCCGCAAGCGAGACAATCTTGGGGCCATCAAGGCATTTGAGGAAGCTCTCAAATTGTCGCCCGACGACCGCCAGACCAACCTGATGCTCGCATCGGCGACGCAATCGCGCGGTCTGGAGTTGGCTCAGCAAAAGAAACAGGTCGAAAGCGCCGAATGGTTTTTGAAATCCGCGGCCACTTTGCGACAGATGCGGGAGAAATTCGCACCGCTCGACGAGCGCGAGGAGGGTTTCCTGATGTTCGCACTCTACAACGAAGCGTGCGCGCACGGGGTTACCGGGAACGCGGAGAAGGCACTGGCCGTTCTCAACGAAGTCGTGGATCTGGGTTGGAGCGAACTGGAGCAACTCGATGAGGACGAAGACTTGAAGTCAGTCCGCGAACTTCCGAACTTTGGTGAGTTCCGCGAATCGGTGGTGACCCGCCTGAAGGAGCGGGCCGTCAAGCACGCACGCCAGTTGCTGGCTGAACAGGAACCGTTCCCGTTCACGTTTTCACTCCCCAATCTCGACGGCAAAGCCGTGTCGCTCGCGGAATTCGCGGGCAAGGTCGTGATCGTGGACATCTGGGGTACGTGGTGCCCGCCGTGTAAGAAGGAGATTCCACACTTCGTCAAATTGCACGAGACGTACCACGCGAAGGGCTTCGACATCGTCGGCCTGAACTACGAGCGTGTCAAACCCGAGGATGCACCGGCAAAAATTCGCAGCTTTGTCGAAGAGCAGCACATGCCCTACCAATGCCTGATCGGTGACGAGGAAACCCAAAAGCAAGTGCCCGACTTCCAGGGCTTTCCGACCACGCTATTCATCGATCGCACGGGCAGGGTACGGCTCTCGGTGGTGGGCTACCATTCGTATCACGATTTGGAAGCGATCGTGGTGACGTTGCTCGACGAGCCGGCTGCGGAAAAGACAACTGAGGAGAAATCAGCCGAGAAGACCAAGTAGGCGGGTTCCGTCCTGTCCGATCAGCGCACATCGGAAGACCACCGCGGACGACTACCGCAACAGAAACGCTGAGGGCCACGAGTGGCAGATGCACTCGTGGCCCTCTTTTTTCAAATCGAAATCGACCAGGTCCGGTATGGAAGATTTGGCTACCCGGCGTCTTTCTCGACGGCTCCCTTGACCGCATCTTGCAGCGGCTTGAGCATCTCGAGGTCGTCCTCATCTTTTTGCAGCCCCTGATCGGTCTGCAATCGACGAGCGATCATGAGAATCCGCAGCTTCTTTTTCTCGAGATCGCCCAGATTCTTGCCCTCCTTCAACCGCTCGACCTCATCGGCCAACTTGTCGAGCAACGCCAGCAAGTCCTCGGCCTGCGTCTTCATCTCCACGCCAAGTTCTTCTTCGAGCGCCTGCACCAGTTGGGCGAGGTGTTCATCGGACACCGTCGGGTTGTCTGCGAGGTCCTTGAACGAGACCTCGACGATCTCGCGATGATCCTTGAGGAACGTGCGGAACTCATCCTCGGTCAGCGTGGCGACTTGATCGAACAGTTCATTCATGTGTTCGATCACGAAGTTTTCCAGAGCCAGTCGCATTTCCGGGATGGCTTCGAAGCTGTGCTCGCTGGCCAACTTCACCCATTCGGCGGCGTTCTCCTTGACCTGACCTTCCATTTGCTGACGGACTTCGGGAAGTTGGCTGTCAATATACGCAGCCGTCGCGTCCGCCAACTCCTTCGGCTGCAGCGCGGCTGAGATCTCTGTGTATCCGAAATAGAAGTATCCACTGAGGACGATCAAAACCAATGTGGCAACAACACTGGTGATGCGAGACGAGGTTCGCAACTTGGACTTGAGAGCGGCCAGTTCGGTTTCCGCCTGCTTCAATGTGGCGGAAAAATCGGCGGAGGGATCGGGATTCGTGGTGGTTTGAGACATGGGAGGTTCCCCTATATGAATGTGTGATGGATGTTGGTTCAAGCGGGCACAATTAACGAAGCGGATGTCGATTGGCGGACGATTTCACTCGGCCACTTGTTCCTGGGTGGCGGTAATCACCAACGGCACCAGATCCAACAACTCGACGAACAACTGGTCCGCCAGATCAGGCTCCCCCTTCTCGGCCGGATCGGCCATGGGGAATTCCTCCCACGTCTGGCCCAGCCGCTCCAATTGCCGCTTGAATTCTTCGATGTAGTATTTCTCGACCAGCGTGTGCATGGCGAGCGTCAGGTTCTCGGCCATCCGCTCGTGAACCGCTTCATCCTTGATGATCGGGAACTCTGTCTCCAACAGCTTGCGGTGTTTTTGCACCAATGCGGCGTAGCGCTTGTCGAGTTCACTCTGGATGCGGTTCTCCATGTTGGCTTTGAATTCGTCCCGCTGTTGTTCGATGACGCCGGAGAATTTGGGTGAGTCCACCTCCCACTGCTTCTTGAACGCTTCCATCAGGACCGGTTGAGAATGGGTCCAGAATTTGTCTGCCTCACTCTTCAACTGTTCGGTCTGTGTTCCGACGTGTTTCTCTGCCGCGTTGCCGAGTTCTTTCAGGTACTCGTCGCTCCGCACCCGATTGGTCAGACCAAGAAAGGTCCAAGCCACCGCTCCCAGCCACACAACCAACACCAGCATCATCCACAGTCGCACACGGCGGCTGGAGGCCAGCAGTTGATTGATCGTGAGCACGTCTTGCTTCACGGACTGGATGCGTGAGACAAGTGCCGACTGATCCACGGAAGTTTTTTCGCCAGATGACATGGCCCGCGTCCTCCAAAGAAAATGGGGATGAAAATCCTCGACTGGAAAAGCTCCAGCCGTTGAACACGTGGGGAAAGTGGCCCTTAGCATACGGCTCAACCAGCGTCCGTGCAAAGCCACCGGGCCTTCATTCGCGGGAATTTCACCATCGCGGAAGGACGGGTGAAACGTCTCTCCCTCAGTCCCGGCAGAGTCAACGGGACGGTGTTCCCGTCGCGTGGGGGTGGGCCATTTCGTACGTTTCGCGCAGACGTTTTGTGCTGACGTGCGTGTAGATTTGGGTCGTCGTCAGGCTTTTGTGGCCCAGCAATTCCTGCACGCTGCGCAAGTCGGCTCCGTTGTCGAGCAGGTGCGTGGCGAAACTGTGTCGGAGCGTGTGCGGGCTGGTGAGTTGATCGAGGCCCGTTTGTGTGATGTATTTCTCCAGCATCCGTCCCACACTGCGAGTCGTCAGCCGGCGACCACGTTTGTTGAGGAACATCGCGGCTTGGTGGTTCGGCGACGCCGTGGGATCGGGTTCGCGGACCTCCAGCCATCGGCCGAGTGCTGTGGCAGCATGACGTCCGACCGGAGAGATTCGCTCCTTGCGACCCTTGCCGAGGACGCGGAGGATGTCCGCATCCCGGTCCCAACTGGTCACGTTCAGCCCGACGACTTCCGCGACGCGCAAGCCCCCCGAGTACGTCGTCTCCAGAATTGCTCGGTCGCGCAGTCCCATCGGCGTGTTCGCTGGCGGCGCTT
>JACRIH010000337.1 GCA_016235885.1 Planctomycetales bacterium | reverse complement strand
GGGTCTTCCTGGCCGAGGTCCAGCGCCTTGGCCACCACGCCCGACGTGATCACGTCGTAGGCACGACCAGCGAACGCGTCCATCGCTGTCATGGCACCCTTGGTGTCAACTTCGGATCGGTATCGATCCAAACCACCGAGCAGTTTTTGTCGGTCATCCAAACGCGATACGGTGATGCTCCGTTCCAACCGCAGATTCTCGCGGCCGGGGCCGTCAGGACGGAACGCACCATTGACTGGGCCGATGAAGCCGGGCTTCGTGTAACCGCTGAGATCGACAAACGTCGGTGCGCTACCGCTGCTGGCTCCGTGAATCTTTGACACCACGGCACCCAGGCTCGGTCGGCCGCCCATGCTGGTCAGCGACCGCAGGTTCCAGCCGGTCTCCGTCTGACACGAATCATGTTCTTCGGCGATGCCCGACAGCGAACGGATGATCGCCAGTTTGTCCATCATGCCGGCGAGTTTCGGCAGGTGTTCGCAGAGCATCACGCTGTTGACGTTGGTGGCGATGGCCCGGAACTCGCCGCGAAATTCCGACGGTGCTTCGGGCTTCGGATCGAACGTGTCGATGTGCGTCGGACCGCCGGGCAGGTAGATGTTGATGAACGATTTTCTCGCGTAGCCGGGCGACGAGGCAGTCGCATCGGCTCGCAAGAAATCCGACAAGGCCACGCCGCCGACTCCGGCTGCGCCAATTTTCAAGAAACCGCGTCGAGACATCCCATCACAAAACCGCGGTGAATTGCCGCCGAGGATCGAAAGCATTGGCGAAGCTCCTGTTCAGTAGGTCAGGCTTTCCAGCCTGACAGGGTGTAAACACAGGACTCGAAACCGAATTCAAGCAACACGAAGGGTCAGGCTGGAAAGCCTGATCTACACCAACTCTGGCATCGGACGATACGCGTTCTGGTCGATCAGGAATTGCGGCCGGCCTTGCAGGTCGCGGAGCGTCAGGTGATCGACACTGATTCCCAAATTCTTGTACAGCGTGGCAAATACTTCCTGGAAATGGACCGGTCGGTCAGTGGCGTGTTCGCCGAGACGATTCGTCGCGCCGATAACCTGACCAGTTTTCATGCCGCCTCCGGCAAGGAGGGCGCACGAAACCTGCGGCCAGTGGTCGCGTCCGGCACTGGTGTTGATCTTCGGTGTTCGGCCGAATTCGCCCCACACAACGACGCTCACATCGTCCAACATGCCGCGCTGCTCCAGATCTTCGACCAGCGCTGTGACGCCCTGATCGAGGAGCGGCATGTCCTCGCGACCCTGCTTGAAATTGGCTCCGTGCCAGTCCCAGCGGCTGAACGCCAGCGAGACGCAGCGGGCACCGGCGGAAATGAGACGGCGGGCGATCAGGAAATTGTCCACAAGGCGCGGTCCGCCGTCATCGCGCAGTTGATTGAAGCCGCGTCCGTAGCGGTCTCGCAACTTCTGGTCTTCCTTTTCGATGTCGAGGGCTTCGGCCAGTTTGCTCGATGTCAGCACGCCAAACGCCTGCTCGGTGAATGCGTCCATTCCCGTCATCTGGCCGCTGGCGTCGGTTTCGCGGCGGAAGCGATCGAGCGCTGTGCGAACTGCCTTGCGGTCGCTCAACCGATCCAGCGAGACGCCGTTGAGCACCATGTCGGCCTTGCCTTCGGCATTCGGTGTGAACGGCGCATGAGCCACGCCAAGGAAGCCCGGAACGCCGTTGTCCGCCCACGGCATGTGACCCATCTTCGGGGCCAAGCCCACACAGGCCGGGACCGAAGGATCGACCGGACCGTACACTTTTGACAGCACCGAGCCAAGACAGGGGTAGCCGCCGAGCGGTTGTCGGTCCCGCTGCCGCCAGCCGGTCAGGCATTGGTAGGCATAATGGCTGCCGTCGCATCCAACCATCGAACGGATCGGAACGAACTTCTGCATCATCCCGGCGAGGCGGGGGAACAGTTCGCAGATCTCAATTCCCGGCACGCTGGTGCGGATCGGGTTGAACTCGCCACGTATTTCTGACGGGGCGTCCGGCTTCAAGTCCCACATGTCCTGATGCGGCGGTCCGCCCGGAAGGAAGATCATGATGATCCCCTTGTGGCCCTTCGCAACACCCGAAGCCTGTTCGGCTTGAAGAATCTGTGGCAGAGCCAGCCCGCCCATCGCGAGGCCGCCGACTCGCAGGAAATTCCGGCGGGAAAGCCCATCGCAAAACCGAGCCTGCTTGCCGCGGGGTTCCGAACCCAGAATGGTCAGCATGAAACGCCCTCGCAGTTTATTCTGATGAGGATTGACCGCTGTTCAATATGAGCGGCAGGGCATCATATCAATCGACTCCAACGTGTCAATCTTTTCAAAGTCCCTGTCAGCCAACGAGGTTGCAGATCGGCAGACCGTCCGATTCAGTGATATCTGCCGTTCGTGGCGATCAGTCAGCGGATGCATTATCTCGACGTTCTACGAATCATCGGGTCCGAGACGTGGATCGTCTTGCTGGTCGATTGAGGGACTGATAGAGTTCGCCGCGCATTGGGGAGGCGGGCGTTGAAACGCTTGCCCCTCCCCCCCCTCCGGCCCCTCTCTCTGCGGGGCGAGGGTAGAAACCTGTCACGGATGATGACGTCATGGCTGCCTATCGCGAACACATCACGGTGAGTGGTTTGCTGGGGATCGGGTACGGGACGGCGGCCACGTTGGGGTTGGGGTTTACGCCGGTGCAGGCGGCGCTGGCGGGGTTCATCACGGGGATTGGCGGTATGTTGCCGGACCTGGATTCGGAGTCGGGGCGGCCGGTGCGGGAAATCTTCAGCGTCACGGCGGCGATGGCTCCGATGGTGATGATGAGTCGTCTGCTGGAATGGGGTCGCACGACCGACGGAGCCATGCTGCTGGCCGTGCTGGTGTATGTGGCCGTGCGCTACGGTGGAGCGATGGTGCTGGGAATCTTCACAGAACACCGCGGCATGTTTCACAGCGTGCCGGCGATGCTCATCGCGGCCGAGTTGGTGTTTCTCGGTTACAAAAGCGATTCGCTGCGAGTCAAGTTGCTGATGGGAACCGGCGTGGCTCTGGGCTTCCTGTCGCATCTGATTCTCGACGAAATCTACAGCGTGCAATGGACCGGCGTGCGTGTGAAACTCAAGGCGTCAGCCGGCAGCGCCCTGAAACTGGCCGGCAAAGATTTTGGAGCCAACGTCGTGACGTTCGGATTGCTTGCGACGCTGACATACGTGGTGCTGGTGGACGGCGGAGTCGTCGCACCCGCTCATCTGCCTGGCCGTCCGCCAACGCAATCCATTCCGCACGCGAGCAAGCCGGATGTGTTTCGCGGGTGACCAGATTTGTCTGACGCAAAGGCGCGGAGACGCAGTGAACTCGCAGAGACTGTTGAGGTTTCTTCCACAACGTCGCATCACTCCGGCGCGAAATCTTTCTTCTTCCTCTGCGCCTTTGCGTCAAAATGCGACATACCTATGTCTCTCGAAAAAACCGAAGGCCTCGTCATTCGCCAGGCGGACTTCAGTGAGTCCAGCCGGGTAGTGACGTTCTTCACCCGCGAATTCGGAAAAGTGGCAGTAATTGCCAAAGGGGCCAAGCGGCTCAAGAGCTCGTTCGAGGTTGCCCTTGACCTCTTAACGACGTGCGGGATAGTGTTCATCCGCAAATCGTCGTCCGCTCTGGACATCCTCACGGAAGCCAAATTGCAACAGCGGTTCAAGCCCCGTTCGGGAGACCTCCGCAGCCTGTATTGTGGCTATTTCGTGGCGGAATTGCTGGACGGACTCAGTGAAGAATACGACCCACATCCTCATCTCTACGACGAAGCTCAAGCGACTCTGACGGCGTTCGCGGCGGATGGGCCGCTCGAACTGGGACTGCTCCGGTTTGAACTTATCGTGCTCCGCGAAATCGGTCAGCTTCCCAACTTTCACGAGTGTGTTGTTTGTGGCGAACTCGCGGTCGCCGACCTGTCATTTGATTTCAAGGTGTCTCAAGGAGGACTGGTCTGCCGGGAGTGTCAGGGCGAGCAGTCGTACGCAAGTCCCGATCGAATTCAAGCGGGGTCGCTGGCCGTCTTGCATTGCCTGGAGAGTGAGACTGAGTCAGCCTGGCAGCGGCTTGTTCCCTCGCCAATTCAGTTCAAGGAAATTCGGAGCGCGGTGACGGCCGCCATCAGCCATGCTCTCGGTCACCGGCCACGGATGTTGAACTTCCTGAAGTTTTGACGCAATCACAGCCACACACACACTGAAGACTGGGACAAGGATGTCCAGAGATCAGAAATCTGAAATCAGAGGTCGGCGGCCGGAAGACAGATTCCATCGGTTGGCTCCTGATCCGCGCCGAATGAGGCTGGTCAGCCTGCTGGCCGGGTTGCTCGTGATCGCGAGCCTTGCAGGCTGCAAGAGCGGTTCCAAACGCGACGTGGGAAGCATCGGCGACGTCTTCGGACCGGCTGGTCGATCAGCCTTGGGTCTGAAGCGAGATCAGGACAAGAAACTCGATCCGACCAAGGTGACTCGCGGTGAGGCCGAGTATGACAAGGCGAAGGCTCTGTTCGATCAGGGTCAATTCGCCGAGGCAGAAAAAGCGTTCAAGAAAGTCGCCAAGAAGTACAAGGACTACCCGGTTGAAGAAGACTCGCTGTTTTACCTCGGGGAGACTCGTTGCTTTCAAGAGAAGTACCCGGCGGCCGAGGATGCGTATGCCGACCTGCTCAAGAAGTACAGTTCGACACGCTACGTGGACGAGTCCACCAAGCGGCTGTTTGCCATCGCCAAAACGTGGTTGAACGATCCGAAACCTGCCTCTGAAGTGGAACTGGTTCGGTACGAGGAAAACCCCAATGCCAGGTCGATCGAGAGCGAGGCTGCGGCAGCGAAATCATTCCCGCTCAAGCCCAACCTGTTGGATCGCCAGCGTCCGGTTTTCGACGCCGAGGGCCGCGCGATCGCCGCGTTGCGACTCGTCTGGCTGCACGATCCAACTGGACCGCTCGCAGACGACGCGCTGATGATGTCTGCGACGCACTACATCCGCAAACAAAACTACCAGGAAGCCGACCGCATCTTTGCGATCATTCGCGAGGAGTATCCACAAAGCCAGTTCGCGTCACACGCGTACATCCTCGGCTCGCACGCGAAGCTGGCGTCATACCAAGGTGCGGCGTACGACGGGCGAACACTCGAAGACGCCCGCAAGTTGACTCAAAGCACGGTCCGCCTCTTCCCCGAAGCTCCGCAGCGCGGCAAGCTGGTAGCACAGTTGAACGAGATCAAACTCGAAGCGGCGGCTCGCGACTGGGAGAAAGCCCAGTTTTACATGCGCAAGGGGAAACCAAAGTCGGCCGCCATCTACGCGCAGTTGATTCTCGAATCGTACCCTGACACACCGTACTATGAGCAGGCTCGCGAACTGTTGATCAAGATTGGCCCGCAAGATCCCAGCCTGTTGCTGCCCGGAATCACACCGGAACAAATCACCGGCAACGCGACGGGATCCGGATCGACTGACGAACCTCCGGGCCAAGTGAATCAGGCCGTCGGCGAAGAGCCTGCGGAACCGAAACGAAAGCGATGACCTTGGGGATTCGCATGCGACGATGTTCCGCGCTGAACGGAGTGCTAATGACGATGGCAATCGTTGCCGGTGGGCTAGCGCCCGGCTGCGGCTACACGGTTGGGTCGCCCTACAACGCGGAAATTCGTTCGGTCTACGTCCCCACGTTCACATCGAACCAATTTCGCCGCGACATCGAATTGCAACTCACCGAAGCGGTGCAGAAACAAATCCAACAACGCACGCCGTTCCGGCTGGTGAAGGAACACCAGGCCGACACGCGACTGCGCGGGAAGGTCGTCAGTTTCCAAAAGGGAGTCCTCGGCGAAACGGGATTGGACGACGCACGCGAACTGCAAATCAACCTCGCCATCGAAATGACGTGGGAAGACTTGCGCACGGGACAGGTGCTGGCTCAGCAACAGATTCCGATCAGTCCCGACGTGATCACGCAGGCCACCCAAGCCGAATTCGCCCCCGAGGTCGGGCAATCACTGGCCACCGCCACCCAACAGGCGGTCGACCGGCTGGCCCGGAACATCGTGGAGATGATGGAACAGCCTTGGTAGGGCCAGCGGTCAGAATGACAGTGGTCAGAGACCACGATTAGTGAATCGCGCTGAAACGCCGCCGTTTGAAATCGTTCCGGCAATGCCCACCAACGTCTGATTGACCAATGAGGTCGGCGGTTACTCACTCGGCAATCCGTAATGCCTGGTGACGTCAGCGGGATCCGAGCCTGAAGCCCGCGGTTTGGCAAGCAGAACGCGGTTCATGAATGCAGGCTTGTCTTTAGTCTCGTTGAATTTGAATGGGGGCAGGATTTTTTTTCTTGGATACCTTCGGGCCACGTTCGTTGGATACCCGTATTGGATTCCGTTTTTTGGGCCTTTCACAGAATGCCCCCGGCAGGAGTCGAACCTGCGACATCAGCTTTAGGAAAGCTGCGCTCTATCCATCTGAGCTACGGGGGCGTGGAACCTTATGTTCGCTCACCTGAAGCAACGAATTGGCACACGCATCTTAGCCATTATCGGCATCACTTCCGACTCGCTTGCTGAACCGGTACGGCTGCTTGGCACAGTACCGGGTGAGATGCCTGGGAGCAACCGCAACGTTGGTTCCACCGAGCGTTCGCTTGAGCAGAATTCTGAAGTTCTCCATATCGTTCGTGTCGACTTCGATCCGGTGCCTGCTTGTCTGTCTCATTGGAGTGATCAATGAGAAAAAAGAGTGTGGATTCGATGTCTGCCAGCAACTCGGACTCGGCGGGCCGGCTCCCGTCTGCATTTCTGCGACACGACTTTGATTGGGCGGCGGCATCACCTGATCGTCCGGCAAGTGCCCGGCCCACGTCACTGCGGAGATCTGGGCCAAACGCGCGTGGTTCATTTTCTGAATCACCCAATATCGTCCCAATCATCGGGACTCAAATGCGAACAGGCGGGCATTCTTGAGTGAGAATTCCAAACGCACCGATCGGCCGCGCAGCGCCGAGAGCGGCTGCTTCCACGCCAGGGGCGTGCTGAGTGAATCGGTCGCGATCGGCTGGCAGTCTTGGAAACGGAAGCCTGGAATTGGCTCACCACCGGCCGTCGTAATCTGGACGCGGACTGCGCCTCCCTGAGCATCAACATTGAGCGCGAGGGTGTCCGCACGCAACGTGACTGTGGGTGTCGTGATGGTTCCCGCATTGTTTCCCGCCTCGCGAGCGACGAATCGATCCCGTTTCGTTTTGACCACTCCCAACTGACGATCGACGGAACGCCGGTACTTGTGTCCCCAACGGTATCCGGCGTAGTACAGATAGACTTCATCGCCCACGGAGACCGAACTGCCGACCCACGACATTGCGTGATCCCAGGCTCCGGGGCGCGGATCAGGCTCGAAGAACTTGTCAGTGTGGCGGTCGCGCTGCCAGGTTTCGCCGTCTCGGGTCCAAGCCAAGACCGTGTAACCCATGCCCGCCCCCTTTTCGACTCCGACATTGGTGCGTCGCTCGGCCTTGCCACCCGCGTTGCTGGCGACAGCTTCCGGTGGCACTCCTTCCGGCGAGAGATCGTCGCGCAGCACTCGCAGGAAAGCGACGATCAGGTCGCCGCGAACCGAGAACCCGTCGATCCCGTACGATTGCGTGACTCCTGAATCTTTTTCGTCCGGTGAGAAAACCAGCTTCGGTTCGCTCCATGTCTTGAAGTCCCGGCTGAAACTGGTGACGGAGCGGCGAATGTTCGCAGTGAGTTTTTTCCCCTCGGCGTTAGTCCAAGTGTAAGGTCCTTCCACTTTGCCGATCAGAAAATAGCGTTGGCGGAGGGGATCGAAGCCCGCGGACCAAATGTCTTCTCCATTGTTCACACGGTGTACCGGCTTGCCGCCGTCGTACAGCGTCCATTGCAGTCCATCCGGCGAGAACGCAACACGAGGCCCGACCTGCCTCCCGGCATCGAAGTACAGCATCTTGTATCGCTCCGCTGTTGTGGGATGGGACGGCCCATCGTCCACCACACTGGCGCCAAAACGGACGCTCCCATCATCCTTCAGCGAATTGAGACGCTCATACGGTCCCGTCCAGCGGATGCCGTCCGACGATTCAAGGAAACCCGTAGCGCCATACCAAGCATCGTCGGCGGGGTCATCGAAAACATCAACGTTGTACCACATCCGAAACGGTTTCCGGGACGGCACTGTCGGATCAGGGAGAACCGTGAAAAATGGCTGCCAGTTCTGATGCTGCAAGGCACCGGTGACGATGGGTTCGGCGAGAAACCGTTGGGGAGAAATTACCTTCCGTTCAACCCCCTCGCTGTGCGCAATGAAATAATCGTCCAGCAGCAGGTGGACGGCCTTTTCGAGCACGATGGGTTCGTGGACGTCAGGACGCGGATGTTCCGCCCAAGCGGCATGTGCTGCGACGAAAGAAAGCCACCCCATCAGGAGCCAGATTTCCCGCTTCATCGATCGGTCACTCCGATTCGGGGCAGGTCAGCATTATTCCGGGACGTTGCTGACAGAATGCGACTGACGGGGATCAATCACCACACGAGTGCCTGATGTGCGAGACCATTTGTGACTGGAACGGTTCGCCGGGTGGACTTCTCACAAGGCCTCCGCCGAGGGAGGTCGCCAATGATTGTCAGCGCTTCCGGTCCCTCCCTCGGCGTTTCCAGAACCAACCCCGCGCAGGGACGCGTGATGGACAATGGAATCACTCCGGGACAACACCGCCCTCGAAAACATCAACGGGTTGCGACGGACGGAAATCGCAGCCATTGCAAGCCGTCGCACATTCGAAGCGGAGAGGGGGGGATTCGAACCCCCGGTGCCATTTCTGACACACAGCATTTCCAGTGCTGCACAATCGGCCACTCTGTCACCTCTCCAAATCTGGCTCGAAAGCATCGAGCCAGCGGCCGTTGGTAGGGCACCAACCGCCTATTTCTTTTCAGGCTTGTCCGACTTGACCTTGGACTTGGCTGGTTTGGCGGCCTTGTCCTTGGCAGGTTTTCCTGCCGCGGGTGCCGCGGCTTTCTTTTCTGGTTTGGCAGCCTTTTCCGCAGCTTTCTTCGCGGCGTGTTCGGCCTTCATGGTGATGAGGTTCGCGTTCTGGACCTCGATCTCCGTAACCCGCCGCAGCCGGCCGTTGAGCTGACGATTCTTGGCGTTGAGCTTGCGCCAAATCGGATCACGTTTCAATTTCTCGGCAGTGACGCCCTGGCTCTGCAATTCCTCAACTCGTGAATCCAGCGCACCCTTCGAATCCGCGATTTGTCGCTCGGTAAGCTTTCGACTTGTTCCCATAACGATGAACTTCCTCTGGTGATTGTTCCCATAATTCTGCTGCCAACAACGAAGCGGGGATTCTCACATCGAACTTGATTTTCTGCAATGGATCAACCGTGAAAAACCAGCCCAGACTAGCGGGAAGTCGCTCGGATTTGGAAGATGCGATCACTTCAGGGGAGAGACCGCAATGCGGGCGATTGTTTTGACGGATGAGGGACCAACGTTCACCGATCGGCATCCTGAGTTGGTGCCACGCGCTGGGGAAGTTGTCGTCCGGGTACTCATGGCCGGCATCTGTGAAACAGATCTCCAATTGATCCGGGGGTACATGGGGTTCCGGGGAGTTCTCGGACACGAATTTGTCGGCGTGGCGGAGAGCGGTCCGTGGAGTGGACGCCGTGTGGTGGGCGAAATCAACTGTAGCTGCCGGACGTGTGAGACGTGTCGATCCGGGATGCCGAACCATTGCCCGCACCGGACGGTGATCGGCATCCTCAACCACGACGGTGCGTTCGCGGATCGCGTGTTGGTGCCACAGGATAATCTGCATCTCGTGCCGGACGAAATGGACTCGCGAACAGCCGTTTTCACTGAACCGTTGGCGGCAGCGTTCCAGATTCCAACTCAGGTGTCCTTGCACCGCGATCGGCAGGTCGTCGTGCTCGGAGACGGACGGCTCGGCAACTTGTGTGCGCAGGTGGTCCGATTGCACGCGGCTCGCACGTTGGTAATCGGCAAGCACGATCGAAAGCTGGCGCTGTTGAATCGTCTTGGAATCGAAACGGCCCGGGTGGCGGATGTCACTCCGAAAAAGTTCGCGGACGTCGTGGTGGACTGCACGGGGTCGCCCACCGGGTTCGAGACGGCGTTGCGATTCGTCAAGCCCCGCGGAACGATCGTCATGAAGACCACCGTTGCCGGCGCACCACCGACGAACATGGCTCCGGTCGTGATCGACGAGATCACCGTGATCGGTTCGCGGTGCGGCCCGTTTCCCGCCGCACTGGAAGCACTGCGAACGAAACGCATCGACGTGGCATCGTTGATCGACGGCGAGTACCCGCTGGAGCGGGGACTGGAAGCGCTCGAACGAGCCGGCTCGGTGGGGACGCTGAAAATCCTGTTGTCGATCGGCAGTGATTCCGCTTGAATCCACGAGCAACTCTTCAATCAAACGCAGGCGACAAACGATGCAGCATCATCCGAACTACTGGCGAGTTTTGAACACATTCGTCCGCAACTCGCTCGTTCGCGAGATGGCGTTTCGCGGGAACTTCCTGCTGGAAATCGTCACCCGCTCGTTCTGGTTCGCGGCGCAGATCGTGTTGTTCGACCTGATTTACGGCAACGTCAGGTCGATCAACGGTTGGTCGCAGTTTGAATTCCTGGCGTTCCTGGCGACCGGCATGATCATCAACACGCTGATCGAAGCGTTGTTCATGCCGAACTGCGCCAACTTCAGCGAACTCATCCGCACAGGCAACCTGGACTTCGTGCTGCTCAAGCCAATCGACACGCAGTTTCTCATTTCCTTCGAGAAGCTCGATCTGGGAACACTCAGTCACCTCGTGCTGTCCGGCTCGCTGCTGGCTTACTCGGTGACTCGGCTGGGACAACCGTTCGACCTCACGGCGGCGATCCTGTACGTTTCGCTGATCGGCGTGAGCGTCGCATTTTTTTACAGCCTGATGGTGATCCTCGCGAGCACCAGCATCTGGTTTGGGCGCAATCAGGGACTGTACGACTTTTGGTTTTACATCACGATCTTCGCCCGTTACCCACGCGAAATCTACGCGGGTTCGCCGGCGGGCGAAATCCTGCGTGGCGTGTTCACCTACGTCGTGCCGATTCTGCTCGTCGTGACCGTGCCAGCCCAGACGCTGATCGACAAGACTCTGCGACCATCCTGGCTGACCGCTGTGATGCTGGCCGCGGCGATGGTCGGGTTACTGGTGTCTCGACTGGTATTCCAGTGGTCACACAGAAGTTACCGCCGCGCGAGCAGTTGATTGATCAACGACGTGGACCGGACCCCTTGGTCCGGACGAGTCCGATCACATCCGGCACATGGTCGAAGACGGCTTCGTCCGGACCAAGGGGGCCGGGCTACGGACAGGCGGGCAAGTTCACGCCGGCTTCTCTTCGTCAAACTCTTCATCGAACGAGAACTCCTCGTCCGCCGGCGCTTCTGCGACTTCAATTCCTTCGCTGGTTTCTTCGTCAGCGAATTCCTCGACGGCTTCGCCCATTTCGGCCTCGGCGACTTCTTCCCCTTCCTCGAACCCTTCGGAAACTTCTTCCGTCGATTCGTCGATGGCTTCGGCTTCGTCGGCCATCGCTTCCTCGGCGACTTCGGTCTTGGATTCGGCGGCTTCCTCGACTTTCTTGGTTTTCGCGCCGAGGATCAGAATGGCCGCCGGCATGAGTGCGACAACGGCGACGATGGCGAGGGTTCCGCCCGCCAGTCCCTTGAGTGCGCCGGGCATTTTGTCCGCGTAGGTAAAAAACGACATGGCCAACACCACAGCCAATCCGATCGCTGGGATTGCGGCAATGAGGGCGGTCAGGCTCAGATTCATTTTGTTCATGGAACGATGCTCCCACGTGGTGGACGCAGCTTGCGTCCGCTGCCGACGCTGGCAGCGTCAGCCACGAGCCGGCTAATTACCTAGCTGATCTCGCGAAACGTTTCCCAACCCATGTAACTGATGACCGCCGCGCCGACGATGAACATCACGTCCATCACGACACTGAAACCGCCGAACGGCACACTGGTGAAGATGTCCACCAGCGACGCCAAGGCCACCAGTCCACAAACTCCCATCGAACCCAGGATCACGTTTTTCGTCATGCCGATTGTCTCGATTGGGACGACGAGCGAAGGTCTTTCTTGCACCCGTGCGTCTGCTGGAGTCTACCCCACATCACGGAACACGCAGCCGAACCGCATGTTTCCCAAACGCAACATGGGCAAATGATTTCTCGTTGGACGAATTATGTCGAATGCACCGGCTTAGAGCGAGAGAACAATTCCACGACGTGACCGTCCGGGTCGTGACACCACATCTGCAAGAAGCCATCGGGACGCAACCCCGTGCCGCGTACCTGGACCCCGGCCGACCGCAAAACCACCTCCGCCGCCTTGGCATCATCCACCTCGAACGCGAAGTGAAACACGCGCCCCGGCGACACTGGCAACGGCCCCAACTGCCCGGCCGGTCCCGCCCCATCATGCTTCAAAATCAGATGAATCTGTGTGGCCCCCGCCTGAAACCACAGCCCCGGAAAATTGAACCCCGGTCGCTCGACCCGCCGCATGCCGAGCAGGTCCACGTAAAACTTCGCCGTCCGTTCGAGGTCTGCCACGACAAGCGTGACGTGATCGATGGATTTCACAACGATTGAGTCGGTCATGGATTTCTTTTCTCGATGAAGGAACACTAATCTCCACTGATCGACACTAATCACGATCAGCGAAGATCAGCGTAAATTAGTGTTCCGAGACTTCTGTTTTTTTTTGCTGTGCTTTCAGCATCAGTTCGACCGCTTCGCGGCCGGTCATACCAACTTGGATGCCGAACGATGCCGCCTTCGGTGTCAGGCCGACAATCTTCGCGTTGAACAAGTCCTCGGGTTCGACGAGCGGCTTCGCGGGCGTCCCCTTCGCGATGGCGATCGCCTGTCCAAACTCCGCCGGCGTGTCGAGTGCGTAGATGCCGCAGCCGACGATTCCCGCTCTCGTGAGGATCGAACAGTATTGCCCCTGCTCCCACCGGTTACTGATCCCGAGGGCTTCGCCATGCTCAAACTTCAACACACGGCTGGTTGTGCGGGGGAGTGGGTCGGACATGATGACGATCCGATAAGATCAGACGGATACTGTTGCGACACGAGAATCGTTCACCCGGATCGGCTCGCCAATCCGCCACGTGCTGCCGTTGCCTTCGCGGATGACGCGGCGGTAGAGCGTATCGCGTTCGACGGGGATTCGGCCGGCTTCGATAATCAGGCGATGGATTTGATCGACTGTCAGACCTTCCGGAGTCTTCGCTCCGGCATCGTGGTAGATCAGTTCATGTACGACGGTGCCGTCGAGGTCATCCGCGCCGAAGCTGAGCGCTACCTGAGCGGTCTTCTCGCCGAGCATGATCCAGTACGCTTTGATGTGGTCGAAGTTGTCGAGCATGATCCGCGACAGGGCCATCACGCGGAGATCGGTCAGGCCGCTGGGTTTGGTGACGTGGTCGAGGCCGGTGTTGTCGGGATGAAACGCCAGCGGGATGAACGTTTGGAAACCGTGCGTCTGGTCCTGCAACGTCCGCAGACGGCACAGATGGTCCACCCAGTGCATCGGCTGGTCGATGTGGCCGTAGAGCATGGTCGCGTTCGTGCGCAGGCCGAGTTCGTGCGCTTCGCGATGAATCTTGATCCACTCCTCGCCGTCGGCCTTGTGCTCGCAGATTTTGTCGCGCACATCCGCGTGAAAGATTTCAGCCCCGCCGCCCGGCATGCTGCCGAGACCCGCGTCCCGCATCTGTTCGAGCACCCGGCGCGTGGACTGTTTCGTGAGGTAGCTGAACCAGTTGATCTCGACCGCCGTCCAAGCCTTGATGTGAATTTCCGGGCACGCTTCGTGGATGACCCGGACCACGTTCAGATACCAATCAAAACCCTTCTGGTGATGCAGCCCGCCGACGACGTGGATTTCCGTCGCCCCCGCCGCTTTCGCTTCGGCAACCCGTTCGAGAATCATGTCGTCCGTGAACGTGTACCGCTTGGCATCCTTCAGGTCCGACCGAAACGCGCAGAACACGCAGCGGTACACGCAAACGTTCGTCGGGTTGAGGTGGATGTTGGTGTTGTAGTACGCGAAATTCCCATTCTTTCGCTCGCGGACCCGATTCGCCAGCCGGCCCAACTCCAGCAGATCAGCCTGTTCGGCGAGGATCACCCCCTCGTCAAACGTGACCCGCCCCCCCGCCTCGATTTTCGCGGCGATCTCGCTGATTATTCCGTCGTTCGTACCCGCGATCATTCTTGGCTCCCGTGACTTCAAGTCGGCTCGATGTTACAAACTGGGACAGTGGAATTCCACATGGTCCATCCGTCGGCAAACCACAAAGACTCGAAGACACGAAGGACGGCACGAAGCAGGACGGGCAGCGGTACCTTGCATCTTTGTGACGTCTTCGCGACTTTGTGCCTTCGTGGTTTTTGACAACGGCATTTCAGAATCCCCACAACCCAACCGATGGCCGAAGTCCAAGCTAACCTGCCGGTCGACTTCAAACTGCGCCCCGGCGACGAACGCCTGACGGCGGAGGAACTCGCTGCGTGTTCGCTGTTCACCGGGCTGAAGAAACTGCCGCCGTTCAAGAAGCTGCCGGGATCGGTCGTGCTGCGTCGATTTCGAGCCGGGGAGGTCGTGTGCGAGCAGGGGGAAGCCGGAGCGACTGCGTTCTACATCCTGCGACCGGACGACATCGTTCGGCTGCGAGAATCGCAGTTTGCCGCAGTCACGCAGGTGCTCGATACCCGCCGTCGAGGCGAATTGACGGACGAACTCGATCGACGGTTTCGCGATCAGTTGACAGCCGATTTGGAACGGCGGGCGAGTGATCTGTGGCGCGAAGTCGACTCCATCTCGCGTCAAACTCCACGCGTGCCGCTGCCCCCCGAGGGAGAGGGGACAGTCTCCGCACAGCCGGTCGTCACCGCGAAACTGCTGGTTGATTTGGAGGGGGGCCGCCGGCGCAGTCTGCTCAGCCGACTCGTCGGACTGTTTCGCGGCAAGTCGGTGCGCGAGCCGTTGCCGGAATCGATTCCGATCGACGGACCAACCGACATCGACACCAAATCCCTGACGGCGAAAATGTACGCGGGAGAATTGTTCGGCGAAATGAGCTGCGTCAACCGGGCGCCCCGATCGGCCACGATCGTCGTGGACCAGGATTGCTACCTGCTCGAACTGCTGCGAAACGTGCTCGACATTTTGCATGGCGACGCCGGATACCAGCAGCGCATGGACGACGTCTATCGCCGCCGCGTCCTCGAATCACACCTGCGACGGCTGTCGATATTCCGGGAACTCAGCGACGCCGAGTTCGCGCGGCTGAAGCAGTCGGTCGAATTGGTCGAATTCAAATCCGGAGCGACCATCTTCGAGGAAGGCCAGCCGTCCGACTGCTTTTACGTGATCCGCAGTGGGTTGGTCAAAGTGGTCGCGAACGCAACGACCGGCATGCGGCGGACGCTCGCGTACCTCGGTCGAGGCGACTTCATCGGTGAAATCGGGGTGATGCTCGACAAGCCGCGGAGCGCGACGTGCATTGCGTTCGATCATCCGGACAGCGGGCAGGAACATGCATCCGAGAAGCGCGGGGCGGTGCCGTCACGGGTGGAACTCGTGAAGATTCGCGCGGACGTGTTTCGCGAGCTGGTTCGATCGTCATCTAACCTCAGTCGTCGAGTGGACACGGTGATCGCGACTCGACAGGCGCGGTCGGCATCGGCCATGAAAAAGTCAGTCGCCGACCTCGCCCATGTCGCCAGCCAAACGCCGGAGTTCGAACAACTCGGGTTGGTGCAGGGGCAGCGGTTGATGCTGATCGATCTCGACAGTTGCACCCGTTGTGGAGCCTGCGTCGACGCGTGTGTGTCAGCCCACGACGACGGCCGGACGCGGCTGTACCTCGACGGCCCGCGATTCGAAGGCTACCTCGTGCCGCTGACGTGTCGCTCGTGCCTCGACCCCGTGTGCATGATCGGCTGCCCCGTGGGGGCGATCAATCGTGGCGAGAACGGCGAAATCCGCATCGCCGACTGGTGCATCGGCTGTGAACTGTGCGCGAATCAGTGTCCGTACGGTTCGATCCAAATGAACTCGCTGGTGAAGCCGCTGGAGTTGACCGACCTCCCACAGCTCAAGCTCGATTCGCTGGAAGCCGGTGCCACGCTGAAACCGGTCTCGCAGCAAGCGGTCGTGTGTGACCTGTGCAGTTCCACGTGGAGCGGCAGTCCAGCCTGCGTTTACGCTTGCCCGCACGACGCGGCGCACCGCGTGAACGCACGGGAGTTTTTTGTGAAGACGGAGCGGTGAGGAAACGTGGTTGGTGGATGGTAGGTCAGTCGGGTGGCTGGGGTCGAGCGCAGCGAGCCCCCAACCATTCGCTAACAGTCAACAATTCTTCCTGAAATGCTCATCGACAAATCCCACCGCACCTGGGCCATGCTGTCCACGGCGATCCTGATCGCCGCGATTGTGGTCTACGTGCGCGAGGCGACTCATTCTCCGCACGGTGTCACGGGTGGCAGCCTGATCGGACTGGCGTTCGGCATCGTCGGCTCGTCGTGCATGATCCTGGCTGGGTTGCTGGCTGCGAGAAAGCGTATTCCGACGTGGCAAATCGGTTCTGCGCAGTTCTGGCTGCGCGGACACATTTGGCTCGGGCTGCTGAGTGTCCCGCTGATTCTGTTTCACAGCGGGTTCGGCTGGGGTGGGTTGCTCGAAAACTTGTTGTGGATCACGTTCGCCATCGTGATCGTCAGTGGTGTTTACGGCCTGATCCTCCAGCAACTCCTGCCGCGCTGGATGACGGTCCGCGTTCCAATCGAAACGTTCGGCGAACAGATTCCCAACCGCTGCCGCTGGCTGCTCGTCGAATCCGACAAGCTCGTGGCGGAATTGGCTGGGAGACTGGACGTGGACTGCACCCCCGTCCGTGGCGTGGCCGAAGACCTTGCGTATTTGCTCGGCAAACTCCGCAATGGGAAGGAAGAAGAAGACCTCCAAAAGTTCCTGGGTGCGATCTACGTTTTGCCGGGTGCCAACGGTCAGTCCGAGATGACGATGCCGGACAAAACCCCAGCCAAGGCAGGCTCGGAGACAACTGCAGAACCGATGCCCGCCCCGATGTCTCCTGCCTCTCCCAATCCGACGACTCCGTCCGATGGCACTCAGCCAGCAGTTGCTCCCGCGCCCACTGATGCGAAGCCATTATCGAAGATCGAACAAATGCGAGCCGCCGCCGCGGCGAAGCGCGCTCAACAACCGGTCGACGTTCCCAATCCCGCGCCCCTTGCCGACTCCACCGCTGCGCCCGCGACGCCACCGGAATCACCCGCCACTGTGTCAGAACCTGCGGCCAAACCAATGTCCAAAGTCGAACAGATGCGCGCCGCGGCAGCCGCCAAACTGGCTCTGAAATCGGCTGTCGTTCCCAGTGCCGCGCCCGCGACCGCACCCGTTCCGTCGCCATCTGCCGCGCCGGTGTCACCCGCATCCGTTGTCGAACCGTCGGAGAAACCACTGTCCAAGATCGAACAGATGCGAGCTGCCGCTGCGGCCAAGCGCGTCGCTGCCGGTGATGCTGTCCCTGCACCAACACCGACTGCGACCAGTGTCGCTCGAAAGACGCCTCCGGAACCATCGACCGTTGCCAAACCAATTCCACCGAAAAGTCCATCTCCGGCACTGACCTCTGCGCCGTCGCCACCCAACGCGCGGACCGACGAAGTGCGGACGTTCTACCTCGGTGAAGTCCGGCCATTTCTGGATGATCGTTCGCTCTGCCTCGGATCGCTCGGCAACGAAGCCCGCGCCCGCGGCGTGTTCTCCCAATTGCGAGCCAGCCTGCCCGACGATCTGCATCCGGCGCTGGGCCAACTCGAATCGTGCTGCGACGAGCGGCGGCAGTTTGAACTTCAGCGGAGGTTGCACCGCTGGCTGCACGGCTGGCTGATCGTTCACATTCCCGCGACGCTCGTGCTGCTGGTTTTGTTTGCGGCTCACGTCGTCATGGCCTTGCGTGTCGTGCCGTGGTCGCTGCCGCTGGCACGGTGAACAAGTCGTCAATCAGCCGAATGTTTACTCCTACTTTGGCGCTCGATCACTGATTGCCTTGATCTGCTCCAGTGCTTCGGCAGCATAATCTCGCACTCGCGAGTCGGGATCGTTGAGCGCCTGGCTTAACGCGGGGATGGTCTCGCGTGCCAATGGGCCGATCTGTTGCAGAGCTTCGATGGCCTTCGAGCGCACGCAAGAATCCGAATCGCCGAGCGTGCGGATCAATGCCGGTACAGCGGACCGTGCCCGTGAGCCAAGCGGTTGCAGGGCTTCGACAGCGCTGAATCGCACGCCGACAATCGGATCGGCCAGCGCCTGGATGAGATTCGGAAGGACTGCTTCAACCGCTGGTCCCATCCGCGCCAAGGCCTCAGCGGCGCGCAGGCGGACGTTGGGTTCCGCGTCACTCAATGCAATCGCGAGCGCAGGGACAACGCCCTCGGCGGCAATTCCCAACAAGGCCAGAGCACCAGCGGCCTGTTCGCGAACTCGGCTGTCCGAATCCTTGAGGCCCGGGAGAAGCACAGGAATCGCTGCCGCTGGATCGGCACCGATCGTCCCCAACGCCTGAGCCACATTCGCTCGCACCTTCGCATCCGGATCTCCTGCCGCGTCGATCAAAGCGGAAGCCGCCGCCGAGGCATCGGGGCCAATGGTCGCGAGAGCAAACGCGGACAGTGCCCGCGTCCCCGCGTGCTTGTGCTTGAGGGACCGCACCAACGAAGGCGCGGCGTCCGCGCCCAGTTGACACAGGGTTTCGAGTGCCGCGACTCGGACAAGTTGGCTCTCGTCGGCCAGTGCCCCGCGGATCAGTGGCACCGCCGGCGCACCGATCTTCCCCAGGCAACGCACCGTCACGTCGCGCACAAAGGGTGACCGATACAGCATCCCGCCGATCAGCAGCAAGCCACACAGGCCGACGATCCATTTCGCGAGCCTGTCCCGCTGCGGGATTCTCGTTTCGGTCGTCTCAATGGCAGACGCACTGGACATGAACGCCTCGTGTTGACGAACCGGACGTGGTTCATCGCTGGCTCCGGATTATTGGGACACAGGTTGATGTTTGCGAGAACGTCTTTGTGAGCGGCAAGGCGCGAGCCGCCGGTCTGCTGAACACACCGGCGGCTAGCGCCTTGCCGCTCACGAGGAATCCCGAAGTTAGCGCAAACATCAACCTGTGTCCCAATAAACGACAGAACGCAGACCCCACCTGATCGACAGGATATCCGACACTCTGCACAAAATCACTGACGGAGTCGCCAGAGATCGCATGATCGCGTGCCGGCGACAAACAATGGTTCCGGGTTTCATGAGCGACCGTTACGCTTGCCAGACCAACTCGTCCGCTGTACTGAGTACTCAATACCGAGTACGGAGTACTCAGTACCGAGTACTCAGCACTCCGTCGCACTGGCCGGTCAATTGCCGTTTTTGAAAGGACTATGTCATGCTTCCACATCGTCGATGGTTTGGTCTGAGTGTCGGAATGGCCGCCGCGTTGATTTTGTTGAGCGCGAGACCAGATGGCTGTGGATCGGCATTCGGCGTGGAGCAGGCGGGAACGAGAGATCAGGCTCGGGAATTCGATGTCGTCGTGTACGGCGGCACATCCGGCGGCGTGGCGGCGGCGGTGCAAGTCGCGCGGATGGGGAAGAGCGTGATTCTCATCGAACCGGGAACGCACATCGGTGGGCTGACGTCCGGTGGGTTGGGGGCGACGGACATCGGGAACAAGGGAGCCATCGGCGGCGTGTCGCGCGAGTTCTACGAGCGGGTTCACAAACACTATTCCCAGCCCGAAGCGTGGACGTGGCAGAAGCCGACGGATTTGGCCAACCTCGCCGGACAGGAACGGGGCAACGATGCGGTGGCGACGAAGACCGGTCGGTCGGCCAAGTGGACGTTCGAACCGAAGGTCGCGGAAAAAATCTTTCGCGAGATGCTCGCCAACCCCATCTTGCCTGGCGTTCTCGTCCGCGAGAGCCGAACGATCGAGCTGATCGAGAACGAGCGGTTGAATTTGAAGGATGGCGTGGTGATGCGGGACGGACGCATCGTTTCGATCCGGATGGAGAGCGGAAAGACATTCGCCGGCAAGATGTTCATTGACGCGACCTACGAAGGGGACCTGATGGCCAAGGCGGGCGTGTCGTACCACGTTGGTCGCGAGGCGAATGCGAAGTACGGCGAGACGCTGAACGGCGTGCAGGTCAAGAACTCGATTCATCATCAGTTCATCAAGGCGGTCGATCCGTTTGTGAAGCCGGGCGATCCGTCGAGTGGCTTGCTGCCGCTGATTCAACCCGGCCTGCCGGAACCGGACGGGACGGGGGATCGGCTGGTGCAGACGTACAACTTCCGCGTCTGCACGACGGACGTGCCGGAGAATCGCCGGGCGTGGCCGAAGCCGGCGGGATACGACGAGCGGCGGTACGAATTGCTGCTCCGCAATTGCGAAGCGGGCGACAGTCGCATTCCGTGGAATCCCATCTTCATGCCCAATCGCAAGACGGACACGAACAACAACTTCGCCATCAGCACCGACCACATCGGAGCCAATTACGACTACCCCGACGGCGACTACGCCACGCGCGACAGAATCTTCCGCGATCACGTGTCGTACCAGCAGGGGCTGCTGTGGACGCTCGCCAACCATCCGCGAGTCCCCGAGAAGATGCGCGAACATTTCCAGCGACTCGGGCTGGCGAAGGATGAGTTTGTGGATCACGACAACTGGCCGCATCAACTCTACGTGCGTGAGGCGCGGCGGCTGATTTCGGAATACGTGATGACGCAGCACAACTGCCAGGGGCGAACCGTCGCCGAAGACCCGGTCGGGCTGGCGGCCTACACGATGGATTCGCACAACATCCGGCGGTACGCGAAGGACGGCCGCGTGTGGAACGAGGGAGACGTGCAGGTCGGCGGCTTCCCGCCGTACCCGATTGCGTATCGCTCGCTGCGGCCGAAGGAAACCGAATGCGCCAACCTGCTCGTGCCGGTCTGCCTGTCGGCCTCGCACATTTCGTACGGTTCGATCCGGATGGAACCGGTGTTCATGGTGCTCGGCCAGTCCACCGCCACGGCCGCCGTGCTGGCGATCGAAGCGGGGACGAGCGTGCAGCGCGTGGACTACGCCAAGCTCCGCGAGCGGTTGCTGGCGGACGGACAAATCCTCGACTGGACCGGCTCCAAGTCGGGTGGCGGATCGGGCGGCCAGCCCGGTCCCGACCCGAAGAAACTCCCCGGCCTCGTCCTCGACGATGATGACGCCGAATTCACCGGCAACTGGCTCACGAGCAGTTCGACCGGCGGCTACGTCGGCAGCGGCTACCGCCACGACAACAACGACAGCAAGGGGGAGAAGTCGGCTCGGTTTGTCATGAAGGTCCCCACCGCCGGCCGCTACGAAGTCCGCGTGTGGTATCCCGCCCTCGCCAACCGAGCCACCAACGTCCCCGTGCAAGTCGAGGTCGGC
>JACRIH010000345.1 GCA_016235885.1 Planctomycetales bacterium | reverse complement strand
ATGGTTGCACGGCGAATTGTCCGTTCAACACAGTCTGCCGGGTGAACCAGATTCGGCCGGTGGAGGAAGCGTTGGGGAAGGTGTGGGATGGGAATTGAGAATGGAGAATTGAGAATGGAGAATGGAGAACAGCAAAATGAAAACGGTGTGAGGGGGCGACCAACAACGAAACGGGAGCCGACGGGGCTGACACACCAGCAGCATGCCGCGATTCATACGCGAGACGTGTCGGTTGGGCTGTCGGCGGGGGCGGGGTGCGGAAAGACGTTTGTGCTCACGCAGCGGTTTCTCGCTCACTTGGAACACGATGCAGCCGGTCCAGCAGCGTCGCTCAGCACCTCGAACTCAGTACCGAGTACTGAGTACTCAGTACTCAGTACTCAGTACTCGGCACTCAGCACTCAGCACTCGCCGCTTTCTCGCCTTGTCGCGATCACGTTCACCGAACGGGCGGCGCGCGAGATGCGGGATCGGATTCGTGCCGAGTGTCGGCACCGGTTGCAGCAGTGTCCGGACGAACAAGTCGCGCACTGGCAGCAGTTGGTGCGCGAGATCGACGGGGCAAGGATCAGCACGATCCACGCGTTCTGTGCCGGGTTGCTGCGATCGCATGCCGTCGAAGCGGGCCTCGATCCGCGATTCGGGTTGCTCGATCCGGCCACGACCACGTCGTTCCTCCGGAAAACCGTCGGCGAATCGGTCCGCAGTCTGTTGGCCGAACGAAACCCGGACGCGATGGAACTCGTGTTGGAATTCGGATTGGAAGGGACCGAGGAGATCGCGCGCAAGCTGGTCGTGGACCGATTCCGAATCGACTTCGCGGCGTGGGACGGAATGACGCCTAGCGTGCTGGTACAACAGTGGCTCGACCGCTGGCGAACGCGAACGGTGCCCGAGTTGCTGCGTCGCCTGTGGGATTCGGACGAGGCACGCTGTGTGGTGCGATTGCTCGCGGCGCACGAGTCGACTCACGACGTGATGCGGGAGCGTCGGGCCATCGTGTTGGAATTGCTGACGAATCCACCGGACGTGGCCGATCCGGTCGCGACGCTGGAGTCGCTGCGTGAAGGGACGATGGTCAAGGGGGCGGGGACAGCGAAGCATTGGTCCGATCCGGACGTCTACGAGCAGGTCAAGCAAGCGCTGCAGGGACTTCGCAAAGAAATCGACGCAGTGCTGGGCCAGGCGTCCATTACGCCCGAAGATGCGACGACGGCCGCGACGGTGGGGTTGATGACGCTGCACGTGGCGAAGCACGCGGTCGAACGGTACACCCGCGAAAAGCAACGGGCCGGGTTGCTCGATTTCGATGACCTGTTGCTGCTGACTCGCGACCTGCTGCGCGATCATCCGTCGGTTCGGAATCGCGTGTCGAGCGGCATCGCGCTGCTGATGGTGGACGAGTTTCAAGACACCGACCCGGTTCAGGCGGAGATCGTGCGGCATCTTTGCGGCGGCGACGTGTCGCACGGCAAGTTGTTTTTCGTGGGAGATGCCAAGCAGTCGATCTACCGATTCCGGCGGGCGGACCCCGCCGTGTTCGATGCGCTGCGCGGCGAACTGGACGAACGCGGTCGGTTGCCGCTCAGCCGGAATTTCCGCAGCCAGCCGGTCGTGCTTCAATTCGTGAACTCGCTTTTCGACGGCGTGATTGGGGACGCGTATGAACCGCTCGTGCCGCATCACGAGCAACTCGCGACTGACGAGCCGTCGATTGAGTTCTTGTTCGCGGAGACCGATGCATTGCCTGCCCCCATCACCTCCCGCGAAAATCCCTCTCCCCAGGGGGGAGAGGGGAGTCCTAGAGAGTCAGCCGATGATTTGCGGCGGCGCGAGGCGGAATGGATTGCCGCGCGGGTACGAGAGATTCTGACCGACGGCGTGCCGCGAGTTCGCGAGAAAGATCCGGCCACGGGCGCGGCGCGGTTGCGGATGGCGCAACCGGGGGACATTGTGATCCTGTTCCGAGCGCTAACGAATGTCCAATTCTACGAGGCCGCGTTGCGCGATGCGGGGCTGGCGTACTACCTCGTCGGTGGTCGGGCGTTCTTCGCGCAGCAGGAGATTTTCGACCTCATCAATCTTTGCCGGTTCCTGCTGGACCGCGACGATTCAGTCAGCCTCGCGGGCATTTTGCGGTCGCCGTTTTTCGGGCTGTCGGATGATTCACTGCTGACGATTGCGGAGCAGTGCTCGGGGAAAATCGCCCCTCACCCCCCGGCCCCCTCTCCCCCTTCGGGGGGGAGGGGGAGGACGTGCGCGTCGCTACGCGACGCTTTGGATGGGGTGCCGCCGGATGATCTGCCGGAGGAACAGCGGGATCGAATCGCACATGCGGCGCGAGTGCTTGCGGAATTGGAGGGTGAACGCGGGCGGATGCCGGTGGCGGGGTTGCTCAACCTGGCGCTGGATCGCACGGGGTATGATGCGTCGCTGTTGCTGGAGTTTCTCGGGCCGCGAAAGCTCGCCAACCTGCGGAAGCTGGTCGAGATGGCTCGCGAGTTGGATCACAGCGGGATGTTTGGGCTGTCGGAATTTGTGGGGCGGCTTGAAGACGCGATGGCCGATGAGGCGAAGGAGGAATTGGCGGCGATCCACCCTGAGGCGAGCAACGTCGTACGGTTGATGTCGATTCATCAGTCGAAGGGGTTGGAGTTTCCAATCGTGATCGTGGCTGACATGGATCGGAAGGACGATGCTGGCAACACATCGCGAGTGCGGTTCGATTCGGAGTTGGGACCGCTGGTGAACGTGCCCGAGAAGTTTGGTCGCAAGCCGGAGAACATTGGACGGCGGATGTTCGAGATCGCGGAACGAGACGCCGACGAGGCGGAGTTTGTTCGGCTGCTGTACGTGGCCACCACGCGCGCGGCCGACCATTTGATTCTGTCGGCGGGCTTGAAGGATATCGACAAGGTGTCGTCGGTGTGGATGACCTTGCTGGCGTCGCGGTTCGATCTGCGGACTGGGTTGCCAAAGGCGGACGCGATGACGGGGGAGTTTGTGAGTCCGGGTCGATCGCTCGGCGACGTGCCGGGGATTCGCGTGCATGTGTCGAGACCGATGGTGAGCCTGGGGACAATCGCTCCTCGCCCCCAGCCCCCCTACCCCGAAGAGGGAGAGGGGAGCGGTCGCGCTCGGGGGGGTGTTGGTTCATTTTGCGACGCGGTTGCGCGAGCGGAGCCAATTCCGCTGCCGCGCCTGCTCGAAAAGTTGCGGCCGGACGCGGCGGCTTCGCGCACGTTTTCGGTGTCGGTGCTGGATCAGGTCGATGACGGCGAGTGTGACCTCGCGGCACTGGACTGGGAGCTTGTTGCACTCGACCCCAGCCACTCGGAAATCGTTACCGATGTGAAATCCGAAGTCGATCACAAGCAACTCGGGACGCTGGTTCACGCGGTGTTGGAGCGGATTGACTTTGCATCGCCGCGGATCAGCATCGACGCATGCTGGGACCACGGGACGGCTGAGTTGTCGACGGTAATGCGCGATTCTGCGGAATTGATGGTCCGTGGATTTCTGCGATCACCGCTGGCGGTGGAACTCGCCCGATCGCGGCGGTGTTTTCGAGAACTGGACTTTGGTTTGCGCTGGCCGAAGTCGTCGGGCAGCGGGCCGACGCATTTGATTTCTGGCACGATCGACTGTGCATATCAAACCGATCAGGGAACCTGGGCAATCCTCGACTACAAATCGATCATGTTGAGATCGCCCACTGATGCGGAGACTCGACTGCGCGAATACTCGTTTCAGCTTGGAGTTTACTGCCTGGCGCTCGAGCAATGGCTGGGCGTGATGCCGGAACGGGCGGACCTGGTACTGCTGCGAGGCGGAGTCCACCGGATCGGATTTCGTCCGACGAGAGCTTTTCTCGATGAGACCGCGCGGCGAGTTGATGCGGCGATCGGTCATCGCATCGACGGGCCAGTCGGAATTGTGGTGACGTAGTCCGGACCCCTGGGTCCCGACGAGTCCGATCGTCACCGTCATCGCCGACTTCGTCCGGACCAAGGGGTCCGGACTACGGGTGCTGGTCCGGTTGCAGCGGTCGATTGGGCAGCGATCCGACCACTTCGCTGCGACGGGACCCCGGCGCTTGCAACGCCTCAGCCCCGCCTTTACATTAGTTTTCCCGCGTGATGTGAAATCGTTCCAACGCGCGGGCCTGTCAGCTTCGTATGGTGGGTCACTCAACAATCTCATCTTTTGTTTCGCACTGTATTCTCAAGGACTGTCATGAACACCGAGGTCGTCATTCAGACGCGGAATCTGACCAAAATTTACCGCGACTTTTGGGGTCGCAAAAAAGTCCGGGCACTGAACTCATTGACTCTGGACGTGCGCAAGGGAGAAGTGTTTGGACTGCTGGGTCCGAACGGGTCGGGGAAGACAACTTCGATCAAGCTCATGCTGGGGTTGCTATTCCCGTCCGAAGGGGAAGTGTCGATTCTTGGCAACCCGGCGGGCGATGTGAACACGAACGAGCGGATCGGCTATCTGCCCGAGGAGTCGTATCTGTACCGGTTCCTGAACGCCGAGGAAACGCTCGACTTTTACGGTCGGCTGTTCAACATGCCCGCGAACGTGCGCCGCGACCGGGCCAAGCAACTCATAGAACGGGTTGGGTTGCAAGCGGCCCGAAAACGGCAACTCCGCGAGTACTCGAAGGGCATGACCCGCCGCATCGGGCTGGCTCAGGCGTTGATCAACGATCCCGATCTGATCCTGCTGGACGAACCGACCAGCGGTCTCGATCCCATCGGGTCGCGGGACATGAAAGACCTGATCGTCAAGTTGAAGGAAGAAGGCAAGACGGTCCTGATGTGCAGCCATCTGCTGGCGGACGTGCAGGACGTGTGCGACCGGATCGCGATCCTCGACGGCGGCGAATTGAAAGTGTTTGGCCGCGTTGACGAACTGCTCAAGGAACAGGACGTCACGCAAATCCGGGCGTCGCGGTTGTCCGAGCAGGCGATCAAGGATGTCGAAGCCGTGCTGACGAAACACGGGGCCAAATTCGAAATCGATCATCCGACGACGAGCCTGGAAGACTTGTTTATCAAGACGGTTCGCGAGAGCGCGGCGCGGCCCGGCCAGCGGTATGTACCGCCGGGGACAACACCGCAACCGTCCAAGTCGAATTGACAACTGCTCCGCTGCATCGAGTCACGCAGATCGGCCACGCGAGCCAGAGTCACCGGCGATTGCCGATCTCAACACGCGAGATTCACGAGCTGACAATCTGATTCCTTCGAGACTCATCGGTAATTCATTCCATGCTCACTTTTGACCAATTGCCTTTTGATGTTGTCGCCGGCCTGCTGCATTGGCTGGGAGTCTGCGGTGCATTGCTGGTGGTGATCCTGATCACCACCACCGCGATTTCGCTGGCGACCATGGGACTGACCGGACCACTGTTCGTCCTGCAACAGCTTGTCGCGGGCGCGACCGATTTTGCGAAGACTTCGCCCCGCCGCGTCGGTGCGTTGACGGTGCTGGCCATTCGCGAGGCGTTCCGAAAGAAAACTCTCTACGTGTTCTACGTTTTTCTGGCGCTGTTCTTGTTCGCCGGCTGGTTCCTGCCAAACTCCAATGAAGACCCCGAACTTCGCATCCGCGAACACGTCAGCTTTGTGCTCAGGACATTGAGTTGGGTGATGCTGCCCGTGTCGTTGCTGCTCTCGTGCTGGAGTTTGCCGGACGACATCAAAGCGCGATCTCTGCATACCGTGGTGACGAAGCCGGTGCGCCGGAATGAGATTGTCTTCGGCCGCATCTTGGGAATTGGTGCCGTGGCGTCGCTGATCCTGTTTCTCGTGGGAGGGATTGGGTACATCTGGATCATCCGCCAGCTCCCGCCCGCCGCACGCGAAATGCTCACGGCCCGCGTCCCCATTTGGGTGGCCCCCGATCCGCCAGATGCCAAAGACGAATGGTCCCAGCGGCGTTTTCGCTTCATCGGTCGCGATGGAAAGCCCGAGGCCACGGGGATCAACACGGGTGACGAATATATGTTCCGCAGCTACATCGAAGGCAACTCACAGGCGCGGGCGATTTACCGGTTCGAGAGGTTAACGTCGCGAATTCCCGCCGACACTCAGGAGATCGAATTGGAGTCGGCATTTCAGGTGTTCCGCATTCACAAGGGAAACATCGAACGCGGAATCATGTGTCAGTTCACGCTGGTGAACGAGGCCAAGAAACTGCGGGCCTCCCTCAAACCATTTGAGGTCCGCGAGTTTCGCGGAAACCGGATCAAGATACCGCGGCAACTAAAAGATGAAGACGACAAGGACGTCGATCTGCTTCGCGATCTGATCGCAGATGGCACCCTGGAGGTCCACGCCCAGTGCATCACGCCGGGGCAGTATCTCGGCATGGCGCGGCCCGACCTGTTCCTTCGCACTCCCGATCGACCGTTTTTTGTCAGCTACACAAAAGGCGTGGCCGGCATCTGGATGATGATGGTCATGCTCACCGTCATGGGGGTCATGGCGAGTTGCTTTGCCAAGGGACCGGTGGCCACCCTGTTCACCGCGGCCATGTGGGGCTTCGGACGGATGGCTCACAATTTCATGGGCGAGTTGACCGGAAAAATCGAGCTGGCACCGGGAACCACGTGGCAGGGTGGGGGGCCATTTGAATCGATCTGGCGAATCATCGCACACATTACACCCAGCGTTCCGTTGGAGGATTCGTTCGGTACTCGCGTCGTGCAGTTTATTGATGGTGGAATCATCAAGCTGATCGCTGCCGTGCAGTACATCATTCCGGATTTCCGGATCTTCAATCTGGCTGAGTACGTTGCCAATGGGTTCGATGTCCCATTCGACGTGGCTCTATTGCGAGGCCTGGCCACCACGCTCGGGTACGCCGTTCCGTGGATCGTGGTCGGGTACTTCTCGCTCAAACTTCGAGAGTTGGAGGCCAAATGAACAAGTTCAGTTCACAGCAGCGAAAGTACATTTATTTCTCCGGCATCGTCCTGTTGTTCTTCCCGATCGTGGCGTTGGGGCTTCCCAAAGCCAAGGGACAAGACGGGGGCAAGCTGGCCCGCTTGCGAACCGAGCATTATTTGGACGAATCGACGCTCGGAGATGTGCCTCCCGAGGGGGCCACGATGAATCTCGTCCTTCTCGGCATGCGCGGCGTGGCCACCAATCTGTTGTGGCTGGACATGATTCACCAGCAGAAGACCAAGAACTGGGCCGAGGTGAAAGCCACGACCGAGTCGATCATCAAGCTACAACCACACTTCCTCAAAGTGTGGCGGCACCAGGGCTGGAACCTCGCGTACAACGTCTCCGCAGAATGGGATGCTGTCGCAGACCGTTATTATTGGGTCAAGGAAGGACTGAAATTCTACAAGCGCGGAATCAGTCAGAATTTCAGGAACCCCGAATTGTATTGGGATGTCGGCGACACCTACGGAAAGAAGATCGGGCGGTCGGATGAGAAGGCGCAATTCCGTCGATTTTTCAAATCCGACCCCAACAAGACGGACTTCCCCAGTGGGCTTGACGATCAGATCAACCCTCAAGGCCTCGACAACTACCAGGTGGCAAAGATTCACTTCCAGAAATCCATTGAAGTCGAGCGAACCTACGGCATCCAAGAACACATCATGGCGGGAGCGCTGTTCCAGTCCTACCCGGCTCGTGCGGACTTTGACTACGCCGCTGCCTTGCAGTCGGACGGACTCTTTGGTGAGACCACTCGTGAAGCTTGGGAATCGGCCTATCGAGAGTGGACCGAGGTCTATGGTAGGAAGGAATTCGAAACACCTGGGGGTTGGATCACACTCGAGCATTCAAACGAAAAGAT
>JACRIH010000344.1 GCA_016235885.1 Planctomycetales bacterium | reverse complement strand
CACCAGCAATTTCTGATACGACGAGGAACCCTCGGGATACGACGGTGTGTCCAACCACCGCTGCGCCAGATGCTCGCCGACCGTCCAGCCTTCGTGCGCGAGACGGATCGCCGGTGCCAGCAGATCGCCCCACGCTCGCGTGCAAAACTTCTTGTGGATCGTCTGCATCCCCCGCACCATCCCCGGCGTGCAGATCGACAAGTAGCCGTCGTCGTTCACCTTCCCTTTCAAAAAGTAACCCCAGCCGTCGGGGTTCGGTTTGAGGACCGACGATTCCCACATCGCCGGCGTGACGAGCGACCCGGCGATCGCGGGGGCGTCGAGAATCGGCTGCGGCTGACATTGGCCGGCCAGGTGGTAGGTCATCACGAGATACCCGCCCACGCCGCACGAGTGCGGATCGAGCAGAAACTGCATCGCCGCACACGTCAGCGCCGCATCGAAGGCGTTTCCGCCAGACTTCAGCATCACGGCGCCGGCTTCGACAGCCAGCGGTTGCGGAGCGACGATCATTCCTGGCAGGGTGGTCTCCTGTGGTCCGGACGCCCTCGGCCGGACGAGGGCGTCCGGACTACGACTACGTCGTCGGCGTCCATTTCGCTGGCTTGGGTTTGGGCACGGTCAGCGGCAGGTCGTCACCAAACTTCGCCTGCTGTTGCTTGAGCCGTGCGAGCATCTGTTGGATGCGAGTCGCGTGCGCCGGCTCTTCGGCAAGGTTGTGCATTTCGTCGGGATCGATTTCCAAATCGAAAAGCTGTGTCACGTTGACCTGCGGGTAGCGGATCAGTTTCCAGCGCGGATCGCGCAGGCTTCGCTGCACGTCACGGTAACTGAGCAGGAGTTCGCCGCGAGCCGTCTTCGACTGCCCGTCGAGGACCGGCTTGAAGCTAATCCCGTCAATTCCTGCGGGCCGACCGCCGCCGACAAGATCGCAGACGGTGGGGTAAATGTCGAACAGATGCACGAGTGCATCGCTTTCGCCTCGCGAAATACCGGGACCGGCGAAGATCAGCGGAGCTTTCATCGCGTCGTCGTACAGGCTTTGCTTGCCAAGCAGGCCGTGGCTGCCGATCGCGATCCCCTGATCGGCCAAGAAAACGACGAGTGTGTTGTCGAGCTGACCGGTTTGTTTCAACGTGTCGATCAGCCGGCCGATGTGTGAATCGAGCGCGGTGATCGTCGAGTAGTATTCGTGATGCGTGCGGCGGAGGTCGGCGTCGATGCGTGGCCACGGCAGGAGTTGTTCGTCACGCACGGACATTTCGCCGTTGTCGAACGGGTGCAGGGGCAGCACGTTCTTTGGCAGCGGGATGCGATCGCGATCGTACTGGTCCAGGTATTTCTGAGCCGCGACACGCGGATCGTGCGGATTGCCGAAGGCCAGGTACATGAAGAACGGCCTCGCGTCCCGCTTCGTTTTCACAAACGAAATGGCGTCATCCACGATTTCGCGGCCGGGTTCGCCGCTCATCCGTTCGGTCTGGTCGTTGCCGAGGTACTTGTTGATCTCGAACTTTGCCTGAATCAGCGGCGCGGTGTTTCCCTTTTTGCCGTGGTGATACGTGACATAGCCCGCGTCCCGCATCGACACCGGGAAATTCGGTCCCTCTCCCGGCGCGATCTGTCCCGGTCGTCCCTGCCCGCTCGGCGGCGTGAAATCCTTCCACCGAAAGTAAGCGTTTCCCGACAGCATCATGTTCCGGCTGGGAGTGCAAACCGCCGCCGAGTTGCCGCCGAAGCAGTAGGCATTCCGCAAAACGAATCCGCGGCGCACCAGCGAATCGAGATGCGGAGTTTTCACCACAGGGTTACCGAGCGCGGCGATGGAATCGGAGCGCATGTCGTCCGCGAACAGGAACAGGACATTCGGGCGAACCGGTTTGTCGGCGGCGACTGTCGATGGCAATTCGGCCAGGACGGCAACGAGCGAGGTCAGGATCAAACTGGAGAGCTTCATGCGAACTCCTGTCGGCGGCATTTGCAGGACGAAAACGTTCTCTTTCCTCGCCCGAGTCTTCGAGTCCGGTCGGCTTGAAAATGTGGCTTCACCGCGCCACCTTTCTCAACAGGCAGTTCACTCCGTCTGCTTCAGTTTCCATTCACGAGCCAGCAGCAAATGGCCGGCGCGGCGGTGATCGGTCTCGGGAGTTGCTTCCAGTGTCTTGATCGCGGCGGCGAGGTTTCCGGAGGCGGCCTGGCTGCGGGCCAACTGGTAGCGACCCGCCGCCTGCCACGAACCGGGCGAGGATTGCTTGAGGTATTTCTCGAAGGTGTCGACCGCGCCGCGAAAGTCTCCCTTTTCGTACTGGCAGATCCCCTTCCAGAAAAACGCGTGGTCCGCCGCCTGGTTGTTGACGAACTGGTCGATGGACCCCGGTCTCGTGGGGCCGATGAGTCGCACCAGACCGTAAGCCACGATCGCGTCGTCATAGTCTCCTCCGACGTGTGCTGTTCGCGCGTGAATCAACTTGCGGCGACGGACGGGAACACCCGCCTCGGGGTTTTCGACCACGCGCGGCGCGTTCCAGACCGATTTCAATCCCGACAGTTTGCCCTGCTGGTCCTCGTTCAGTGCCGCATACGCCGTCAGTTGCGATCCCGCGTACGACCACAGCCGTAGGGAATCGGGCGGCCCAAGTTTGATTCCGGCTTTCGCCACGCGGGCGAGCAAACCGGGATTGCCATCCACGTCTTGCAGCGGGTCGGAAAGCACGGTGGATTGCGTTCCGGAAAACTGTGACTGCAACATCCGCATCCGCGCCGAAAAGAGGCTCGGGTCACCCACGATTTCGAGATGCGATTCGCGCAATCCGGTTGCCAAGTGCGGCGACGGATGATCGGCATCCAGATCGAATTGCTTCAGCAGATCGGGCGCGGCGAGGACTTGAGCGAGCGTCGCGACGGCGACCGCATCCTCGGAAGCCGGTCGCATGGGGAGACCGAACCGCGGTTCAAACAGGTAGACCTCGTCGTTCAGCAACACGCCGACGAGGAACGGGCTGCCAGATGATTCGCTGGCGGAGGCGACTTCCGCGCCGTCAGCCCGCCGCGGTGACACGATCACGGCGTCGATCTTGAGTTGTCGCAGAATGCCAATGAATATCCAGGCTCGGTCTTCGGCCGTGCCCGATCCGAACGTGTAACTTTCGTACGGCGTCAACGGCAGGTTTTCGTAATGCTGTGGGACGAGATCGATATTGCGGACGACGTGGTCAAACACGTTGAGCACACGGCCGAGGTCATTGTCCGCCGATCCGACGGCGTATTCCGAAACCTTGTGAAACAACACGCAGTCCCGCAGCCGTTCGCCATCCTGAGTCGAGTAGCGGTCGGCCTTGAGTTGATCGAGTTGTGCCGGCGTGAGCAGTCGCGTGGCTGATTCGTCCAGTGTCGGAAAATCGATCACGATCTGCGCTCCGCAGTCGCGCTGCCACTGGTTGAGCAGCCCCACACCATCCGACGGGTTCGACGAAATCCCCAGCCGATCCAACCGAAAAATGTCGAACACGCTCTGAATGAAGTCGGTACATTTCTGTTCGTTGGATTCCGTGGAAGCGGAGTTGACGAGCGGGACGGTTGTGACGTGGGGTGAATTGCCGGTGCAGCCGCGGGACAGTCCAAAGCAGACGACCGCTAGCACGCAAACCATAAGGATCGCCACCGCGATTCGTCGGGTCGAATGAGAACTGGGAATCGAAGACAACACGAACTCCTTGGAGAAATGAACGGCAGGCGGCCTGCCTGCACTAAGAAATGGCCTGACGAATTCTCAGCAGTTGTTGAATGAGTCCTGGCAGTTCGGTGAGTGGCAATTGGTTGGGGCCGTCGCTCAGCGCCTGGTCGGGATGGGGGTGCGTTTCGAAGAACACGCCGTCGCAGCCGGCCGCGACGGCGGCGCGAGCCAGCGTGGCGATCATGTGACGACGCCCGCCGGTCGTCTTGCCGCCAGGCGTTTGAACACTGTGTGTGGCGTCGAAAATCACCGGAGTGCCGAACGACTGCATGGTCGGGATGGCGGTCATGTCGTTGATCAGCCGGCCGTAACCAAACGTCGATCCGCGTTCGGTCAGCAGCACGCGCGGGTTGCCCGCTTCCTCACACTTGTGGACCGCGTGGACGATGTCTTCGGGTGCGGTGAACTGCGGCTTCTTCACGTTCACGATTCCGCCCGACTTTGCCGTGGCCGAAGCGATCGCGTACACGAGGTCTGTCTGTCTCGCCAGAAATGCGGGAACTTGCAAAACGTCGCACACGCTCGCCGCCGGTTCGGCCTGCTGCGGTTCATGTACGTCGGTGAGAAGTGGCAATCCGGTCACTACTTTCACGCGGGCGAGAATCTCCAGTCCGGCAGTCAGGCCGGGTCCGCGGTAGCTGTGATAACTCGTCCGGTTCGCCTTGTCGAAACTCGACTTGAACACGATCGGCACGCCAAGCTGTTCGCGAATCTCCGCCAACCGCCTGGCGACTTCGAGCACGAGCGATTCCGATTCGATCACGCACGGCCCACAGATGAACAGCAACGGTTGACCGGTGCCGCAGAGATACGATCCGATCGGGACGGGGTTGATGGGCATGGTGCTGATTGGCCCGCGTTGGCGGGCCGTGAGTTCCTCATCCTGCCGAAGATGTACTTCCCCGGCCGGTGTACTTTGACCGGCGATACCAACCCGCAGCGTAAGCGAGCTACGCCCTCGCTCACGCTGCGGGTTGATGTGGCCGAAGACTTCTGACCTCCAGCCTTACGCCACGATTCAAAGTTGGGTTGGATAGATACCGTGCGGACCCCGCTCGCGTGTCTTCATCGGCAGGCTAGCGGATTCGGCGGACCGATGCCAGCACGCGGACACGACCGCTCGGACGGCCTCATTTCGGACCAGAATCACTGGCGTGACCGAGCAACAGCAAGGCGTAGTCGCCGACGCTCAGGTTGCCTTCCTTGCCGGGCAGGCCGGGAGCAATCTTGAGCTGCGTCAGGTGGTGCTCGGCCTTTTCGTACGAGCAAAACCGCTTGAGTTGACGCTGGAAGCTTTGGTACTCGGGATGGGAAATCGCGAATGGGACACTTTCAAAACGGTGAATCAAGTGCGCCGGGTTGTGATCCAGAACCAACTGTCGACACCGTTCTGCGACCTGGTCAAATCCCGATTCAACGGCCGTCGCTGCGGCGAGCAACAGGAACTTGTCGCGCTGCGCCAGTTGCTGCTTCGACTGGGAAACACCAGCCAGTTTGATGAATGCCAGCATCGCGGCACTGTGGTCGAGCATGACGGTGGACGGTGAATGGCGGACGGTGGACTGAACCTGACGAGGCGGTTGTGAGGATGAGCACAGTCATCTCTCGCCACCGTTCACTGTCCACCTCAATATGGAATTCGCAGTCCATCGTAAGCCAGTTCCACTCCCGGCGGCAACCGGGCGTTGGTGGAGTCGTGGTCGAGGTGATGCGAGATGTGCGTGAAGTACGCTTGTCGTGGTTTCACTCGATCGACAACTTCCAGCGCCTGGCCGATCCCGAAATGCGTCGGATGCGGCTTCTCGCGCAGGGCGTCGAGCACGAGCACGTCCAGGTTTTGGAGCAGCGGCCAACTCTCCTCGGGAATCAAACTCACGTCGGTGCAGAAAGCCACGTTGTTGACGCGGAAACCGAGCACCGGCAACTTGCCGTGCCAGAGCCGGATCGGGTGAATCGTCAGGCCTGCCACCTCGAATGGTTCCAGCGCGATGCGGTGGAATTCCAGCCTGGGCACCGCTCCAAGATGCGTGTTTGGATACGGATCGGTGAACGCGTAGTGAAACGTCCGCCGGATGTGCTCCTCAACCGCCTCTTCGCAATACAGGCCGACCGGCCGCTTGAGGTGGTACCCGAACAGTCGCAGATCATCGAGGCCGAACACGTGATCGGCGTGCCCGTGCGTGTACAGCACGGCCTGCGCCACGTCGATCTGTTCGCGAAGCAGTTGAATGCGAAGTTCCGGTGACGTGTCGATCAGCACGTTCGCGTCCGGACCTTGGATGACGACCCCCGTGCGAGTGCGATTGTTCCGGGGATTCGTCGACCGGCAGACGTCGCAGTGGCAGCCGATCATCGGCACACCGTGGCTCGTCCCCGTCCCCAACAGAATCAGCACCCGCTCTCGCGGCCAGAGTTCGTTGTGCATTGTGTCAGATCAGTCGATCGGGGGAATATCGCGACGAATCTCGTCCAGCACTTCACGCGTCCCGTGGATGTCACACCAGTGGTAAATGTCGTCCCAGTTCAAAGCATCTCCCTGCACGGCGATCACATCGGCGACGTCCAAGCGATCCTTCGCGCGGCACCAGCGGAGCTTGGTGATGATGACGTCCTCGGCCGTCGGGAACCAGATTTCACGGCCGAAGAGTTGGACGCGTCGTCGTCGCCGAAACCGTTCCTGATCGTGCGGGTCAGCACTCAAACGAAACAGTTCCACCTTGAAGTCCGTTCCGGCGACGCGAACGATATCTCGCGTCGTCCCTGTGATCGTCTCGAACGAGATTTGCGGATCGAGTTGAAAGTCGCTGGCAAGATGTTGCTTGATGCTTCCGGCCGGGCGACCAGCCAGATCGATGACGAGATCCGCGTCTTCCGTGGATCGCGAGATGCCGTAGTAGTTGCTGGAGAACGATCCGACGAGCAGAAACGGAATGCCCTCCGCGTGCAGTGCGTCGATCACGTGCCAGGTGGCGTCTTCAATGTTCAACGTCGATCTCCCAGCTTTCGCACCCGTGCCAATTGCCGGGTCAGAATCTGCCGCACTTGCGCCTCATCGGCGTCTGGGTAACGGTCCCGAATCCCTGCCATCGCCAACTGGCAGGCGAGCTCGAACATTCGGGGCCCGGCTTGCACCTTCTGCTCTGGAGGCGTTTGCCGTGCTCGCAGCACCTTTTCGCGATAGATGTCGTCGATCAATTCTTGGGTCGGTTGCATGCAAATCAATTCTCAAACTGTCTCCACGCCAGAGGTCACTTCGACCGGAAGCTTGCCATCTCGCCGTATCGGCAGCAAGATACCAGCCAATCGAGTTTCCCGCCAATTCCAATGAGGTCAACGATGACTCGCGCTTGGCTGTGCTCGTTCTTCGTTCTGTTCGCACCCGTGGTCTTGACCGCCGACAAGGTCCAGCCCGGCGAAGGCGTGTTGCCGGTCAATGCCGAAGGCCGGCCGATCAATCTCGACTTCGAAGCCGGCGACCTGCGCGACTGGGTTGCCGATGGTGAAGCCTTTCGCGGGCAGCCGATCAAGGGAGACACGGTGGCCGCACGCCGCGGCGACATGCGGAGCGATCACGCGGGGCAGTATTGGATCGGCACCTACGAAAAGGGACTCGACAAGCCGCAAGGGACGCTGACTTCCGCCTCGTTCAAAGTCACGCATCCGTGGGCGAGCTTTCTCGTGGCCGGCGGGCTGCACGAGACGACGTGCGTTCAGATCGTGCGCAAGGACTCGGGCAAGATTATCAAGCAGGCTTCGGGACACGAAACGGAAAACTTGGAGCGAGTGTCCGTCGATCTTCGCGAGCATCAGGGACAGGAGATATTCATCCGGCTGGTCGACAAGCACAGCGGCGGCTGGGGGCATCTCAACTTTGATGACTTTCGATTTCACGCGACCAAGCCGTACATCCCCGACCCGCCGAAATCGCTGCGCGTCGTCGATCTGTTTCCGCACGCGGGGCTGACTCCCGACGAAGCGGCCCAGGCGATGACCGTGCCGGAAGGTTTCAAAGTCACCGCGTTCGCTGGCGAACCGGATGTCAAGCAGCCGATCGCGATGACGATCGACGACCGCGGCCGGCTGTGGGTCGCCGAAGCATTCTCTTACCCCGTTCGAGTTCCCGAGGACAAAGCCCAGGACCGCATCCTGATTTTCGAGGACGTGGACAACGATGGGAAGTTCGACAAGCGCACGGTGTTCGCCGACAAACTCAACCTCGTGAGCGGAATTGAAGTCGGCTTCGGCGGCGTGTGGGTGGGTGCGGCTCCGCAGTTTCTGTTCATCCCCGACCGCGACGGTGACGACAAACCAGACGGCCCGCCCGAAGTGCTGCTCGATGGCTGGGGCTATCAGGACACGCACGAGACGCTCAACTCGTTCATCTGGGGACCGGACGGCTGGCTGTACGGCTGTCACGGCGTGTTCACGCACTCGCGAGTCGGCAAACCGGGGACGCCGAACGAACAGCGAGTGCCGCTCAACGCGGGCATCTGGCGGTATCACCCGACGAAGCATGTGTTCGACGTCTTCGCGCACGGCACGAGCAACCCGTGGGGCGTCGATTTCAATGACCACGGCCAGTGTTTCCTCTCCTGCTGCGTGATCCCGCACCTGTTCCACATGATTCAGGGAGCACGCTACCACCGGCAGGGAGGCGAACATTTCAACCCGCACACGTACGCGGACATTCCGACGATCGCCAAACATCGTCACTGGGTCGGCAATCAATGGAACGATGCCGACCGCGCCCGCTCCAACGACAACGGCGGCGGCCACGCCCACGCCGGAGCCATGATCTACCTCGGCGGCGCCTGGCCGGCGAAATATCGCAATCAACTCTTCATGAACAACATCCACGGCGCCCGCATCAATCAAGATCTGTTGGAAGCGGACGGTTCGGGCTACATCGGCAGCGCGGCTCCCGATTTCATCAAAACGAATGACCTCTGGTCACAGATTCTCTACCTGCGCTACGGACCCGACGGACAGGCGTACATGATCGACTGGTACGACAACAACCAGTGCCATCACGGAAACGTCGCCGGCCACGACCGGTCGAATGGTCGGATTTTCAAAGTGAGCTACGTTGGAGTCCCGCCTTCAGGCGGCCGAACTCTGGCCGGAAACACGACAGCGAACGGACAACCGGCTAAAGCCGGGACTCCAACCGGCGGCCTTCGCGCGATGACCGACCTCAACCTCGTCAACCTGCAACTCCATCAAAACGACTGGTATGTCCGCACCGCACGCCGTCTGCTGCAAGAACGCGCCGCCGCCGACAAGCTCGACGTGAAAGTCCGTCCCGCGCTGGCAAAGCTCGCGTTCCAACACGACGAAGTTACGCGCCGCTTGCGAGGGCTGTGGGCACTGCACGTCACCGGCGGCTTGACCGAAGACTACGTTCAAGCTGGCCTGCAAAACGACAGCGACCAGGTCCGCGCGTGGACGATCCAGCTTACGATGGAAAACGCCTGTTGTGGCCGGTCTCCTGACGAACGTTCTGGCCGGTCTCCTGACCCGGCCAGTGAAGCTGACCGTAGGTCTCCAGCGAGCGGGAGACCTGCGGTCAATCCCCCGGCGGGGTCGGGAGACCCGCGCCGAACACTGTCCGAAAAGACACTGGCCTATCTGAGCGATCTGGCGCGCGCGGACGAATCGCCGGTGGTGCGGCTCTACATCGCATCGGCCGTGCAGCGTCTGCCGCTCGAACAGCGGTGGGACATCCTGACTGGCCTGCTATCTCAGGCCAACGATGCCGACGATCACAATCTGCCGCTGATGTACTGGTACGCCGCCGAACCGCTCGTTGGAGTCCCGCCTTCAGGCGGTCAGCCGGCCGAAGCCGGGACTCCAGCACTGACACGTGCGCTCAAACTCGCCAGCGAAGGCAACATCCCGCTCGTGCTGGAATTCATGGTCCGCCGCATCGGTTCGCTCGGCACCCCGGAAAGCCTCGACATTCTGGTGCGCGAAGTCGCCGAGACGAACGACGAGGATACCCGGCTGACAATCCTGCGCGGTCTTCGCGCCGGATTGAAAGGACGTCGGCAGGTGCCGATGCCGGCGAGTTGGAACGATGTCTCCTCAAAACTCACATCTAGCCGCGATGCGGAAACTCGCACGCTGGCATTTTCACTCGCGGTCACGTTCGGTGACCCTGCCTCTTTCACCAAGATGCGGGAACAACTGGCCGACATCAAGACGCCGGCCGAACAGCGCCGCGAATACCTCGCCACGCTGCTGGCTGCGAAGGACGCGAAACTGCTGCCGGTGCTCCACGGCTTGCTGAAGGATGCCGCGCTGCGAGCGGAAGCCCTACGCGGCCTCGCCGTGTACGACGACGCGAAAACTCCGGCGCTCATCCTGTCCACGTACGGTTCGCTCTCTCCCGCCGAAAAGCGAGACGCGCTGAACACGCTCAGCGCCCGAGCCAACTTCGCCCGAGCCATGCTGGCGGCGGCGGGGACGGACAAAAACCAACCGATCAAGCCCACCGATCTGTCGGCTGACCTGATCCGGCAGTTGCGCAATTTACGCGACGATGAAATCAACCGCCGGATCGGCGAAGTGTGGGGCGTGGCTCGCGAGACGGCCGAGGACAAGGTCAAACTGATCGCTCATTACAAGCAACTTGTGGAAGCCAAGCCGGCTGCCGAAGCGGATTTGTCGCTCGGCCGGGCGATCTACGCCAAGACGTGCCAGCAGTGTCACACACTGTTCGGCGTCGGCGGGAAAATCGGACCCGAGTTGACCGGCTCGAACCGCGCGAACCTCGATTACCTGCTGTCCAACATCATCGACCCGAGCGCGGTCATGGCTCGCGAGTACATCCCCAGCGTGATCGTGACGACGGAAGGCCGAGTCCTCACCGGTCTCGTTCGCGAGCAGACCGCGAACTCCGTCACCGTCGTCACCGCGAACGAAACGATCGTCGTGCCGAAGGGGGAGATCGACGAGATGCAGAAGTCCGACAAGTCGATGATGCCCGACGATCAATTGAAGCAGTTTCAGGACGGCGAAGTGCGGTCGCTGTTCGCCTACCTGGCCAGCCCGCGCCAAGTGCCGTTGCTCGCCACGTCCGACAACGCCGCAACTCTGTTCAACGGCCGCGACCTCACCGGCTGGGAGGGGAATCCCGAATTGTGGTCGGTTGAAAACGGCGAGATCGTGGGAAAAAGTCCCGGTCTGACTCGCAACGAATTCCTCGTCAGCCAGATGCTCGCCGGCGACTTCCGCCTCAGCCTGCAAGTGAAACTCACCCCAAACGCGGGAAACAGCGGCATCCAATTCCGCAGCGAAGTGGTTGGAGTCCCGCCTTCAGGCGGACCGGCTAAAGCCGGGACTCCAACAGAAGTGAAAGGCTACCAGGCCGACGTCGGCGTCGGCTGGTGGGGCAAGCTGTATGAAGAACACGGCCGCGGCCTGCTCTGGGACAAATCGGGCGAGGCCCACGTCAAGCCAGACGACTGGAACGACTACCGCATCGAAGCCGTCGGCGGGAAAATCCGCACATGGATCAACGGCCAACCGTGCGTCGATCTGGATGACCCTGCCGGTGCCAAACGCGGCATCCTCGCCCTGCAACTCCACTCCGGCGGAAAGTTCGAAGTGCGGTTCCGAAATCTCAAACTGGAGTTGATTTCGAAATGACGCCGAGCGACGGGGTGGAGCAATTGGAGGGAGAGTCGAGGCACGAGACCCACGCAGCCTTTACTTTTGCCCGACTTGATCTTGACGCTTGAATCTTCGATCATGGCGTGCCAAAAAAAGAAACGGTCGGAAATCTTGATCCCGTATTCCGGTTTGCCGCAATTCCCCTGATGGCTTCACGCACGGACGCCCATGTCGAACCAAGCCAACTCACTTGATGACCAACTCAAGCATGTTCTTCGCTCCTACCGAGACTCGTTTTCGAGCAAGACGTACAGCGAAGAGAACGACGACCCCGATCCATTGATGGATGTCTTCGGGATCACGCCGAGCCTCAAACGCGAAAATCGCCAGTATTGGGGTCGTGAATTGGGAATGTGCTGGCAGTTGCTCGTGACGCAACTTTTGTCTCACAACTGTCGCAACTATTCACCTGCGCTTCGCATTGGAGTGGACGAACCATGCGATTGTTGCGTCGGTTCGGATGCCATCGACACGAAGTACCGAATTGGCTCTGGAGATTCCGGGACGCTCAAGAAGTTCAAGTCGTATGGCCAGCTCTTGGTGCAGCGAGGACTTCGGCCAGTCCTGTTGATCGTTCGCGAGGACAACCTCAATGCCGCAATGACAGCTTGCGTGACAGGTGGCTGGACCGTTCTTCAGGGCCAGCAAACCTTTGACTACATCAGAACGCTTTCAGGATTCGATCTGGCGGCATGGCTCAAATCCTGCAAGGTGAATGGTGAGTTTCTTATCAACCGTTGACGGAGCAAACCAATGACACCTTTGGCTGAGAATCAGGTTGTCCTCGGTGACTGCCGTAAGGTGCTGGAAACGTTTCCCGAAGAATCGATCTCCTGCTGCATCACGGACCCACCCTACAACTATGAATTTATTGGGCGGCAGTGGGACCACGCTGAGATTACTCGGCGCATGGAACGCATCAAAGACAGTTCGACGCTCGTGAAAAACATCCCCTACGGTAGCGGCCTCGCGGGTGGTGTTCGGAACAAGAGATGGTATGAGCGGAACCGAGAGAACATTGTTGATTATCAGGCGTGGTGCCTTGAATGGGGGCAGTCAGTATTTCGAGTGTGCAAGCCGGGGGCCGTGGTGGCCGTCTTCAGCAGCACTCGCTCGTTCGCCCATGTTCAGGTCGCATTGGAGGAGGCGGGGTTCTACGCGCGGGATTGCTTGGTTTACCGGCGACACTCCGGCATTCCGAAAGGCTTGAACCTGACGAAAAAGCTGAAAAAGCTGGGGCACAAGGATGCGGCAGAATGGCAAGGTTGGCACTCATGCCTGCGATGCGAGTGGGAAGCCATTGCCGTTTTACAAAAACCGTTGCAGAACAATTATGTTGAGACCATTGAGAAGTCGGGCTTAGGCCCGTTCAAGGCCATCAACAGAGACGGCTCGTTTCAATCGAACATCTTGGAGGGCTTCTCAAAAGCCCCCGATGAGTCGTTCGATGCACATTGTACGATCAAGCCGCTGGGCTTGATTCGAAAGCTGATTGATCTGTTTGTGCCCAGTGCTGGCCACCATGTCATTCTTGATCCGTTTGCCGGGTCCGGAACGACGCTGGTGGCTGCGTACCAGCAGGGTCATCCGTATGTCGGGATTGAGATCGAGAAAGCGTATCTGCCACTCATCAAGAAAAGGCTGGCTGAAGCCAAGTCAGGGCGACTCTTTCCTGTTTTTGGCGATGCGGGATGACTCCGACGGTGCCAAATGCGGCATCCTCGCCCTGCAACTCCACTCCGGCGGAAAGTTCGAAGTGCGGTTCCGGGATCTCAAACTGGAATTGATTTCAAAATGATGCCAAGCGGCGGGGGCGAGCAACTATCGCTGGGTAGAGGCACGAGACCCACCAGCATGGTTCGAGCCGATTGGTAGTCTCGCGAGACTCGACCCACCGTACTGACTCCGACTGCTCTCATCCAAGGGCGAAGAGCATGGCGAGGCAGTCATCCACAATGGATTGCACGTCATCCACGATGTGCTTGCGGCGTTGGGCATGCGTTTTGGGATGCGCCCGTCGAATGCGTGGTACGTTTATGCGACGTGCAGCCTTTATGGCCAAGTCAGACAACTTCCCTTTAGATTCGGCCTCGTGGATTTTGGCACCAAAAGGTCTGTCCTTCGTAGCCGGTACGAGCCGGTCCATCTCAAGCTCAACAATCTGTACAAGGTCCAGAATTGCTACGCAGACGTTTTCCTCGGACACTCGACGGAGGGCATCTTTCACTTTTGGACGGATGCGAGCCGGGACGCTCTCCAAGTCCTGCCTTGGTCGGAAACCGCGAAGCTTAGCGCGAACCAGCAGCAAGGGCGGCACATCCAATCGAATTAGCAGAACCCCAACACCAAGTTCTCGCACTTCGCTTTCGCGAGTTCGTGGAACCGGCTCTTCGCACACGAGCACGATATGTGAATGGCGGGGCTTCCGATCAATGTCGAAAAGAACTTGTTTTTGGAAAGCTATCGTTGTGTCGGAAACGCGACCGGTCGCGAATACCAAGTGCTCCATGCCGTCATTGGTCGCCATAAAATCGGGACGACGCTGTAGAGTGCTAACGAATGCTTCAACATCCTTTGGAAACGATACTGGAACGCTCCACCCCTCTCCCCGGTAGTGTTCTTTGGACGCTTCGGTCAGTGCGTCACTGGATAGGCGAATTCGCTTGCTCACTTTCGCCTTCCCTTCAGAAGTAAGCCGAGACGCCGATGCAGCGAATCCAAGATCGTCCAAGTCTCCGTGTCGATTTGTTCCTGCATATCGTCCAAGTTGTCGACCAACTCAGACAATGAACGGGCTTGAGTATTCACCGTCCGTAGGTCGTAGACCCACGCGATTGTGGCGTAGGCGTCGTCTAGTGTCGTCTTCGGCTCCGTGATTATCGATTCCAGCGCTTTGATAACCGTTCGTTTGGGCACTCCCTTTTTGACGGAGCGGGCGATCTTGGCAACCAATCGCATATCGACAACATTGTCGATTACCTTGTCTTTGTATTTCGTGATCAGTGCTCGGCGAAGAGGTTTTTCTAGCGACTCTGCCTCCGGAACGTAGGTGCTTATTGTCCGGACTGATCGCTGAGCTTCAATGAAAAGATCCGTGGTGATTCGGCGTTCGTGTTCCGGTTTCTCTAATTCTTGGAGGATCTGAGTGCGATCCGACTGTGGAATCTCCATGATGAGTTTGCAGCGGCGAATCGCACCTCGCGACATTCCTGTTAGTGCGGCGAGGTCGGCTTCTGATGGCGCTCGCCCCTCACGGTTGCGAATCAATTCCTTCAACTCCTCAAGTTTCATCGCCGTCGGAAGCGGATCCCAATCCTTCCGAAACCGGTGGATGTTGAACATGAAGACGATATTT
>JACRIH010000343.1 GCA_016235885.1 Planctomycetales bacterium | reverse complement strand
TGGTATCCGCCGCAATACAAAGGTCTGGCGATGGGAATCGCGGGTGCCGGCAACAGTGGCGCTGTGCTGTCGGTGTTGTTCGCTCCGCCGCTGGCGAAGGCGTTCGGCTGGCAAGCGGTCTACGCTTTCGCGATTGTGCCGATGGTGTTCGCGATGGTCATGCTGCAATTTTTCGCGAAGGAGCCGCCGGACCGCGAGCAGAAAAACTTCCGCGACTATCTCACAGTGATCGTCGATCGCGACGCGTGGATTTTCAACCTGATGTACATGGTCACGTTCGGTGGCTACATCGGGCTGACCAGCTTTCTGCCGACGCTGTTCAATCAGCAGTACGGCATCCCGAAGGAAGACATCGGCAAGTATTCAGCCGGGATCATCATCATGGCCAGCGTGCTGCGAATTGCCGGCGGCTGGATTGCCGATCGGATCGGTGGACTGCGGGCGCTGTGGGTGCTGAGCGCGATCATCGTGGCCACGACACTCGCCGCAGCCACAATCCCAACCAACCCGTGGGTGATGGTTGCCATTCTCGTCGTATGCTTCTCCGCGATGGGTGCGGGCAACGGAGCCGTGTTTCAACTCGTGCCGTTGCGGTTCAAGTCCACAACCGCGGTCGCCGGCAGTCTGATCGGCGAAGTCGGAGCGCTCGCGGGTGGTTTTCTGCCACTGGCGATGGGGTACGGAAAATCGGCGTTTGGCAGTTACGCTCCTGGCTTTTTGCTCGGCACGCTGCTGGCTGTCGGAGTGCTGGCGGCGCTCGCGATTGTGATGCGCGAATGGACGACGACCTGGGTTGGCGAAGGCGGCAAGGCGCGACCGATCGCACCGACACCCGAATTGTCGGCGGCGCAGTAACGCGAACACTAGCAGCCCGGCTGCTCAGAACAGCCAGGCTGCTGGCGAGATGGTGTTGACGCCCCGCGAATTGACAATCTGCCTTGCTGGCCCGGCTGTGCATGGGTAATCTCCCGCCCCCTGATCGGTCACTGACCGCGTGACTCGATGTTGACAGTTCCGTCATTTCGACGGTGCGTGACCTTGAGAAAGTGCGACACGGCGAGAATCGATCAGGCCCACCGGATATCCCACCTTAGCCGGGCAAGGAGGCCGCTCGCATGACCGCTAATTCGAAAGTGTCGACCACCCGCATGCTCGACGGGGGAGAAGTTTCTGCGACGGGACAAGCGGAAGTCCACGCGCTGACCGGTCGATTCGAGTCCATCCTCCAGAGCGGTACCGTCAGTTGGGCCGTGCATTATCGGCTGCTGAAACGTCTGGGCGCGGGGGGCCAGGGAGTCGTGTTTCAGGCGGAGCGGTTGGGAGCACACAACGCGAAATGGCCGGTGGCGATCAAGATTTTTTCGCCGCAGCATTTTGCCGGTGAGCACGAGTACCGAGAAGAGATGGAGCGACTGGCTCGCGTGGCCACGAAGCTGGCGAAGATTCAGCAGGACCATCTGGTGGACGTCCACAACGTCGTCGAGTGCGATGGCGTGAGCATGATGGTGATGGAGTACGTGGACGGATTCGACCTCCAGCATCTGCTCGACCCTGCCACACTCCAGAAAATCAAATCCAAGGTGGACAGTGATCGGTGGGGATACCTCAACGATGTCGTCGTCACCGCCGGACCGAAGCACTCACGATTGAAGCCGGGCGTGGCGATCGCCGTGCTGCGGGAATGCCTGGCGGGACTGGCGGCGATGCACCGCACCGGCGTCATCCACGGCGATATCAAGCCGGCGAACATCATGCTCAAGCGCACCGGCAACTCGAAACTGATCGACTTCGGGTCGGCGTTTCTGTTGATGGAACCGGCGTACCGTCGCACCTGGACTCCGACGTACGCCGCGGTCGAAGTTCTCCGCGGTGGCGAATGCACGTTCGCGGCGGACATCGCGAGCCTGGGCTACGTGCTCGTCGAATTGCTGATCGGTCAGCCACTTTTCGCGGATGTGAATTCGTATGCGAACCTGATTCAAGCCAAGCTGGACCTGCACGACGACTTGCCGAACCGATTGCCCGATGATTTTTCCGACGACGATGTACTGCTCAGCCTGATCCGCCGACTGATCCATCCCAATCTCCCGGCTCGCTTTCCGAGTGCCGAAGCCGCCGACCTCACCGAGAATTTTGGTGCCGCGGCCTTTCAAAAACATCTCGTCAAGGGAGATCTGTCGAGCGAATACGAGAACGAAATTCGGCTGTGGCTGCGAGAGTTGGATTGAGGTGGCTCGCTGGGTATAAGGTCGCGGGCGGAAAATGATCTGGTAGTAGCCGAACTCGTGAGAGTTCGGTTTCCCCGAAGTCTCACGAGTTCGACTACGCCCAGAAAAACCCGTTCAGTCCACCAACGCACGTCGGAGTTGATCGATGCTCGACAAGACCTTGTCCATTATTCTGGCCGGAGGCATTGGTTCGCGTCTGCATCCGTTGACGGCCGACCGGGCCAAGCCGGGAGTGCCGTTCGGTGGTAAGTACCGCATCATCGACTTCACGCTGACAAACTGCTTGCACTCGGGAATGCGTCGCGTGCTGGTGCTGACGCAGTACAAATCGCACTCGCTGCAAAAGCATCTGCGAGACGGCTGGACGATTTTCAATCCGGAGATTTCGGAGTACATCACGGCGGTGCCGCCGCAAATGCGGACCGGTGAATCGTGGTACGGCGGGACGGCCGACGCGATCTACCAGAATCTGTATCTGCTCGAACGGAGCAACGCGCGTTACGCGCTGATCCTGTCCGGTGACCACATCTACCGGATGGACTACGCCGCGATGCTCGCATTCCACCGAGATCAGGGAGCGGACTTGACGATCGCCTGCATGCGCGTGCCGCTGGCCGACGCTCGCGGGTTCGGCGTGATGTCGGTGGACGAGGCGCATCGCATCCGCCAATTTCACGAAAAGCCGGCCAATCCACAACCATTGCCGGATGACCCGCACAGCGCGATGGCGTCGATGGGGATCTACGTCTTCAACATGGACCTGCTGTGCCGCGAGTTGCGGGCCGATCACAACATTGCCACGTCGAGCCACGATTTCGGGAAGAACATCATTCCGCAACTCATCGAGACGCACCGCGTGTGTGCTTACGGGTTCGGCGGCACGGCGGGGCGAGTCACACCCGACGGATACTGGCGAGACGTCGGGACGATCGAATCGTACTACGCGGCCAACATGGACCTGCTGGCTCCCGTTCCTCCGATGAACCTGTATCAAACCGACTGGCCGATCCGCACGTATCAGGGACAACACCCGCCGGCTCGCCTGGCTCCCGGCACATCCGGGCGCGAGGGGCAACTTGTCCGCTCATTGATCTGCGGCGGCACCGTGATCTCTGGTGGAAACGTTCGCCGTTCGATTCTGTGTTCGCACGTCCACGTCGATGACGACGCAGTCGTCGAAGATTCCATCCTGTTCGACGGCGTGCGCGTGGGAGCTGGCGCACGACTCAAGCGGTGCATCGTGGACAAGGATGTCACGATCCCGCCCGGCGAGCGAATCGGCGAGGATCCCGCATCCGACGCGGCCCGTTTCACGATCTCCGAATCGGGGATCGTCGTTGTGCCCAAGGGGTATCAGTTCACGAACGGATTAGAATCGGGAATGTAGCCACGCTCGCCAGAGCGTGGGCGAGTCGCGAATTGCCGCTCCATTCCCACGGTCTGGCGACCGTGGCTACAGCCGCTCCGGATGGCAGCCGGTTTCTGGCCGGTCTATAATTGCCCCGATGTCCAAGAACCCCGCCTCGAAACCGAAGCCCGGCGTCGATGCCGACGTTGAGCCGATCTGCACGAACCGCAAGGCGCGGTACAAGTACGACATCCTCGACGATATCGAATGCGGCATCGTGCTTCAGGGGAGCGAAGTGAAAAGCTTGCGGGATGGCAAGGGATCGCTCGACGAAGCGTACGCCCGCGTGCGAGACGGCGAACTGTGGCTGATCGGCTGCGACATCGCGGTCTACCCGCAGGCCAACCTGATGAATCACGAACCGAAGCGAACTCGCAAGCTGCTGCTGCACCGCCGCGAGTTGCGAAAGTTCGCCGACACGGCCGACCACAAGGGATTGACGCTGGTTCCACTGGCGATGTACTTCAAACGCGGCATCGCGAAGGTTCGGGTCGCCATCGGCAAGGGAAGAAAGCTCCACGACAAACGCGAACAGGTGAAGAAGACCGAAGTTCAGAAAGATATCCGTCGTGCCATGATCGCGCGGCGGTGAGAATTGTGTGAGCGTGTGAGCGTGACAGGGTGTGAGGGTGAGAGAGTTACTATCGACGAAATCTGACCCCGTGAGTCTCTCCCCCTCACACTCTCGTACCCTCACACTCTCGCACATCTGTCTCGGTAGACCGAGAACCAACAATGCTCCGCCTGCTCCAACCACTGACCGGCGATTCGCACGGCGTCACGCGCCGCGAACTGCTCCGCGTCGGCAGTCTGGGTTCGCTCGGCGTGTCGCTGCAGCAATTGCTCGCGGGGAGATCAGGGTTGGCGGCGGAGACGCCTCCGGTCGCGCGGGCGAAGGCGTGCATCTTCGTGTTCCTGTTCGGCGGCCCATCGCAACTCGAAACTTTCGATTTGAAGCCACACGCACCGAGCGGCTTTCGCGGCGACTTCTCCCCGATCCCGACGAATGTTCCCGGCATCGAAATCAGCGAACATCTGCCGTTGCTCGCCGGACAGGCTGACAAGTTCACGATCGTGCGCTCGATGACGCACGAGCACCCGCGACACGGGTGGGGTTTGTACTTCACGTTCACCGGCCAGCGTCACAGCCGACCGGACCTCGACGCGCCGCCGACACCGGATGACCATCCGGGGTTGGGATCGATGGTGTCGTATGCAGCCGGCGCGAAACGGGACATGCCACCGGCGATCACGCTTCCGCGCTGGAACCGGTTTCTCGATCTGCCGGCCGACTACGCGGGCGAAAAGGCGGGGTTCCTCGGCAGCGCGTTCGATCCGTGGTTGGTCAAAGCTCCGCCGCCGAAGTACGAGTACGAAGTCAATGGGATCGAACTCCCCGGCGGTTTGACGTTCGACCGGTTGGCCGGTCGGCGTGATCTCCTGAACTCGCTCGACCGCCGGATCGCGACGCTTGGCAATTCACCCGTCGGAACTCAACACGACGCGCTCTACCAGCAGGCTCTCTCCCTCGTCTCGTCCGAGAAAGCTCGCGGGGCGTTCGATCTCAGCCGCGAATCCGATTCACTTCGCGATCGGTATGGCCGCCACCCACTCGGTCAGGGATTGCTGCTTGCGCGGCGGCTGGTCGAAGCGGGGACGACGCTGGTCACCGTCAACTGGCACGACGACGGGAGCGACGTGAAGTCGCCGTTCTGGGACACGCACCGCGACAACTTCAATTCGCTGAAGACAAAGCTGATGCCTCCCGCCGACCGCGGCCTCGCAGCGCTGCTGGCCGATCTCACCGACCGCGGCCTTCTCGACAGCACGCTGGTCGTCGTCGCGGGCGAATTCGGGCGGACACCGCGCATCGGCCGAGTCGTAATGAACGCCGCCACCGATGCCACCGGCCGCGACCACTGGCCGCACGCCTACTCGATCCTGTTGGCCGGAGGCGGCGTGCGCGGCGGCCACATCCACGGCGCGAGCGACGACCGCGCCGCCTACGTCACCCGCGACCCCGTCACACCGCCGGACCTCGTCGCGACGATTCTGTGGAGCCTCGGGATCGATCTCTCGACGACGGTGCGCAACCGCCTCAACCGCCCGCAGCCGCTTGCTACCGGAACGCCGGTCGAATCACTGTTCGCCTGATCTCAAGCCACCATTCCGATGCTCGCCGCATTCCCACCGCCCGTGTTGCCTTGGTGGCAATTGACCTTGGTCTGGTCAATCGGGATTGGACTTGTCGTTGGGACAATCTGGTGGCTCATCCGGTCGTTTCGTCGGTCGCCTCGAATTTGGGACGTGCTGGTCTGGATCGCTCTTGCGTGCATTGCACTCTGGATCGAAGTGGAGTTCCGAACAGGATACAGCGATCAGCAGTTCGCCCCATTGTTGAGGATGTTCATTTGGACTTTGGCGGGAGCTGGAATCTGTCGAGTCGATTCACGTGGAGAGTTTGGTGATTCGCGGAAGTTGTCTGCCGCACTTGCGGATGCCGCCGCCTCAGAGTCGTCAGGAACGACACAGCTTCCAATTCAAGCAATCGTCGGTGGAGTGTTAGGACTCTTGGCGTTCGGATTGACGCAGCCCCCGGCAGTCTCCGTCTCTCGTGAAGCGGCCCGTCGAACACAGTGCAAGAATCAGCTAAAGCAAATCGGCTTCATCTTCAAGACGTGGCACGATCAGTCAGGTCGATTTCCCGACTCGAACATGGCCAAGCCCGGCCAGCCAGCGGTGAGTTGGCGGGTTGCTTTGCTGCCGGAGTTCGACCAATCGGAACTCCACCGTCGCTACGACGACTCGTTGGTTTGGAACAACGCGAAGAATCTCGAAGTCGGTAAGCGTCGATTTGACGGAGTCATTTGTCCCAGCGGGAGAAACTTGCAAGACAGCTACGGTCGGTGGTTCGCATCGTATTTTCTTGTCGGTGGTCCGATGACCGCGTTTCCCAGCGGTGCCGGCCTCTCCATTGGTGAGATCACGGATGGCATCAGCAATACGCTGCTCGTGACTGAAGCCGCAGGGCAGCGCATCGTCTGGACCGAGCCGCGCGACCTCGATGTCACCCGCGATCCACTGGGGGTGAACTTGACTGGCACATCGCCCACGCATTCGCCGGGAATCCTGTCTTCGTATCACAGGGGCGGCGCTCAGGCCGTGCTCGCGGATGGATCGGTAAGGTTCCTCAACGAGCATATTGCCCCGGCCGTGTTGAAAGCCATGACGACTGCGACGGGTGGCGAAACTGTCCCGGAATGGTGATCGAAAATGGCCAGCAGGCAAGTTTCAGAGACGCTTGCCCCTCACCCCCGGCCCCTCTCCTCTGCTTGGGCGAGGGAAGTTGTGGAGTCACGAGCCGCTGGCTGCCGATGTCGGAATCGACCGGCGAACGATTGCGTGCGGTTCGGCGTCGGCGAGAACTGGTTTCGCGGGGCGATCGGTTTCCTGGCGCTCTCGGCGACGGGTGGTGACTTGGTGGCGTGAGAGCAGCGTCAGGAGGGACGGGATCATTACGAGAGCCACGAACAGGCAACACGTGACGCCGATGGTCAGCACGAGGCCCAGACTGAACAGGCCGCGGTGACTGGCGACCATCATGCTGCCGAATCCGACCATCGACGTGGTTGCGGTGAGAATGATCGCGTTGATGGTGCTCGATGACGTGCGGTAGCGCCGCGTCTGCTAGCGGAAATCGTGAACCACATGCACGCCCCCATCGACGCCGATTCCGAGGATCAGCGGCTGCAGGATCTGGTTGGCCGGGTTGAGGTCCACCTTCATCAGCACCAAGACGCCGAACGTCATCACGAGGCCGGCGGCTGGCGGCAAGAGCGCGATCAGGCTTTGCTTCACGCTGCGGTAGTCGATCAGCAGAATGCAGAACACGGCGATCAGTGCGTACACCGCCGCCTGTTCGTAGCTGCGGCGGATGGCTCGCGACGCTTCATACGTTTGCAGCGGCGTGCCGGTGACGTCCGAATCCACGCGCCGAATCTCGCGGATGAATTCGCTGAGTGGTTCGATGTCCCACACCTGCGTCTTCGGGTAGATTTGCAACAGCCACTGTCCCTTCGGGCTGACGAAGCGGGACGCCAGCCCCGACGGCAGGTCGGCGATTTGGATCGGTTCGGCATTCGCCATCGACGCCAGGAATTTCAGCCGCTGCAACAGGTCAGTGGCGATGGCCGTTTGATAGCCGGACAACATCTGCGCCTGAATCTCCGTGTCGGGAATTCCGTTCAGCCGGTCGAGCAGCCGATCGAGCGACTTCGCGGCGCGGGTGGCAGTTTTCGACGGGATCGTCTTCAGCACCGCGAACATCTCCTGCATTTGTTCACCCGCCGTTTTCGGATCGACGTGCGAAAGTTGCGGGAGTTCGTTCGGCAGTTGAGACACCACCGCCTGCACGGCCTGCACCAGCAGCTTCGTGTCGTGCTCGGGATGCTGCGGCCAGACCGAGGCCAGTTCCTCGACGTGATGCACTGACGGCAGCGCTTCGAACTTGTGCTTGAGATCGATGGCCTGCTGCGGGCTGTCCGCCAGCGACACGGCGAACAAGACGGAATCGTCCGACTGTTCAAACACGCGGCTTTGCAGTTCGACGGCCTCAAGCCCTTTGGCTTGCAGGTTGAGCAGATTGAAATCGTACTTCACGTCGATCGCTTTGTAAGCCAGCCCCAGGATCACGACGGATGACAGCACCGTGGCGACGACGGGATACCGCGAGATGAAGAACTTCAACCGCTTCCCCTTGAACGGCGTCGGCAGTTCGCGCGGCAGCGTGTGATCGAACGCGGCAAGCAACGCGGGCAGCACCCAAAACGTCGCCAGCAGGCAGAGCAAGATGCCGCCGCCGGAGATCAGGCCCAGTTCGGCCACGCCGATGAAATCGGTGAAGATCGCCGAGAAAAATGCCACGGCGGCCAGCATGCCGGCGGTGAAGATTCCCGCACCGACGTTGGTCGATGTCTCCAGAACGGCGGCTGGCAGCGGATGACCCTGATGCCGCAGGTCGATGTAGTGTGACAGGTAGACGATCGCGAAATCGATCCCCAGTCCGAACAGCATCGCCGCGAACGACAGCGACAGAATGTTGAGATGTCCGACGGCCGCCGTCGTGAATCCGAACGCCCACGCGGTGCCGATGCTCAGCAACACCATCCCAATGATCGGATGCCGCACGCCGTGAAAGCCCATCACGAGCAACAGGCCGGTGCCGATGAAGGAGATCACCGACGCCCACGTCATCTCGATTTGCGAGTCCCGCATCTCGTCGTTTTCCAGCACGGGGATGCCGGTCACGCCGAGCTTCACCGCCGGATGATCGTTGCCGACAACTTTGATCAATTCCCGCAGCCGCGAGATGGCAACTTCGGCTCCGTTGAAGTTGCTCTGTTCGATCACCGGCTGCGCTTTGATGAAACCCATCGTGCCACGCTTGTTGAGCAGGTACGTCGGGCCACCGGTCAGAAACTGTCGCATCTTCTCTGCGTCGGCACCGTTTTGCGCATCGGCCGGCATCAAGTCCAGCCACGGCGAGTTGTAGTCCTTCGGATTGTCGAGAAACTGCAACAGGCTGTCGGACAACATTGCCGTTTGTTGCAGCAGCGGTTCGGCGGCGACTGGAAACGTCTTCGCGTCCGTGTGTTCCTGCACCTGCGCGAGTTGATGCCGCAGGCCCTGGTAGATCGATCGCAGCCGGAAGAGGCTCCATTTCCCTTTCAGCACGGGGCCGAATTCTTCGAGGCGGGTGATCAGCATCTCCAATTGCTGCGGGTTGAGATACTGCAACGCCTTCGTTCGCAAATCTCCGAAGTCCACCTGATACAGCACATTTTGAAAGTGCTGCGGCTCTTGGACCAGACGCGAACCGAGGTCTTCCACCGCCCGTTCGATGGCCGTCCGGTCCTTCCCTTCGACGACCACAACCATATCCGCCACGTCGCCGAATTGCTCGGTGTAATTGATCCACCGCTGATGGTAATCCGCGCTCGGATCGATCAGGTCGGCACGCTTGGTTTTGAGTTCCAGGCAGGCGTACGTGTAGATCCCACACGCGATCGCGAGGACGGTCGACATTACGAGAGTCGCCCACGGATACTGCGATCCACACCGCGTCAGAAATCGCAGGACGGCGATCACCGGTGTGAGATTTTCTGAGTCGGCAGCCGTCGATCTCATGCAAAACCTTGGAAAGATGACGAAGGTGTTTCCGGACGAGGCAATTCAGTGCCTCTAAAGTTTGCTGTTTCGCAACGGGAATTACCCCGCAGGGGTTTCGTCTCATAGCCCAGGGTTGGCCGCGCAGCGGCCTACCCTGGGTTCGAATTGCGATCTCGGAATCTACCCTGAAAGGGTTGCGTCATCTGCGACGACCAATGACGGAACCCCGTTGGGGTACAACGTGCTGTTCTCTTTTGTCTCCCGGGGTAGCTCGCTCTGCTCGCAACCCCGGGCTATGAGACGCAACTCCTTCGGAGTAAAGACCGACACATGACCTCCACCTTTCGAACGACCAAACTCGAAGCAATTTGCGGAGCGCCACGCATTCGAATTCTAGTGGCCCTCGCGAAATCGACGCAAGGCGGGCGGCGGCTGTTCGCCGCTCGACGTCGGGTGTCTTGATCGCGTCCGGCATTACTTGCCGCGCACGTTGTCAAACAGTTCGATGTGCTTGCGCGAACTGAATTGAAAACCGAGCCGGCGGGCTGTGGGTTCGAGCCACGTGGTTTGTGTGGCGAGTTGATCGCGCGTCGTGGCTTGCGGCATCAGCCAGACATTTTTTGCTTCGACGGCTGGCAACAGGTGGAGATACGCTTCGACTTCGGCGACGTCGTCCGGCTGATCGACGACGAATTTCAGTTGGTACGGGAACTCGGCGATCAATCGTGCGACGACTGGCAGGTTCTGCCGCAGCGATTCGTGACGCGATCGCCATCGCCCGCCCCGGGCCGCGTCGGGCGTGGAGTTGCCGAGTTTGGGGCTGATCGACATCAGGTCGGCATGCACCGGTCGATGGACCGTGCCGGCGGTTTCGATGGTCACGAAGCGGTGTTGTTCGGCGAGCGCTTTCGTCAGCGGGACGATGTCTCGCGGCAGAAACGGTTCGCCCCCGGTGACGACGACGTGTTTGCAATCGAACGACAGAGTCTTGTCAAGCACCACCTGCCACGGCATCTGCGGGCCTTCCGGTTCCCACGATGTGTACGGCGTGTCGCAAAACCAGCAGCGCAGGTTGCAGCCGCTCGTGCGGACAAACACCGACGGCATGTCCGTGAACTGCCCCTCGCCCTGGATCGAATGGAAGATTTCCGCGATGCGCACGATAAATGGACTACCGTTGGGTCAAGATTACGAGGGTGTCGTTCAAGAGCCTAACGGCTGTCGCGAGGCCACTCAACGTGACCATCCAAAGGGGTAGTACCCAACAACGGTCAATGGCAGTTCGGGACACTGCGGGTCGTTTGTGTGCATCATGTAATTCCAACTCAATTGAGCGGATGAAGGAATCGCACGCAGTTTCCAAGTCACAACGACGTAATCCGTATCCCCAGGTTCGATGGCCCGACCGGGCCATTCCACAATGTTTGCGCTTCAAGAACACCATCCACGGACGATCTCCAACGGCGCGGTTCCAGAATTCGTAATTGGAAAGGCACACCTTCCCTCGGTGCCAACGAATACGGGTCCAACATCAATTAGCGTTTGGCTGCCGATCATCGAGTGTCGCGGTGAAAGCTTGGAAGGCCAACCCGAACTGAACAACCCGGACTTCGGCGGCGTTGGCAAAATTGGCAACAGGACGCCGAATAGGGCGACAAGAACTCCGGGTAGCACAAACCGCAGGAGAAGTTTCATGGATTACTTACTCGCAATTGAATCGCGAAACGCCACGGAGACACGGGAGTCCTACGACGCGTGGACAACCGGTGTTGGCTCAAACTTGAAAGTGACACTCGTACGGACGATCACCGAAGGCGTGTCCGTGAACTGCCCTTCGCCCTGGATCGAATGAAAGATTTCCGCGATGCGCACTGTACACCCGACCTCGGACGTGCCGCCAAATGTGATTACGCAGCAGAGGCGAAACATCCTAACGCCACCGGGCTTGCCCCAGTGGTTCAACGGCTTTTGCACTACTCATCCCATCTCATCTCCCAGCAGACGAGTAGTGCAAAAGCCGTTGAACCACCCCGACAAGCGGGGTGGCGTCTGGGAGTTCTCTTTCTCGCTGTTGCCTTACGCCGCGCCCTCTTCGGGGGCCACTGAACCGGCAACGTCACTTCCGCAGCCAATCCGCCGTGAATAGTTGGCTGCTCGCGTCGGCGGAGCGGGTGGAGGTCCACATCAGTTGCTTGCCGTCGGGGCGGAACACGGGGAGCACGTCCATCGCCGGGCTGTCGGTGATTTGCTCGATCTTGCCGGGGGCGGGTTTGCCGCCGTCCCAATTGAGTTCCATCGTGAACAGATGGAACGTTCCACGTCCGGTCGTGTAGTCGGCGCCCGACCAGATGAAGTATTTTCCCGACGGGTGGAAGTACGGGCACCAGTTGACGTGTTCCAAATTGTTCGTCAGTTGCACCTCGGTTTTGCCGTCGACCGAGATCATGAACAGTTGCAGCATGTGCTCCTTCTGCCGGTCGCTGCGGAAAATGACCCACTTGTTGTCGGGCGAAAAGAACGGCCCGCCGTCGTATCCCGGCTGGTTCGTGATCTGCCGGACGTTCGAACCGTCGGCGTCCATGATGTAGATGTCGGGATCGCCATCGCGCGACGAGGTGAAGACGATCTGCTTGCCATCCGATGAATACGACCCCTCGGCGTCGTAGCCGGGTGTGTCGGTGATCCGTTTCATCCCGGTGCCGTCGAAGTTGACGGAATACAAATCCATGTGCGGATCGAAATCCCACTGGTAGCGCCGCCGGCCTCCCTTGGCGGCTTCTTCGCGAGCTTTCAGTTCGGTGACGTCGATCTGCGGGTCGGTGTGGCTCGACGCGAACAGCAGGGACTTGCCGTCCGGCGAAAAGTACGCGCAGGTCGTTCGCCCGCGACCCGTGCTCACCAGCCGCGGCTCGCGTTCGCCGAGTTTCTGCACGTAGATTTGATAGAACGGGTAACCGATCGGGTACGCCTGATAAATGATCGACGTCCCATCGGGCGAGTAGTACCCTTCGCCCGCCCGCGGCAAGCCGGATGTCACCTGCTTGAGATTCGCGAGGTGCTGCGATTCCTTTTCGGTCAACCGCGGGACGGCAACCGAAGCGGGTTCTTCCGCCGAAACAAACCGGCTCGACAACGACAGCAGCAAGCTCAGCACCCAGGTAACTCGTCGCACGGGAATCCTCCGGAAAATCTGTCCACGATCCGGTCGCGAAATGCCTGCGGGATCGGGGCGGATTATAGGAAGTGGCCTTGCACGTGACGACTGGACCTGTCCTTTTAGCGTCCCCTCCACCCAACGTGAGATTGCTAATCCGACTTTCGATTTGCGGCTTTGCGGACCAACTCGTGGTCATCCGATTTGAGCCGTTCCAGAACATCCGGAAGATCGAAGTCCGGGGCAGAAAAGGGACAGGTCCATTTATTAAATGGACCTGTCCCCTCTATCGTCCCAAAACGATTCCTGACACCTTTTCTGACTGCTGACACCTTTTCTGACTGCTGACACCTTTTCTGACTGATTATGGCAAATAAAGGTTCCTGACACCTTTGGTTTACCACTCGTCGCGGATGCCGGCTACGATTCGGAGTCCAACCACCACTACTGTCGCGAAGTGCTCGACATTCGCACCCTGATCCCGCCACGGCACGGCCGACGGACAACGAAGCCCGCCAAGGGACGCTATCGGAGGTTGATGCAGACGCGATTTGACCACGAGACATACGGGCAACGCTGGCAGGCAGAAACGGTGATGAGCATGATCAAACGCCGCCAGGGAGATTCCACGTCCGGACGTTCCTACCACAGCCGCCGCCGCGACATGATGTTGATGGCCATCACTCACAACGTGATGATTGTCTGAGTGTGGAGAAGCTTTTCTACAGAGCAGGACAGGTCCATTTATTAAATGGCCTGACACCTTTTCCTTCCCTGTCTGCACTCGGCACACCGTATGGCTACTCCGGAGCGCGAGCCGGCCACTTATCCATTTGGGGTTGAAGCGAGATCCATCCCATGATTTTTCTGGCGCGGTCGGCAGCGACAATGTCTCGCACCAGAAATGCTTCTGACGGGAGTAACACTTCTTTTTTGCCGTTCTTGTCAAGACGGTGAAGCGAAGGAATTTCCAAGCGATCACCAATTCGCACCACCGATTCAAAAGCCGGACCAGCCCGTCCTTCGGGTCCGTTCGCAGTTTCCACAATGTTCGTCGTGCGAATTCGTAGGTGACATTTCTTTTCACCACCTACCGTTTCGATTCTTTCGACTTCGATCGTGTATCCATGCTGGTGCCACTCTCCGTGCCTGCGGGCTGCAAACCGGCTCACGGGAATCGCTAGGCTATTTGCCACCGATTCACAACCGATCGTTTTGGCTGAGACAGTTGTGAACTTTACTTCACAGTCGATTTCGCCTGGCTCATCCGTCGCTAATGAAGGCTTGTCCGGGTCATTGGACTTCACCTCATCCACTCGGCAGATATCACCAAAAAGCGGGACGAAGTCTCCCTCTCTCGCCGGTGGATAATGCACGACGAACGTGTACAGCTCTCTTGAGTCTGACACGAATACACGGATTCCGACAGCCAGCTTTCCCAGACTATCCTTTCGGCCGCACTCACGATCTCCGTAATACGTCAATTCATCGGCAACAAGACGTTGATTAAGCCGAGTATTTAACTTAGCGCGGCCAACATCTGGAAGAGTCCCGCCGCGGTGCCTGAGAACAAAGCCCCTGGGCTTCTGTGCTTCTTGAGCATTCGTGGGCTCCGCAGCTCGTGCTGCAATGCCAGCGCTGTTCAGGGCCACAACGCAAAGCAGCACCGCGACCGTGCTGTTTGGTGCGACTCGAAAAGCAAATCTAGCACGTCCCCAATGCCGTCCGATTATTCTGCACATATAGCACCATCTTTCTCATGGAGCTTTCGTCGTTGCCATTTGCCCGAATATGCCCGTGTTGTTAATGTCCGCATCGCTCACCCAAAAACTGCTCACGGACTTCATCCGTGGATCAAAGAGTTGGATCTTGTTAGGCGCTACGCCAACTACGGCATAGGCGTGGCTTGCCACAACTACGACCGGACTACCCAAGACTGGATCAGTCAGGGTGATTCTATTACCAGATACGTTAGTTCGGAGGTCGTTGAGGGGAAAGCTCGGTTGACTGGGGATCATGACAGCTTTCTGCTGGCCGAAGGCAGTTCGAATTCGATCCGCCACAGTTCCTGCGGTTGACTGTTCCGGGGGCTGACCGGTCAACATTGGAACGACAGTATCGAATGTTACTCCGAGACCGCCGCCAGTGATGAGGTCGCCACGCCCCCCGAACATGTTATTCGAAATCGCCAGTTCCATCACTTGAGGCCAGACTTCCACAAGCTTTCGGTTGCCGTCCAAAAGGTAATCTCCCGAGAATTCCGCAGCGGCGTACCCATTCGCGAAACTCAGCGTGACGGGTACCCATGTCTCAACCCATTTGTCCCCTGCTCCCGGGCGATACAGCCTCACATGATAAGTATACAAGTCGATTGCGTTTGGCTCCTGGATGCTGTTTTGGATCAGATTGGGGTTCGTCCTCGCAATGGCCGCGAGGGTAGCCATGACGAAGCAGTCGCCAATGCCTCCCTGATTGACGTCATTCCAATGAATCCCCGGATTTCCCGTAGCCAGTGCGTTATCTACCAACTGGGGTTTTGAATTATCCTTGGCGTACAAAACGATTCCATCGACGATGTAAACCGTGACTGCCCTCCCACCAAACAACTGCGAACTTTTGGGTTCGAGACGTTTCCAAATACGATCAAGGGTCTCAACTTTGTCGTCCTCAAGAATTTCAACTTGGAATCCCTCAAGTCCTTCCGCTTCGTTGTCAGCATTGACCTCCAGGGTATACACAACTTCGGTCTCATTCGCCAGAAATTTGATTTTCTTCGCGACAAAAATGTCGTTCTTGGCATCGGTTTCATCGGGTGTACCAGCACGCATCGGTGAGGGGTCGAAGTCCACAGCCGATGCCGGATCGCCAAAGGTGATTGATTCTTCCGGCGATGCGGTGCTATCAGTTATGCGCAGTGACACATTAAGCGATTGGGAAGGGTTGTCTGTCTTGCGGGTGAATTTCAGCTTGATTTCGCCGCCTTCAACTGCCTTGGTTTGACCACTCACCCACACAGTATTTTTCGCAGGGCCAGCATTGTTATCGAAGATCGTGACGGCAGCTTCCAGTAAGGCGGGAACGGTGGCGTTGACGGCGGTACCGGTATCGACGCAGGCAAATTCGTTGCGTTCGTCGAGCGTGTCAGCCAACGCGGTGAGGGCGACGCTGCCCGTGGTGGAGCCGGCGGGAATGGTGATCGCGGTGGCGCTGGTGTTGTAATCAACGCCTAGCGTGGCAGCAGGGGTGTCATCGACGCCCGCCTCGGACCCGCCGCAGGTGCTCCGGAAGTTCAGTGGCACCGAGACGGCGTAGACCGAGCGGTTCGACAACGTCGCGGAGACTATGGCCACGCCAGCGTTTTCTTCAATACCCGGGTCCGATGGCGTGGCCGTGAGCGACGCGACGGTCGGCAGCGGATCGACGTTGGTGATGAGCACTGAGGCAGAGGTGACCGCAGTAGCCCAGTCGATGGTGTAGCCGGTGCCGTCCGTGAGGTAGATGTATGCCGTCTCCGGTCCTTCGTACAGGTTGTCGTAGTACGGAGCGATCACCAGGTCCACCGACGCCGCGCCGGCGGGGATCGTGATCGAACTGGACGTGAGCGCGTTGGTGAAACCGTAGTCGGTCACCCAGGGCGCGCCATACGTAGCGTTGCCGCCGGGCAGGAAGTTCACCGTCAGCGGTTGGCTCGTGTCGCCGTGGCGGTGGAACCGCACGCTCCCCATCAACGCCCCGTCGCCGGTGTTGGCGGCCCCTTCGGTGGCACTGGTATCGGCCGGCGACATCCAGACCTTCGGCGGATCGACGTCTTCGATGTTCACGGTGCCGTAGTCGCGGCGGCCGTTGGTATTAGTGTGGTCGGCGATGTATTCCCCGGCGCTGGCGTTGGCGAGGACGATCTTCGCCACTTCGTCGGCGTCCCCCTCGTCAATTCCGTCGTAGTACGGAGCGACCACCAAGTCCACGGAGTTCTGATTGGCGGGGATGGTGATCGACGTGGAAGTGAGCGCGTTGGTGAATCCGTAGTCCGACACCCACGGCGCACCGTAGCTGGCCATCGAAGCGGGCGGCGGACTGGTGGTGGTGAAACTCACCGTCAACGGCTGGCTCAATTCCCCGGCGCTGCCGCTGCGGTAGAATCGCACGCTCCCCATCAACGAGGCGCTGCCGGTGTTGGCGCCCCCTTCGACGGCGTCGGGGTCGGCTTGAGACATCCACACCGTCGGCTGGTCCTCAATGGAGATCGTCGCGGTGTTAGCGGAGTAGTTGTAATTCGGTCCCAGTCCCGGCTGCGCGGCCTGCAATCCGAGCACGACCTGCTCCGTCCCTTCCTCCAGAGCGTCGGGGATCGGACCCACGGCCAACGCCACCTGCCGCACACCGGACGGGATCGTCACCGTATTCCCCGAGACAGTCGAACCGAAAAAAGTGTAGTCGGCTCCATGCGTCGCGATTCCCTGTCCGCCATCGTTCACGGTGGCAAACTTGACGTACAGGGTCTGCGACGTGTCGTTCGTGCCGCGGTCCACCAGGAATGATCGCGCCCGCGGACCGACTTCTGAGGCATTGTCTTCGCCGGGATAGCGTTGGATCGTCACCACGGGGCCGAGACTGACGTTGAAATAGCCGAGTTCAGTGTCCGAACCGCCGTTGTCTGTCCCTCCGTTGTCTTGGGCCTTGACGGTAATTCTGGCCGTCCCCGTGGCGCCGCTGGGAATGAAATACGACAGGTTGGCCGAGGCCAAGCTGGGCGAGGCCACGAAGACGGACGACGGAGAAAACGACAACGAAGTGACCAAGTCCGGCCTGTCGGTCGTGGCCGACAGCGTCACGGTTTGCGATTCATACGGTCCCGCACTGAGGCCGGCGAGGCCCACGGTTTCCGTGATCCCTGTCGTGGCGGGGTTGCGATTTTGAATCCCGTAGAAAGACGGCCGGTCGTTGACGGGATTCACGGTCATCGTAAACGACTGGCTGAATGTGTTGACGCCGCCGTTCCACATCCCGCCATCATCGGTGGCGATGACGGTGATTGTTGTCGTACCGAATCGGTTGGGGGCGGGAGTGAACGTCAGCGTGCGTGTGGAACCGCTGCCGCTGACGATGGGGTTGGGAATGACCGTGGCATTGCTCGACGTGGCGGTAAGGCTCACGGTCTGATCTTCTTCCCCTGCCGTGATTCCCGTGATCGCCACCTGGTTTGGTCCGGAATCTTCGTTCACGGGCGAGGTGTAGGGGATGCTGTCAAACCAAGGACGCACGTTGGGTGTGTTTCGGAAGTAGAAATTGACCGTGGCCACACCACTGATCTCCGCGCCGTCGTAAGCCTGATAAGTGAAGCTGGTTCCGGTTTCCACGCTACTGACCGGCGGAGTGTAGGTGAAGGCTCCGGACTCGCCCATCACGAGACCTCCAATACCGGGCTGTGAGTAGGTCCACACCCTGAGCGGCCCCGGGCCGTCATTGTCGCAGTCGTTGCTGAGCACGTTGCCCGAGACCGAGCCGCCTCGCGTCACCCAATAGTAGTTCGCTGAGCCGCCGTAGTTGTAGCAGGGCGACCAGCCGGGATCGGGGTTGGCCTGCGGTGCGGCCTTTGCCAGGCGAGGCAAAACCGTGAGGACGGTGCTCTGGTTTTCGCGGGCGGCCCGCGCCGGTGCCGATTGTCCGAGACTCGTCACCAAAGCAGCCACCGTGATTGTCACTGTGGCCGTGTTGCTTCCGGCACCCAAGCTGTCCACCAGTTGGTAGGTGAAAGTGTCTGTACCCGTGAACTCGGCCCCCGAGTCGGGTGTATAGGTGAACGTGCCATCCTCGTTCAGCAAGATAGTGCCGTGGCTCGGAGCATCGACCAGAGCGACCGTGAACTGACCACCGCCGCGACCATCGTTTGACATCACGCCGTCAGCCACGACAGACATCGCCACTGCCGGTTCGAACGAATATTCGTCGGCCGCAGCCGCGGCCCAAGCGGTGTCTGCTGGCGGCGGAGCGTTGACGAGAATCGTCACCGTGGCCACGTTGCTGACCGTACTCCAACCGTCCACAAGCTGGTACGTGAATGTGTCGCTCCCGGCGGTGAACGCGGAGCCGGCGGCTGGCGAGTAGGAAAATGTTCCGTCGCCGTTCAGCGACACTGCGCCGCTGCTCGGGCCGTCCACGAGTGTGGCCGTGAACGACCCGCCACCCATCGCGTCATTCGACAGCACGCCACCCGACGCCACCGTCAGGTTGACGCCCGGATCGAACGTGTAGACATCGGGATTCGCCACTGCCCACGGAGCTTCCGCTGGTAGCGGTGCATTGACATTGATCACCACGCTGGCCGCGTTGCTGCTGGTGCCCAAGCCGTCCACAAGTTGATAGGTGAACGAGTCGCTCCCCGTGAATTCGGAACCCCCGTTGGGCGTGTAGGTGAACGTCCCATCGCCGCCCAACGACACCGTGCCGTTGCTCGGGCCATCCAGCAGCGCGGCCGTGAACGGCCCGGCACTCATCTCATCGTTCGATAGCACGCCCCCCGTCGTGACCGTCATCGCCGCGGCCGACTCAAACGTGTACTCGTCGGGACTCGCCTGCGCCCAAGGATACTCGCCTCCACCACCATTACCGCCGCCGCTTACGGTCCCGCCGTTGACGATGATCTCAATGTCGCCGGTCGCGGTCAGTCCGAAACTGTCCGCCACGGTGTAGCCAATGTGATCGATGCCGACGTAGCCTTCGTCCGGCGTGTACGTGAGGCTGCCGTCCATATTCTCGATCACCGTGCCGTTGGTGACGAACGACGTGTCGAACGTCACGATCAGCGGATCGCCGTCAGGGTCCGAATCGTTGGCCAGCACGGATTCCGGAGTGATCGTCACGTTGCCCGGACTCGCCACGGCGAAGCTGTCGTTGGCGGCCAACGGCGGCCCGTTGGTGGGAGGATCCCCTTCCGCAGCGGCCGAACGCGGGGCCGCACTCGCGCCGCTGATTCCGGTGGGCGGCGGGACGGGATCGCTCAGATTCCCGGCGGACACGGAGGCCGCTGGACTACCGCCACCACTGCTATCGCTCGGGCTGTAGACTCCGCCCGAGCCGATACCGTTGCCGGCGGACGGATCATCGGTTGCCGAGCGGGACAGCGGACGCAGCGAAGAAGCACCACTCGACCTGCCGTTTGTCGAAAAATCGTCGAACGCATCGAACAGCGCGTGGCCGAATACGCTGGCGGACAGATTGCTTGTCAGCCCGGTCGGCAAATCCGATCGGACGAGTTGCGGAGCGTGGCCGTTGTCCGTCGAGGAGTTGGGCGCGGTTGCTGAAGACGAACCGGAGGCTTTGCGCTCCGCGCCGCGGGTGGTGGCCGCGAGCGTGTCCCACATGTGCGCGAACGAGTCACCGAAAGGCCGAACTCCCACGTTGGACAGCGAACCGCTCGACACGGTGCCGGGCGACAAGTCGGGGAGTAGTGACGCCGGGGTGGCGGCGGTGTACGAGTCGCTGACCAGAGCGCCGAGAATGGCCGGCTGTGAAATCAGGCTCCCCAAGAGCGCCCGATTCTCCAGCGACTCGACATGCGAAATCGCCAGATCACCGCGCCGCGTCCGACGACGAACCCGGCGCGAATGGCTACGACCCAGCCCCCCCCCCATTCCCCAACTTGAATCGCAACGCCGCCAGCCAATGGCCTCCGAACATGATGTGCCCCCTTTCGTGTGCCGACCCGCTTCAAGGTGCAAAACTCCGCTTCCCCCTGATAAATCGAAATGGGCGAGTTTTACCGGACACGAAAGTTCAGTATTTTTCGAGAATGTCGAAATTCGATCAGGTACGCGGGACAGGGCGGTGGCGGGACGACGGCGTTCGGCATGGCCGCGCGACAGCTTCTACCAACTGAGCACTCGTCGGCCGCATGTGGTGCTGCGCTACCTCGACGCGGGCCGGCCGCGGAGAAGCGGCGAGAGGCCGCATTCACCAGCCGCTGCCGGCCGGACGAATCCTCGGCCCGAGTGATACTGCCGAGCCGACAAACGTCCCTGCTCGTGGTGGTTGCCGGCAGTTCGCTGCCGCGAGTTCATCAGCAGCATGCCGTGCCATTTTCGAGTCCACGAATTGGCTGCTGGAAAGCGAACGGCAGTGATGCAAGTCAACCTGCTGGCCGCAGACAAGGAACACTGTTCCACCGTGTGACGTGGGTTCGCGTGACTCTCGGCACCGCTCCGTGGTCGAGGGACAAGACTGTTCCAAGGAAAGTGAATCCTTGCGAACATCTGCTTCGATGGGTACGACAGGCTCTGACGATTGCCCGATTCTTTTTCGAAACCAACGGTCCAATTGGGAATACTCCCGGCTCCCTATCGCGAGTCGGCCCACGGTACAATCCACCGGTCTGGGGAATCGCCAATAATGAATTGACGGGCTGACATTTGTTTGCCGTTCTGGTTTCGTACTGCCATGACCACTCCAACTCCTCCCGTTCAGCCGCAGAGTTCGCGGCCTGCCGATATTCCGGCGAGTTCGACCAGTCGCGGAAAATATGCGGGCAAGCGGCTGGGGAAGTTTCAGATTGTCGGTGAATTGGGGCGCGGTGGGATGGGGGTCGTGTTTGAGGCCCGTGACACGGTGCTCGAACGGAATGTGGCAATCAAGATGTTGCCACGATCTGTGGCCGCTCGACCAGAAGCGTTGGAGCGATTCCTGCGAGAGGCTCGCGCGGCCGCGAAGCTGCATCATCCACATGTTGTCGCAGTTTACGATGCGGACCATTTCAACGGGCAGTACTACATCGTGCTCGAACTGGTGCGTGGCGGCAGCTTGCAGGACTCGCTGAAGACGGGGCCGCTGACGTGGGTCGAGGCGACACGAGTGGTCACGGACGCCTGTCGCGGGTTGGAGGTCGCGCATCGAGCGGGACTCGTGCATCGCGATATCAAGCCGTCGAACTTGATGCGGTCGGAAGATGGAACAGTCAAGCTGGCGGACTTTGGATTGGTCCGGCCGAACGAATCAACAGGGACGACGATGACCGGCAGCGGAAGCGTGTTGGGGACGCCGCAGTACATGAGTCCTGAGCAATGCCGGTCGGAGCGAGCGGACGAGCGGAGCGATCTGTATGCGATGGGAGCGACGTACTACGCGCTGCTCACCGGCCAGCCGCCGTATCCCGGTGATGCTCCGCTGTTGGTGATGAATGCACATTTGCTCGATCCGATCCCCGATCCGCGCGACATCGACGCGAGCATTGCGGAAGGTTGCTCGGCGATCATTCGCCGCGCGATGGCGAAAGACCCGGACGATCGGCACGCGAACGCGGCCGCATTGATCGCGGATCTTGAAGAGCTACTCACGAGGGCTGAGACTGCGGACGGTGACACCTCGGGTTCACAGTCGTGGTGTCGTCAGAGATCATCAGCGGTGACAGCCAGGTCCGCGACGACGACCGAACCGGGGAGTTTTCTGGCGCGGATTGAGCATCTGTCCGACGGCCCCTCCCAACGCGTCACCCGATTACTCAAGCGCCGGCCAGTTTGGAGTCTGGCGATTGTTGTCGCGACAGCGCTCGGCTGGTGGATGTTGATTGTCGCGCCCCGCACCGATTCCCCCGCACCGAACATCGTCGCCAGTGACAGCAGGAAAGAATCAACAAACAACCCGGCCAAGGCCGGACCAGGCTCAGACATTGCCATGCCGCCGGGATCCTTTCAACTTCCCGGCATGAGGCGCGAACCACAGCCAACCGACGCCAAACACGATGTCTGGAGCATGGATTATCCTGGCATCTCAAGAGTTCACCTGGCGAATTCGGGCGAGTTTCTGGTCGTGTTGACGAACACACCGGCGCAGGTGAGGACGGCTTCATGGCAAGGTCAAGTCACGGTTTGGAGTCGGGAGGGAAAGAAGCTGCTCGTGGAACCGGTCAACGGCCGTGCTTCATCTGGAGCGATCTCATCCGACTCGACGCGGTTGGCGGTGGGCACGACGGGTGGACAGGGCGTGCTGTTGTGGAACACGAAGTCGTGGAGCCGCGAACCATCGGCCGTGGCTCAAGTCGCCAACGACGTGGAGTCCGTGGCATTGTCGCACGACGGGCGCTGGTTGGCATTCTCAACAGCGACGTCTTCCAAAGATGGCATGTGGGTGCTTTGGAACGTGGCCGAACAGAAGGAGAGCCAGCGGCACGTCGTGAAGGGATCGGGGAACATGCGTGCGGTCGAGTTCGCGCCTGGCGACGATTTGCTGGTTGTGACGGGTGGCAGCGACGGAATTGTGCGGCATTGGAGGGGAACTCAGGCTGAGCTGAGTTTGCAAACGTTCAATACCGGGCAGGCCATTCATGCGATCGCTTGTCAGCCCGGGGGACATTTGCAAGCCACCGGGTACGGAAAGCATTTCTCGTTGTGGGACTATCAACGAAACGTACGAACGTTTTTGACGACTCAACTCCCGGTGCAAGTGGACGACGTCGCGTTTTCGCCAGATGGTCAACGCGCCTGCGTCACGTCGGGCGCTTTGGTCGAAATCATGGACGCAGACACCGGTCGAACGGTCGATCGGCTGACCGGCTTCGGGGCTCGAGTGCTGTCGGTCGCCCACACTCCGAATGGCGAGGAGCTGTTCACGGCAAGCGCCAATGGGAAACTGAAGCTTTGGAGTTTGGCACCATCATCGAATGTCGATTGAGCCGAAACATCGCATGGCAGATTCATCGATCACTCCCATCGAGCGTCCTCGCGAGCTGAAGTTCATCTCGACGCATTGGACGACGGTCTCGAATCCGTCGCGGTTCGTGACTCGCTACGGAGCGGCGGTGCGGGCTTATCTGCGCGCGTTGCTCCCCACTCGAGATGATGCGGACGAGGTCGAGCAGGATTTCTTGTTGCAGGTTGTCGAGAAGGGCTTTCCGACGGCGGCTCCGGGACGCGGACACTTCCGACACTACCTAATCACGATCGTCAAGAACGCGGCGATCGGGCATCTTCGCCGGCAGTCGAAGCGAGCCGCCACGCTACCGGACCTGTCGCACATCCCGGCGGAAGCCACCGCCGATCGCGAATGGCAACTTTCCTGGCGTGAGTGCGTGCTGCAAAACACCTGGCATGCGCTGCGAGACCACCAGAAGAAGTCGAAGGGAAATCGATTCCATTCCGTTCTGAAGGCGTTTGTAGAACACGAACACGAAGATTCGCCAACACTCGCGGCCAGAGTTTCCCAATCGACCGGTCATACTCTGTCGGCCCAGGCGTTCCGGCAGCAGCTCCGCGGAGCTCGGCAGCGGTTTGGCGAACTGCTGATTGAAGAAGTTTCCAATACGATCGCCAACGTGACACCGGAGCTTCTGGGTGAGGAGTTGCGCGATCTCGACCTGCTGAAGTACGTGAAGGACCAACTTCCTCCGATTCGCCAAAAATGAGACCTGCCAGTTGGATGTTGCTTCGACACGATTGCGCAGCCATCATCGCCTCGGGTGATGGGTGAATGGCATCACGGAGCCTTTGCTACCGCTCGACTCGTCACGCGGAGCGATGACGGCTACGCACTTGCGACTTCACCACGCTCCCAACTCCGGCTGGAAATCCAAGAATCGCCGGATTCTCGATCACAATTGCCGAGCCTCAAACTATCTCTGGTAGGCAGCGAGTCCGATGATTGTCGTTGCCTATTCACGACACGACCCTGATTCCGCTCATCGGCGCGAAATGCAGGTCTCCCCTTTTTAGAGCGTCTCTCCTGCGGGCCTGGCCGGTAAGTTGCCTACGCTGATGCGAAATCGCCCCGCAGAGATCGATGCGCAGAAGAGCCGAAGAATTTTTCTCCTTCGGAGTCGCCTGCACCCGCTTCAATGCAGTTCTGCTTTGCTGGCGCTCGCGTTTTTTGCGACCGAAAACCTCTCGGTGGACTCGCTCGTCGAGTTGGCGACTTCCCAGCCGACAACTGCTCCTGTAACTTGATCCACTTCGTCTCAATCGAGGCATTCCATGCGACCCTTCCATTGGTTTCAATCTCTCGTCGACATGAGCACTCGTTTCGCTCGCCCGATTTCGAGACGGCGCAGCCGTCGAATGATCGGTTCGGAGAATCGACGCTCGCCGGGTATTGCCGAAATCGCGTGCTGCGAGCTTCTGGAATCGCGGCTGTTGTTGTCGGCGGTCACGAATTCGCTGACGGACATCGTCGCGGACGCGGACGACCACGCAGGACACGACCATGCCGTCGTCGATTTCTATCTGCCGACGCAGTACCGACTGAACGGGAACGGCACGTTTCTGACAGGGCCGACGACCGGTGAGCCGTTTCAGATCGCGAGCAATTATCTTGTCAGCCACGCGACGGAGCTGGGACTGAATTCGAGTGATCTCCCCGGCTACCTCGTATCGAGCCAATACACCGACGAGCCTTCGGGCATCACGCACATCTACCTCCGGCAGACGCACGACGGGTTGGAGGTGATGAACGCGGACTTGAGCATCCACATCACGGCCCGCGGCGAGGTCATCAACGTTTCCAGCAGCTTCATCGCAGCCCCCGAAGTGGCAGGCGGCCTGACGTCGCAGTTTTTGATCGGCGCTCCGCAGGCGTTTTCGGAGTTGAGCGACGACTTGGGGCTGGGGCTGCTGGCGACACCGCAGATCGTCAGAGTCGATTCAGAGTCGCCGGATTTGGCGACCGTGTTGGCAGCCAGCGGAGTGGCGCTGGACGACGTCGAAGCGAATCTTGTCTATGTGCCGACGGCTGACGGGCTGGAGTTGGCGTGGCGGTTGAATGTGCAGACGCTCGACCAACAGAATTGGTTTGACGCCTTCGTCGATGCTGATTCCGGCGAACCGCTCTATGTGGACAACTTCATTGGTTACGCAGGCTACAACGTCTTCGCCTCGCCGCTGGTGTCGCCGAACGAAGGGGGGCGGACGCTGGTCGTCGATCCGCAGGACGCGACCGCGTCTCCGTTTGGTTGGCACGACACGGATGGCGTCGCGGGGGCCGAGTTCACCGACACGCGCGGCAACAATGCGTCGGTTCAAGAAGATGGCGACGCCAACGACACCGGCGGTTTCCGGCCGGACGGCGGCGCGGGACTGACTTTCGATTTTCCGCTCGACACGTCGCAGGACCCCGCCAATTTTCAGGCGGCGACGATCACGAACGTGTTCTATTGGGTCAACCGACTGCACGACATTCACTACCAGTACGGCTTCACTGAAGCGGCCGGGAACTTTCAGGTCAACAACTACGGTCACGGCGGTGTCGCCAATGACGCAGTGATGGTGGACATTCAGGACGGCAGCGGTGGGTTAGGTCCGAGTTTCTTCACACCTCCGGACGGGCAGAGTCCGCGGTTGACGTTGTTTGTGAATTCGACCGTCAGCCCGGCGCGAGACAACGCGCTCGACAATACCGTACTGATCCATGAGTACGGGCACGGCATCAGCGAACGTCTGACGGGCGGACCGGCCAACAACTCCGCGCTGAACGCCACGCAGAGCCGCGGCATGGGGGAAGGCTGGAGCGACTGGTGGGCCGTGATGCTCACGCAGGATGCCAGCGATACGAAGCTGGCGGCGTATCCAGTCGGCAATTGGTACATCGGACAGGGACTGAACGGCGGCGGAATTCGTCGCTATCCCTACAGCTTCGACATGTCGGTGAACCCGCTGACGATGGCGGACTACAACAACGCCACGACCCGCAGCTCACCACACAAGATCGGTGAGGTTTGGGCGTCCGCGTTGTGGGACATGAACTGGCTGCTCATCGACAAGTACGGCTTCAGTTCCGATTTTTATCACGGCACCGGAGGCAACAATCTCGCGCTGCAACTGGTCATGGACGGACTGAAGTTGCAGGGGACGAATCCGTCGTACCTCGACGGCCGCGATGCGATCCTCGCAGCCGATGTCGCGTTGACCGGCGGACAGAACCAAGCGGAGATCTGGACGGCATTCGCTCGGCGCGGCATGGGCTTCAGCGCCAATGACGGCGGCAGTGCCAGTTCCACATCGGTGACCGAGGCGTTCGACATCCCCGGCACAATCAGCGGCACAGTCTTTCGCGACGACGACGCGGACGGCGTGCGCGATGTTTCCGAACCGGGACTCGCCGGCTGGACCGTCTATCGCGATCTGAACAACAACGGCGTTCAAGATGTGGCGACCGTGACGGCGTTCAATTCGGGCGACACGCCCAAAGCGATTCCGAACCAAAGCAACACGACCTCCAGCATCGTGATCTCCGGTCTGTCCGGCGTCATCGTGGACGTCAACCTCACGGTCAACATCACGCACCCGGCCGACAGCGAACTCAATCTGGCTTTGCTGCCTCCGTCCGGCACGCCGGTGATTCTTGCCCAGTTCCTGGGAGGCAGCGGCGACAACTACACGAACACCGTCTTCGACGACGAGGCGGCAACGTATGTGACCTCGGCTTCCGCACCGTTCACCGGCTCGTTCAAGCCGTACTTCAGCCTGTCGCAGTTGGACGGGGTCAGTCCGAACGGAACTTGGAAATTGCGACTCGACGACGTGGCCGCCGGCAATTCCGGGACGCTGCTGAGCTGGTCGATGCAGGTCTCCTACGGCACTCCCGATCTCACGACCGTCAGCGATGCGAACGGCAACTACACGTTCTTCAGCACCGGCAACGGCACGCATCACATCCGCGAAGTCGTGCAACCGGGCTTCACGCAAACGGCTCCCGCGGGCAGCGTCAACGATGTCGTCATCTCTGACGGCGTGCCGGTCAGCGGTCAGAACCTCGGCAACCGCGCCGCCGCGAGCGTGTCGAACGGGACGACACTCGAAGACACGCTCTCGACGGCCATCGTCATCACCCCACCGGCCAATTTGGGAATCACGCACTCCAAGATCAGCGGCATCACCGGGGGCTCACTGTTCAAGAACAACGGCGTGACACCGATCAACAACGGCGACTTCATCACCGTCGCCGAGGGCCAGGCCGGAGTGAAGTTTCTGCCGTCCGCCAACAGCAACACCACCGGCAGTTTCACCGTCGAACTGTCGCAAGACGGCATGACGGCGCTGGCCGTCGCGAGTCCAGCGACCAGCACGATCACCGTCACGCCGGTCGGCGACACACCGCAGGTCGCGAACATCACCACGGTCGAAGACACGCTCTCCGGTGCGATCGTCATCGGTCGTCACGCGGCCGATGGTGCCGAAGTCACGCACTTCAAGATCAGCGGCCTCACCGGCGGAACGCTGTTCCAAAGCGACGGCGTGACGCCGATCAGCAACAACAGCTTCGTCACGTTCGCCGAAGGACAGGCGGGCGTGAAATTCCTGCCGTCGATCAACAGCACGGCCGATGGACACTTCGACGCGGAGTCCTCGCAAGACGGCAGCACGGTCGCGGCCCAGAGCGGCAAGGCGACCAGCACGATCACCGTCACGCCGGTCGGCGACACACCGCAGGTCGCGAACATCACCACGGTCGAAGACACGCTCTCCGGTGCGATCGTCATCGGTCGTCACGCGGCCGACGGTGCCGAAGTCACGCACTTCAAGATCA
>JACRIH010000342.1 GCA_016235885.1 Planctomycetales bacterium | reverse complement strand
GCCGTCAGGCCCCCGGTCATTCGACGTCGCGGCATCCACCGGGGGCCTGACGGCACCCCGCTCGCCAGTGAGAATTGCAGTCGAATCTGTCAGTTCGTCGCCGTGCAACCAGATGATCTGCGCGATGCGATCGCGCGCGACTTCCTTCGTCTCCAGACGAACTTCGATACGCAACGTTTTGTCGTTCATGTCCAGCACGCGGCCGCGCAGGAAGTCACCGTTCTTGGAGCAGATCAACTGCGTCGGCGGCGAATCTTTCTGCATGCGCGGCAGCGTGAGCAAACGCTCGCGTTTCGACTTGCTCAGCTTGAGCGAAGTCGGCAGAACTGCGAGTTCCACCGCCTTGATTTTGTCGTGCGCGACGAAGGTGGCATCCGACAACGGCGTTTTGATGGTCAGCCCCTGTTCGTCGATCTTGATCACGTCGCACGGAACCGTGTCGCCGCTGCGCAGGTGCAGCGATCGGCGGGCTGCCGCAGCCTGCGCGACGGGTGGCTGACTGCCGGTCAATAATTTCATGAAGACACCACCCACACCCAGCGCCTGCGGCTGCTGTTGAGGAACCTGCCGCACGGGCTTTGGCGGAGGAGGAGGTTCGCGGTACACGATCCGCCCCGCAGCGTCCGGACGCAGCGGGCTGGCCGTCGCGCTCTGTTCGGGCTGCCACACGAGGCAACTGGCATCCCGCTGTTCGCGGCCATTGATCAAGCGGCCGCGCAGACGCACGCCGTCCAGTTCCAGCATGCCGGCCTGGCCCTCGGACGCCGCTGTGGCTGACGCGTCTTCGTGTTGCAGGACCACCAACGAACGGAGTTCGTCCAGCGGAAGCCGCAGTGGTTCTTGAATTCCGGGGCTGGTCAGTCGCAGGTGGTCGTTGGCGACGCGCGACAGTTCGCCGCTGACTTGTGTGCCGTCTTGATAGACCGTCCGAAACGCACGCGGCGGCATGTCGTACGGCGGCGAGAGGATCACGCTGGCAATCTGGTCGGCAGGGACTTTCGTTTCGCGCTCGCCGTCGCGCACGACAAACTGTTTTGCGGTCGCGTCGAACGCCGCGATCTTACCGTAAACGGTCGAACCGTCGTTCCGATGCAACCGCGACTTGTCCTCCTGCACATCCATCGGCGGCACTCCATTCCAGCGGCTGATGCGCAGACGCTCCAAGCGGACGCTGCCCGCCTTGTTCGTCAACCGCAGGCCGCCGAACACGCGCGGCTTCTTGAGGCCGACCTTCAAGTCCGCCAACAGAGTGCCCCAGTGAGAGAAAACCAGCATCCGACCCTGCTCTTGATCGAGGTACGCCACCAGATGCGTTCGCCCGGGACGAGAGACCTTTTCCTCCAAGGACGCCACGTCGGAGATTTGATTCGTGTCGCGCAACGCGACGAGTTCACCGTCCCAGACCTCGAAGCAAAACGCTCGATTGACCGACTTGGTGTCGGCATCAACACCCAGGGCCAGCGTGAAATCCGCCGTCGCTTTCCACGAGAGTTCGAATTCGATCACGGACTGCGCGGGAATGCCAAAGTCGCCAAACAGCGAAGCACCGGGCTGATCGGTCAGCGGTTGACCCCCTTCTTCGGCCCACAGGTTTTTGTCGTTGAGTTCCTTCCAGCCCGACAAACCGCTGGGACCAAGATAGATCAAATCCGATCCCTGCCAGCGATACAGCCGCCGAATGTGATCACGGCGCACTTGCAACCGGCCGAACCGAGCGACCTCCAGTTCGGCCTCGTCATCCGTGAGCCTGACGAGCGCCCCGAACAGCACATCGCCGCCAGCCAGTTCGAAGCAATACTCTCCCGACGGCTTCGGCAGAGTCGGCGGCACCGGATAATGCACTCCGTTGACGCCGTTCACGGTGAAATCCAACGACCGAGTGAACAACGGCGACTGCCAGCGCAGAGTTTTCGCATCGTCCGAGCTTCGCAAATTGCCGGTCACGAAACCGCCGTTGGTCAAATGCAAGACGGCGTCGTCTGCGCTGCGAACAATCTCGCACGTCAGCAACAACGCCGCAAAGACAAAGAACGGTTTCAGCATCGGAATTCCCTCACCGGATTGGCACCGGTCGTCGCTACACACGTGTCGGTCTGCAAGGTTTTCGTTCCCCCACTCCCCTTTGGGGAGAAGGCTGGGGCGAGGGGCGGTGGCATTTCGTGAGGCATGACAGTCTGTCTCCGCAATGAGTCGCGCGGCCACCCCTCACCCCCGACCCCTCTCCCCAAAGGGGAGAGGGGAGACGCAGAAACTTCATCGTTCGTAAATTGGTAGGAACCGGAAATTCAGTGCGAGGGCCAGCAGCGACATCGACGTGGCCGTGGCTGTGCCGTGTGAGCCTTTGAAACTTCCGTCTGGTTGCTGCGCCGCCTTGAGTTGACGGATGAGCAACTTGTTCCATTTCTCCCACGCTTCAACGTCGCCCTGAAACAACGCCTGAGCCTGATAGTAGCGCTGGTATTCCATCCAGCCGAAGCCCGACGGGCCGGTGAATTCCAGCTTGTTGACGAGGTATCCCAGCGTCGCCTTGTGTTGCGGGAGGTCTTTGCGGCGTGCGATCGAGTAGACCAGCGACGCGATCGAAATGCGGGCCAGCGATTCATCAAATCCGCCCAAGCCGCCAGCGTAGGCAACCTGTCCGGATGTGGCCGTCATCTTCGTGTAATACGAAATGGCTTTGTCGATCGATTCGTCGGGCACCTCGATGCCGGCGTTGCGAGCGGCCAGCAACCCCACCAGAATGGCTCCGCTGACGGATGTATCCGCGTCGGTCGCATCGGGCGAGTAGCGCCATGCGCCGGTGGTGTTCTTTTTTTGCGAAGTGATCGCCGTGCGCACGGCCAGTTCCAACGCGACTCCGATCGACCGCTGATCCTTCCCCTTGCCTTCCGGCCAAAGCTGGCGGTCATCGACGGTGCCGTAGGCTTCGGCCAGGCCGAGCATTCCAAACCCGTGGTGATACATGCTGTTTCCCAGATAACCCGTGCTGGCATTTTGCGACGTGATGATGTTTCGCGCCGCACGCCGCACATGATTGCTGTACAGGCCGAAGTTTGGGTCTTCTCCCGAGGCGAGGAAGACCATCAATCCCAACCCAGTCACTCCCGGCCCCTGCTGGCCGCCATCAGTCCAGTCGCCGGTCGCGGTCTGGGTCGTGGCGAGGTACTGCAATCCGCGATCGTACATTTCGCGCACGTCGCGCGGGACGGCTTCGCCAATGCGGGCGTTGGGTGGCTGAGCCGCGGCCGGGGTTGCGAGCCCGAAAAGGAAGGTCGTGGCACTGACCAATGACCAAATCCCGATGTCCAAGGAATGACCAAATCTCAATGACCAATGACCAATGACCGATGACCAATCGGCTTTGGAAGCCTGTCTCCTTGGAGATTGGACATTGGTCATTGAACATTCCTTGGACATTCCTTGGACATTGGCAATTGAACCTTGGTCATTCCTCCACCTCGTCCATCGCAATCGCTCCGTTCTTCTTGAGCCACTGTTCCATGCCCCGCACCTGAGCGAACTGCCGGGTCAAGGCTTTCCATTCCGCCTCGTCGAACAGTGGCTTTAATGTCGCCTCGGGGATTTTCGAAATGCTCCACATCACGACGTAGTAGTCCTGTTGGCCGTAGCGGCGCGGCGGCTGGGAGTGTTCGACGATCGTTGTGATCAGCCGCTGACGTTGCTCATCGCGCAGCGGTAGGCCCCCTTCGAGGACCGACACGACCAGTTCGACCTTCGCGCGGTATTGGAACAATTGGCGCTCGGTGGCCAGTCGCGAATAGTCTTCGAACTGGCGTTCGTTGAGGATGTTTCGCAGCGTCTTGCGAAAGAACGAGTCCGGCCCGTGCAGACCGGAGAGAAACGTCAACTGCAGCGGTTGGATGTCCTGCCAAATCTCGTTGACCTTGTTTTGATCCTTCCGCACGAGCAGGAATTTCCGCCGCACCACCTCGACCTGTTCGAAGAACCGCTTGATGTCGCCACGGCCGGCCAGTTGCAGTTTCTTCTGCTGAGCCTCGGAAAGCCGGCACGCCTGGTCGACGTCCTGAGTGTGCAGCGCGAGCAGTTTTTCCAGTTTGGCTCGCGCGGCCGAGGCGTTCGGCAGAGTCTGAAACATCCACGACTCGAACTGATTCTCCGGCATCTCGAACCGCGCCGCCTGTGCCGCCACCTCGTCCAGTGGATCGTCATCGTCGTCCGCGTGGGTGACCGTGCCAACGGCGAGAAACATCGCCACCGCAATGGACCCGATCCGCCGGAAGAATATCCGGTGGATCGCCCAACTCTGCGGAGTCATCAGCGGTTTCATGCCGTCAGTCATTGTGTCGCGTCACTCTTTCTTCGCATCCGTTGGTGTTTCTTCGTCGTCCTCTGGCGCGGGCAAGGGCCATTGCGCGAGCTGGCGAATGTTGGGTTCCAATCGCCTCGCTTGCACCACTTGAGTTTTGAACGCGTGCCACTGTGTTTCGTTCAACAGCGGCTTCAATTGGTCCTCAAGTCTGTCGGCCTCCAGCAATACGATGTATGGCATGTAGGGGTTGTTGATTTGCGGGAAATTGCCGCGCTCCACCAACGTGTCGATGAACTTCCGCCGAGTTTCGGTACCCCTTGCCAACTTGAGTCCGTTGGTGCCGCGGTCCCAGTTTGTCAACGCCCTCTCGATCGCCTCAATCCGCAGTTCGCGTTCGAGACGGCGGTATCGAGTTTGTTGCTCGTCGGTCAATGCCGTTCGCAGTGTCTTCCGAAACAGCGACGTTTCACCGTCCTGACCGAATTGTGGGAAATATCGCAATGACTGCAACTCCGGCATGAGTTCGGTGTATTGCTGACGATCCATCGTCATCGAGGTACACTTCTTTCGAAGCTCACACACGCGACTTTGCCACCGAAATATGTCGCCCCGCCCTGCCAAATTCAGTTTTTTCCTTTGCAATTCGGTCAACGAACATCGGTCATCGATCGTCGACATCTTGTAAAATAACACGGACTCCATAAATTCCCGAACGTCAACCATTGATGGCGTCTCAGAAATAACTCTTTGTTGTCCATTCTCGATCACCACTCGTGGATTACCGCCGAACACGATCGCGTCGAATTGTGGGCCGGAGAAAGTGAACTGCTTCACAACACCGGCTTCACCCGTATCATCGTCGTCGCACAGAGCATGAGCAGCCAAGCCCGCCGTGATGACGATCCCACCGAGCAGAACCATCGGCCAACACAACAGCGCCAATCGTCGAGGGGAAAACGAATTGACGTTGAGGGAGCGGCCCGTGTTGGGGTGTAACCTGCATCCCGGTCTTGGCCCCAACGGGGACGGATTCGAAAGCCCAGGGCGCAGCCCTGGGTACAAATCCGACGTTTGATGTGCAGCCCCAACGGGGTGTGATATCACGGTCCTCGTGCGAGAATCTCGCGCCGTTGGGGCTGACTCCTCGGTTGGTACTGCAAACCCAGGGCTGCGCCTTGGGCTTTCGAATCTCGCCCCTGTGGGGCTGAAATCCGGAAGGCCGGTGACACCCCGCGTGTCGACCATGGGCTGCTGTGTCGTCACGGGGAATCTCCCTTCTTCGCTTCCTTGTCTTCCGCCTTGTCGGCGTTCGCGGGGACTGCCTCCTCGATGTCCATCGCCTGGACGAAACCGAAGCCGACCCAGCCCCAGATCATGTTTTGGTTGCGGGGGATTCCCTTCCACACTTCCTTTTGCTTGTCGTTCAAGATCGGGAGCACTTGGGCATCGGGCGGAATCGGCAGGTACTGGTCGCCGTACAGGAATACCTCCAATTGCTGGCCCCAGGCGTCGCTCCAATTTGTATTCAGCGTCTCGGTGACCTTGGTCCGCTGGTCGGCGGTGAGAACCAATTCCTTGTCGAGTTTGGCCACGAGGTTGATCACCGCGACGCGCCGTCGCGCTGCCGCCCGCCGTTCAAGTTCCACCTCGTAGCGCCTTGATTGCTCGACCGACAACGTCTGTTTGACGGCCAGAGCCAGCGCCTCGGAAATGAGCTTGCGTGGGTCGGGGTATTGCGGCCGCTGCCCGGCTTGAAAACCCTGCTGCATTTTCCTTTGGACTTCGGCGAATTTCTTGAGCGTGAGTTTCATGCTGACTTCGCCAGCCGCCTTGATGGGTTCGTACTGCTGCGGAGTCGGCTGACAGACGGAGTTGACAAAG
>JACRIH010000338.1 GCA_016235885.1 Planctomycetales bacterium | reverse complement strand
TTGTGGCAGGGTCTCCCGACCCTGCCACGGTGGCTGACCGAAGGTCTCAGAGTGCATCTGGCGTCGGGAGACCTGCGTTCGTACGGGTGGCATGGTCGGGAGACCATGCCACAACAGTTGACCAAGCCTCAACGGTTCCCGCCTGCGGAGTCGATTCGGTTGCCGATGACGCCGCCCGCGCTCTGCGGAAGGCGGTGAAGTTTCATCATCGTCAGGTCGCCATGCACGGGGGCTACGTCTATCGCTACAGCTCCGACTTGAAGAAGCGCGAGGGTGAAGGGAAGGTGGGAGTCGACACGATCTGGGTCCAGCCGCCGGGAACGCCCGCGGTCGGTCTCGCGTATCTCGACGCCTTCGAGCGGACGAAGGAGAAGTTTCTGCTGGACGCGGCTCGGGACGCTGGCGAAGCGTTGATCCAGGGGCAACTGCGTAGCGGCGGTTGGAATGCTTCCATCGAGTTCGCTCCCGAGGAGCGAGCCAAGCACGCCTACCGCACCGATCTGCCTCGAAAAAAGGGACGCAACTGGACCACATTTGACGACGACAAGTCGCAGTCGGCGATGCGGTTCCTCATGCGTCTCGACAAGGCGCTGGAATTCAAGGATGACCGCGTTCACGAAGCGATCACGTTCGCGCTCGACTCGGTGTTGAAAGCCCAGTTCCCCAACGGTGGCTGGCCGCAGGGGTATCAAGAGTTCCCCGATCCGGCCAAGTACCCGGTCAAACCGGCCAGCTATCCCGAATCGTGGCCGCGAAAATATCCCGGTGGCGACTACTGGGTGTTCTACACGTTCAACGACAACGCGGTGGCCGACACCATCGACATGCTGCTGCTGGCCGCTGACGTGTACTCCGAGCCGCGCTACCGCGCGGCGGCTTTGCGGGCGGGCGATTTCATTCGTCTCGCCCAGATGCCCGAGCCGCAGCCGGCGTGGGCGCAGCAGTACGATTTCGAAATGCACCCGGTGTGGGCGCGCAAGTTCGAACCCCCCGCGATCTCCGGTGGCGAGTCGCAGGGAATCATCGCCGTGCTGCTGCGGCTCTACATCGAGACGCGAGACCGGAAGTTTCTGGAACCCATTCCCCCGGCGCTGGCCTACTTTCGTCGTTCGCTGCTGCCCGACGGTCGGCTGGCCCGGTTCTACGAACTCCGCACGAATCAACCGTTGTATCTCACGACGCAGTACGAGTTGACCGCGGACGACGGCGATTTGCCCACGCACTACGGATTCAAGGTATCGAGTAATCTGGATCAACTCGCGAAACAGTACGACGAAGCTGCCAAGGCCAGCCCGGACCAGCTTGCCAAACTGCGTCAGCAGCGAGCCAACCGTGGTCAGGGTGTCCCGTCCGAACGCGCCGTGCGCGACGTGATCTCCGCGCTGGACGAACGAGGCGCGTGGGTCGAAGCGGGACGTCTGCGATACCACGGCAAGTCCGACGACACCGACCGGATCATCGACAGCACGACGTTCATCAAGAACATCGGCACGCTCAGCCGGTACCTGGCAGGACAGCGAAAGTAGTTCTTGCGCGGCGCTTCGAGCAGAAACCGCGTGGTGCCATGCCGTAGGTCAGGCTTTCCAGCCTGACGCGCGATGGACGCCGAGTCGGGTTGCGACGTGACTGCCGATGGTGTGTCAGGCTGGAAAGCCTGACCTACGGTTCGGCCGACACCCATCGCGGAACCACTGCACAAATCTGCTCTGCATATTCTTTACCGGGTGGCTCGGATCGACCAGTTGTCGCTTAGTGCTCTCGCATCAGTGCCAGAACCACCGGGCTATAGACCAGCTTCAATCGCAGATTCTCAACATGTCTGGCTGGCATGCGAACACACATGAACTTCCGCGACTTGCGGTGCTGGCCGATGACCGTCACCGAATCGCACATACCCCAGAAGGCGTCGATCACATAGACATTCGCGCCGCCGCGAAAGTGCTTCGTTCCATTATGCACTTCCTCGCCGCCAGAACCCTTTCGGCATGTCTCCTTGACATTGGCGACGGCCGCCCAGAGTTCCGATGAGGAAGTTGATTTCGTTTCCACCGGTGCGTCCTCTGCCGCCGAACAGAATTGTAGCTCGCTTCGCCACGCTACTTGGTTCCCACGCAGTACAGGCACTTGTCGTTGCGCAGGAAGAGTTGTCCGTTGCTGACCGCCGGGCAGGCATTCGCGCGGGCGTCTTCGTCGAACTTGTTTTGAGCCAGCAACTCGAATTCCGGCTTGGCGGCGATGACGAATGTGCCGTTGTGCTGGCTCGTCGCATACAGACGTCCGCCGGCGAGCAACACCGACGAGTAGACCGTGCCGGGACGCGGTTGCAACCGTTCCTGAAAGACGACGTCGCCGGTTGCCGCATTCAGGCAGATCACCGCCCCCTGCCCTTCGTGAACCCAGTACAGATGTCCCTCGTGGTACACAGGCGAACTGACGTTGGAACCTTTGTTCGTGCGCCACACGACGCGCGTTTCCGTGACATCGCCGCGGCCGCCCGCTTTGATCGCGGTCGCGGTGTTCTGCCGGCCGCCAATGGCGTAGACCACGCCTTCGTTCGCAACCACGCTCGGGCAGACGTAGTCGTGAATCCCCTCGGCTCGCCAGAGTTCGCTGCCGGTCGCCGGATCGAGACCGAGAATCCAATCCTTGATGCTCACGACAAGTTCGGACTGACCTCCGGCCACATCAACCAGCACAGGCGTGTTCCACGACCGCTGAATTCGCCCGGTTCGCCACACTTCCTTGCCAGTTTCCTTGTCGAGCGCGACGAGCGAACTGCTTTCGATGCTGGCGTTGATGATCACCAGATTCTTGAACAGCACGGGCGAATTGGACGAACCCCAGCCCGTCGTGTCCTCGCCCACGCTGGCGTGCCAGAGTTCGTTCCCCTCCAAATCGAACGCAAATACACCCGCCTTGCCGAAGAAGACGTACAACCGTTCGCCATCGGTCGTGGGAGTGCTCGAACTGTAACCGTGCCGCGCTCCGTTCCCCGAGTAGTTCGATTCGCGCCCCTCGGATTTGTACTCCTTCGTCCACAGAATCTTGCCGTCCTTGCGATCCACACAGACGACGTGTCGCGAGAGTTTCTCCACATCGCCGGGGTCACTTTCACTCAGCCCGTAGCCGGTGTAGCAGGTGACGAACACGCGGTCGACGAGAACGACG
>JACRIH010000333.1 GCA_016235885.1 Planctomycetales bacterium | reverse complement strand
GGGCATCGTCCTGCGCGTACGAGATTTCTTTGCCGACGACGATGCGGTACAGCGGCGGCTGCGCGAGGTACAGGTGACCTTTGCGGATGAGTTCGAGCATGTGCCGGAAGAAGAACGCCAACAGCAGGGTCATGATGTGGTTGCCGTCGCTGTCGGCATCCATCAGCAGGATGATCCGGTGGTAGCGCAGCCGGTGAATGTCGAACGCCGAGCCGATTCCCGTGCCGAGCGTTTCGACGAGGTCTTTGATTTCGGTGTTGTCGAGCGCTCTGGCGGTGACCAACGATTCGGTGTTCAGGATTTTGCCTCGCAGCGGCAGCACGGCCTGGGTGCGGCTGTCGCGGCCCATCGCGGCGCTGCCGCCGGCGGATGATCCTTCGACGATGAACAGTTCGGACTCTTCGGGTTTGGTCGAGCGGCAGTCGATCAGTTTGCCGGGGAGATTGGCCTTCTTGTTGACGGGCGATTTGCGACGGACTTCGGAAGCGGCGTCGCGGCTTGCCAGACGGGCGCGGGCAGCGAGGACGATTCGGCCGATGATGCCGTCCGCGATCGTGGGGTTGGTGTTGAGCCAGTTTTCGAGAGCGGGGCGGACCAAACCATCGACGGTGGCGGACATTTCCGGGTTGTTCAGTTTGTCTTTCGTCTGCCCCTGAAACATGGGATCGCTGACGAACACCGACAGGATGCCGATGCATCCTTCGCGGATGTCTTCGGCGGTGATCGCGACTCCCTTCGGGTTGATGTCGTGCATCTCCATGTAGTTTCGGACAGCCTTGACGATGCCGCCGCGCAGGCCGATCTCGTGAGTCCCCCCCGCGTGCGTGCGGATGCCGTTCACGTAGCTGCGGATTTCCTCGTCGGTCGCCTCGGTCCACCGAAGCACGATTTCGACTTTCACGCGGTCCTCGTCCTTGGAGATGTTGAACAGCGGCTCGTGGATCGGTTTTTTCTGGGCGTCGGACGTCAGCTTCTGGAGGTACGCGGCAATCCCTTCCGGGTGCGAAAACTCGACGGTTTCGTTTTTGGCTTCGTCGAGGAACTTGATCTTCAGCCCGCCATGCACGTACGAGATGTCTTCGAGGTGCTGGCGGATGACCTGCGAATCGAAGTGGACGCGGCGGAAGACTTCGTCGTCGGGTCGGAAGAAAATCGTCGTGCCGTGACCGCGAAACGGCCGGACCTTTTTGAGTGGCATGGTCGGCTTGCCGCGCTTGAACCGCTGCATCCATTCGTGCCCGTCGCGATGGACCGTGGCTTCGAGTTCGACGGAGAGCGCGTTGACGACCGACGATCCGACTCCGTGCAACCCGCCACTGCGGGCGTAGTTTTTGTCCGAGAACTTGCCCCCCGAGTGCAGCGTGGTGAGGATCAGTTCGAGGGCGGGACGTTTCGTTTTGGGATGGATGTCCACGGGAATGCCGCGTCCGTTGTCGCTCACGGTCGCCGAGCAACCGTCTTTGTGCAGGGTGACCTCGATGAAATCGGCCTCGGTCGCGAGGTATTCGTCGACCGAGTTGTCGACGATTTCCCACAGGAGGTGGTGCAGCCCGCGCGAATCGACGCCGCCGATATACATCGACGGCCGACGACGCACGGCTTCCAAGCCTTCGAGAATTTCGATGTCGGAGGCGGTGTAGTTGCTCTTGGTAGCGGTGGGCATATTGGATTTCGACGCGGAGAAGGGGAAACGCGGAGAACGCCCTACCTCTAATTGTCTCCCCTTCTCCGCGTCTCCCTGTCTCGCAAACGGGTGGTCGGGTCCGTGGATCGGGCGGGATTGTAGCGACACAGCGCGGGCGTGCCGAGAGAATACGTCCGGGCGTCAGAACCGCAATTCGACGATCGAAAAATCATCGTCGAGCTGATCCGTGCCGCGCAGATTGCGGACGTGATCGAGCAATGTGTCGAGAGGCGAATCGGAATCGCTCGGATTCGACAGGAAGTCTACGAACTCCTGATACGGCCAGATAGCGCCTCCGCCACCCGGCATCTGGATCTCGTGGCAGCCGTCACTGTAAATGTACAGACGCGCACCGGGAATGATGTCGCAGTGACACGTCTTGAATTCATCCCAGGGCATCATGCCCATCATCGGTCCCGTGGATTCGAGTGCGATGGGAGCCTTTCGGCCGGAGGATTCCGGTTCGAACAGGAGCGCATCGGGATGTCCACCCCCCGACCACGAGAGGGTGGAATTCGAACGATTGTAGACGCCGTACCAAATGGTGAATGACTTGTCACCGTAGGCATCCATCGTGAATGCGTCGTTGAGCACGCCGAGCACTTGGCCGGGGACTTTCGGATCGGCGTTGGTGAGCGTTCGCGAGCGGAGCACGTTCATCACGCTGACCGACAGCAGGGCGGAATCGAGACCGTGCCCGGTCACGTCGAGCAGGTACATGGCAAGGTGATCGTCGTCGAGCCAGTGGTAACCAAAAGTATCGCCACCGAGGTCGGCACACGGAACGTAGCGCCAATCGATCCGGACCTTGTCCGTGATCGGCGACGGAAGCAGGGACCGCACGTACTTGACGGCTGAGGCCAGTTCGTTGGCCATGCGTTGGCGGCTGACCTCCAACCGGGCGTACGCTTCATTTCGTTCCAGCAGATTGATGTAGCCGCGCGAGTGATAGCGAATTCGGGCAATCAATTCGATCTTGTCCGGCAGCTTGACGACATAGTCATTCGCCCCCACCGCGAACGATTCTGCCTTGATGATCGGTTCTTCCTTGGTGGAGAGCACGATCACGGGGACGTCGCGCGTGGCAGGGTTGGCGCGGTAGAACTTCACGAGTGTCAGGCCATCGACATTGGGCATCACCAAATCTTGCAGGATGACCGTCGGCTGAATTTGATTGGCCAATCGAATGGCCTGCGTCGGGTCGGAGCAGTAATGAAAAGTGATGTCGGCCTCGTTCGCGAGCATCTGCCGCACGGCCTCACCGATGATGGCTTGGTCGTCGACCAGCAGCACCGTGATGTGGAACTGTGACAACCCGGCGAGAGCGTTTGCCGTTGGCAGAGATTTGGTGACGTTCATGAAGAATTGGCCCGAGAAAACAAGAATCTTTTAGTGTCAAAAATCGGTAAGGATCCATTCGACAGTGACTTGTTCAATGGAAGCGATCATGCGTCATCCATAAATTCCGGAAATTGACTGCCAAACGTCTCGATCCGGACACGCAACCGGCTCCATTCCAAAGACTCATGCGCATTCGACTGGCAAACCCGGCCAAGAATTCTGTTTTTTCTACCGCCGGAAGATCACGTCAGCGTCGACGAACGTGATTCTGAATGTGCCCGGCAATTACGGAAAGAGGCAGTATCCGTGATGCCGCTCCGATCTGTGCCGCCGCTCGCGGCATCCCATAGACGACACACGAGGCCTCGTCTTGAGCGATGGTCAACCAGCCTCGCTGCCTGAGTTTGAGCATTCCCTCCGCCCCATCGCGGCCGATACCCGTCAGCAACACGGCGACATCGGGATGTCGCCAGTTTTGAGCCAGACTGTCAAACATCGCATCCACAGACGGGCGATACGGACATTCGAGCGGATCGCGGGTGTAGGTCAGCGTGCGATCAGGTGTCAGAACCAGATGATCGTTGGTGGCGGCGACGAGTACGGTGCCGGGCAGCGGACGATCACCGGTCACAGCCGCGACCACGCGGAGTTGGCAGCGTTCCGACAGAAAATTCACCAAGGCCGGAGTGAAGTCACGGTCGATGTGCTGCACGACCAGCACCGCACCCGGAAAATCAACGGGCAGAGCGGACAGAATCTTTTCGAGCGCCGGAGGTCCACCGGTCGATGCACCCAGCACCACCAGTGAGGCTCCGCGGTCGGCGATCGATGGCGCTGTGTTTGATGACGTCAGCGGGGAAAGATTCCCGGGAGACCGGATGGCCGTTGTGCTTCCCAACGGACTCGGCGCGGGGCTTGATCCCGTGCTGATAGCGTGTGCCTTAAGCCACACGCCACTGCCACTGCTCAACCGCTGGTTAATCTTGTCGACGAGCGAGAGCTTGGCGAACAGTTCGGCTCCCGCCTCACGCGGAGTTTTGGTGCCCAGCGAGGGAGTGTTGACGGCGTCGTACGCGCCGTGGCCCAGCGCCTGACAAACCAATGTATAGTTTCCCGCAACAGTCGAGGTCACCACGAGGATCGGGCACGGGAAGCGTTGCATGATTTCCCGCGTCGCATCGGCGCCGTTCATCACGGGCATCAGCAAATCCATCAGGATCACGTCCGGCTGGTCCTGTTCGCAGCGACGCACGGCCTCGCTTCCATCCAGGGCCGTCCAGGCAATCCGATGTTCCGGATCGCTGGTGACGATTCGCCGCAGCACCTCGGTAATGAGGGGGACATCGTTGACGATGGCGACGCGCATGGGAGTCAGGAATGGAG
>JACRIH010000332.1 GCA_016235885.1 Planctomycetales bacterium | reverse complement strand
GTCTTTTCTAAGGCTTGGAACGGGAGAAAAGTCTGTCGCCTGGGCTCACCATTCCGCACGTTGATTCAGTTCACCTTGTTTGCCAGTTGTCACTAATCGCGGTCTTGCGGTCCAGCAGTCTACAGTTAGTGCTCTTCCTCCTCGTCGCCCTCTTCTTCGTCCTGCAGCAGACCTTTTTTCGCCAAGGCAATCTTGCTCTTTAGCTCCCCCGGATTATTCGATTTCTTGACGATGTCGTCTTCTTCGCAGAGGCCGGATTTCCACAAGTTGAATAATGCATCGTCAAGCAACTGCATCCCAAATTTCCTACCCGTTTGGATAGACGACGGAATGCGATAGGTCTTATTTTCGCGAATCAGATTTGCAATGGCCGGAGTGACCACCAGCATCTCGTAGGCGGCGACCAGTCCTTTGGGTTTCTTGGGCAGCAATGCCTGACTAAGTATCCCCAGAATTGCAGTGGATAATTGTGTCCGGATTTGTTCCTGCTGGTTGGTTGGGAAAACGTCGATGATTCGATTCACCGTGCCTTCTGCTCCCGTCGTGTGCAGGGTACCAAACACCACATGCCCGGTTTCGGCAGCGGTAATCGCTGCCGCAATTGTGTCCAAATCTCGCATTTCGCCCACGAGGATTACATCAGGATCCATGCGCAATGCGCGGCGAAGGGCCTCGGGAAAAGTTTGCACGTCGACACCAATTTCGCGTTGGTTGATCGTGCATTTTTTGTGCTTGTGGTAGTACTCGATGGGATCCTCCAACGTGATGATGTGGTGATCGACGTTGTCATTCAACCAGTTGATCATGCTGGCGAGGCTTGTCGTCTTGCCGCTACCTGTCGGGCCAGTGACAAGGATCAGCCCCCGAGGTCGCTGGATCAGATCTCGAATGACGGGAGGCAATCCAAGTTGCTCGAATGTCAGGAAGTCTGTCGGAATTCGGCGAAGAACCATCCCAACATGGCCGCGCTGCTTGAACACGGAAACACGAAATCGAGCTTGTTCTCCAAAAGCAAATCCGAAGTCCGTTCCCCCTTTTTCTTGAAGCTCCTGTTGATTGCGTTCTGGCGTGATGCTTTTCATAAGTGAAACGGTGTCGTCCGGTTCCAACGACTTGGTTTCCAGTCGTACCATATGACCGCCCATTCGCAAAACAGGCGCTTGACCAGTGGCAAGGTGCAAGTCACTCGCCCTTTGGTTGACAACGGTCTGCAAAAGTTTGTCGATTTGGATCGTGGCCATCGATATCGATTCACTCCCAGTTTGTTTGCGACTCCGACGGAATTATGGTGTCAGGATTGAATTGAACGAGCCTCTGTAGGTTTGCGTTGTAAAAAAGCGTGAGATGATCGTCAAATATGCGATGCGCAGTTCATTGGTGTCCATAATCGCTATACCGCAGAATCGGAGAGAAGCCATGAACGAGGAGCGAATCGATTACCAGTCTCTGAATGTGCCATTTTGCGACATGGCTGCATTTGCGTTCGGGGGCATTAGTGTCCACCCTGCTGTAACCCAATCGCCTCTGTAAGCGTGGTTATTCCGAGCAATGCCTTGTCCAAGGCGTCCTCCCAGAGAGTTTTCATCCCGAAGAGGCGGGCTTGTCGGCGAATGTTTTGGGCAGGTTCACTGCGGAAAGTCATGTCTCGTAGCGTCGAATTCATCATCATCAATTCAAAAACCGCCTTGCGACCCCGGTAGCCGGTATGTTGGCAGTGTGAGCACCCTTTCCCGCGCATAAAATTTCCCGAATCGGACTGGTCGGGGGTGACTCCAAGTTGTTGCAATTCGCCTTGGTCGGGTTTGTAGTTCTCCTTACATTTTGGACAGACAACGCGAACAAGACGCTGTGCCATAATTGCCATGACGCTTGACGCGACAAGAAACGGTTGGACACCCATGTCGATTAGGCGAGTAATGGAGCTGGGCGCATCGTTTGTATGCAGAGTACTGAATACTAAGTGTCCCGTTAAAGATGCTTGAATTGCCATGTCTGCAGTCTCAGTATCGCGGATTTCTCCAACGAGGATGACATTCGGGGCTTGGCGTAGCATTGCTCGGATGATGCGTGCAAAGTTTAAACCGATCGCAGATCTGACTTCCACTTGATTGATCCCAGGCAAGCAGTATTCAACTGGATCCTCTGCGGTAATGATTTTGCGATCAGGCCGATTGAGTTCACCAAGAGCACTGTACAATGTTGTCGTCTTGCCGCTTCCAGTTGGTCCGGTTACGAGGAAGATCCCATTAGGTCGACGGATGATGCTTTGGAATCGTCGATAGTTTTCTTCGCTGAAGCCGAGGTTACGAATACCGACTTTGATGCTGTCGCGATCCAGAATTCGCATGACTATCGCTTGGCCGAAATTTGTTGGCAGTATGCTGACGCGAAGATCGTAGTCTTTTCCTCCAGCCTTTGTTTTGATTCTCCCATCCTGGGGGCGCCGCTTTTCGGCGATATCAATCGATCCCATAACTTTCAGGCGGGAAATCAATGCACCCAGCAACCGTCGAGGCGGACTGTCTCGTTCCACGAGAACGCCGTCAATTCGATATCTAATTCGCACCTTTTCCTCGAATGGTTCGATGTGGATGTCGCTAGCACGCATGCTTACCGCTTCAGTAATGATAAGATTGCAAAGCTTTACGATCGGAGCGGTGTCATCGTCGAGTAGCGCACCAGCAGCAGCAAATTCCGTTTCTGTAAAGTCGATCGCTGTTTCCGTGAACTCTTGCAGCATCGAGTCGACTGACTCGGTCTCGCTTTGTCCGTAATGCCGATTGATCGCCGATTGGATGGCCTCCTTTGGGGCGACAGCAACTTTCACTTCGCGATTGATGATGAAGCGGAGCTTGTCGAGGACTTCAAAGGCCATCGGGTCATGCATGGCGACCACAAGCGACCCGTCATCCTCGCGTGAAATCGGGATCACAATGTTCTCGCGGGCCACTGATTCCGGGACCATTTCAATGACTGACGACGGAATCTGAATCGTGTTCAGATCGATGAATTCGTAACCAAACTGGGACGCTTGCGCTTGTCCAATGTCAGAAGGCGAGACATATTCCAGCTTGGCGAGGGCATCTTCAACCTTAATTCCAAGGCTTGCCGCTAGTTCCTTTGCCTCCTCAAGTTGCTCATCACTTATCGTTCCGTTTGCGAGGAGCTTATCGATCCAGTCGTCTGCCATAATCAGCTCGATTCAGTTTTAGGTTGCTTCGTTCGCCAGTGTCGTAAGGCAATGATATTGCTTTGGTCGCAACGCCGCCTGCTGAAATGATCGAATGAATGACGCGAGAGCAGGAATCGTCGAACAGAACTCGATTGTAAAAACTCGGCACTGTGGACGCGAGTTCGTTTCTCCTTGCACATTCAGCAGACTAACAGCATGATAACACTTG
>JACRIH010000335.1 GCA_016235885.1 Planctomycetales bacterium | reverse complement strand
GACTCTTAGGCCGCACTCGCCTGGGCTTGTTTATTCATGGTGGTCCCCACACGCCGTGGCGGTAATTTTTGGGGCCGCCGTGCGGGGCGGCCACAACTTGCGGTGTCACGGAGTCCCACCGCCACATTAAACCAACAATCCCGCCAGAGTGCGGGCGTCCCGCATTCTGGCGAAACGCGGCTACCTCCCGACCCCGTGACAACCACTTTCCCTGAAACCCCGCGGCACGAACAACACAAACAGACCATGTCGACCCCGACCATGATTCCCCTGCCCCGCGCCGGACCACTGGCCGACAGCAGTTGACGGGCTGAATTCGGGTGGATGATCGCAATTGGAGAAGCTAAGATTGGACTCGTGGGTTACGCGGTTGGTCGCGTCTCCGCGAGCGGGCCGGACAAAAGAATTCAGAAACCATCGGACATCAAGAACGGACGACCCATCGCACATTGTTCAGGATTTGTAACACCCCTTTTTTTGGAGACGACCATGCAGTCACGTCACACACAAACGCCTGTCCGAACCCGACGCGGGTTCACCCTCATCGAACTTCTGGTGGTGATCTCAATCATCGCCACGTAGATGGCCCTCATCCTCCCCGCCATCCAAAACGCCCGCGAAGCGGCCCGCAATTTGGAATGCAAGAACAACCTCAAGAACATCGGCCTCGCGATGCACAACCACGCCACTGGCAAGGGCGGACAGTTGCCGTACCTGCAAGATCCGCTGACCGGTGGCAACTGGCCAGTTGCCTTGCTGGGCTACATGGACCGCAACGATCTCGTTGGGACACCGCCCGGACCACCCACCACTGTCGGTACGCTTTCTAATCAGAATCTATGGATCAAAGCCTTCACCTGCCCCGACGACACCAACAACTTCCGCCAACCCAATGGACTGAGCTACGCGGTCAACGCGGGCTATGGCGACTTCCCGGGATTGCCAGGGGCGGTCGTGGAAACAGGATGGCTCGCGCCGCTCGCCGGATCATACCTCGGCATTCCCAATGCCACCGCTGCGGCGACTCCCGGCGGCCATGTCGCGAACAACATCAACTGGGATGGCGTCGGCGGTGCCACCGGGTTCGATCAGGACATTTCCTACGATAGCGGTGTCATTTGGCGACAATACGACACCAATACCTCTGCCGCCGGCGTGACTCCGGCGGCATTCTCGATGAGCATCGATCGCATTAACAACAAGGATGGTCTCGGACAAACCATCATGATTGTTGAGAACCTGAACTCGCAGAACTGGGCTTGGTCAACCAATACGTCAACGGCCAACACGTCCGTATTGGATACGGCCTTCGTGATCCATGCGGCGACCGCAGCCGCGAGGAATACTGGGGCACTCGCCGGCGCGACGGGTGGTGTCGAAATCCAATTCGCCGCTTTCACTGGTGGTACAACCCCCCCAGGCACGGAAGCGTACAGGTTGTCCGCCGTCGGGCTGGTGAAGTCGGGTATCAACTTCAACCGTGGCACTGCACGTGGACGCGCACCCGCAGCGAGTTCCTCTCATCCAGGAACTTGTAATGCACTCTTCTGTGACGGAACTGTTCGTTCGCTGAGTGAACAGATCGAAGGGACTGTGTACGTCCGCCTCGTGACCAGCGGTGGAGCTCGCCGGGGCCAAGGGGCCTTGAGTGACACCCAATACTAAGTGGACCCGCGGAGAAATTTATATAGCCACGCTCGCCAGAGCGTGGGTTTTTCCCGAAAACGCCCACGCTCTGGCGAGCGTGGCTACCAGAGATCAATGCGGGTCTACTTAGGTGGACCCGCAGAGATCATTGAGTGGTCGCCGAACTCGTGAGAGTTCGGTTTTCGCAGCAAAAACGGAAGTCTCACGACTTCAGCTACAGACGAAACGCTATTTGGAGCCACAGTCAAACCCCAGGGTTTGGCTGTGGCTTTTGTCTGCGCCACTGGAATTTGTCCAACTGGACAGACGGAGATGTGTCTGCCAAACTCGCATCGAGTTGACCGTTATCACAAACCGACTCGCAATTCGCCACGATTGTGTTTGAAGTCCGCCCGCTGAAATTCCTTCGCAACCTCGGCCGCAGTCGCGAAATCGCGACCGTGTTGCTCAACCACGGATTCAACGATGTGGTCGAGCGGCTTCACTTGTGGAGGTACTTGCAGTGGTGGCGGCGCTTGCGGCGGCGACAACCCGAACCGCGGCTGACTCGACCGCAGCGCATCCGGTTGGCCCTCGAAGAACTCGGCCCCACGTTTGTGAAGTTCGGTCAGGTGATGAGCACCCGGCCGGACCTTGTGCCTCCGGATGTCATCCGCGAACTGTCACAGTTACAGGAGCGTGTGCCGCCGTTCAGTTCGCAAGAGGCATTGAAACTCATCGAGGAAGAACTGGGGGCGCCGCCGGAAAAACTGTTCGCGGAGTTCGACCCGCAACCGCTGGCGGCGGGATCGCTCGGACAGGTGCATCGAGCACGGCATTTCGACGGCACGCCGCTGGCAGTCAAGATTCGCCGCCCGTCCGTCGTCCGCGACATCGAGCGTGACCTGTCCCTGCTCTTCGAGTTGGCTCCACTCGTCGAGCGGCACATTCCCGAGTCGGAGATTTTCGATCCCGTCGGCCTCGTGAACCAGCTCGCCCGCAGCATTCGCCGCGAAGTCAACTTCACCCGCGAAGGCCGGACGATGGACGAATTCCGCCGGCTGTTTCGCAACGACGCCACGCTCGTCATCCCCCGCGTGTACTGGGATCTCAGCACCGAGGCCATCGTCACACAAGAGTTTATCGAGGGCCTGAAAGTCGGCGACCGCGAGGCCCTTGTCGAGTCGGGATATTCTCCACAGGAACTTGCCGCGAACGGTGCCCGCATCTTCATGCGCATGGCCTTCGAGCTGGGGTTGTTCCACGGCGATCCGCATCCGGGTAACTTGCGGGTGCTCCCCGGAGGCGTCCTCGGCCTGCTGGACTATGGCCTCGTCGGACGTCTCGAAGAGGACAAGCGCGAGCAGCTCATCGACTTGTTCCTCGCGATCGTGCGCGGCGACGTGCGGCTGGCCGTCGAGCAAGTTCTTTTGATTGGCAAACCGTTTCGCCCCGTCGATCGGCCACTGCTGCAAAGCGACATCCGCGACTTTGTCGAAACGTACTACGGCCTGTCGCTCGACCGCGTGGACATGGGCCGCCTGCTGAGCGATTTCGTCGGCATTCTCTCCCAGCATGGCATTCGTTACCCGGCCGACCTCATGCTCCTCATTCGCTGCATCATCACGCTGGAAGGGGTGGGACGCAGCCTCGATTCCAATTTCAATCTGGCCGAACATCTCGCTCCGTTGGTTGAGCAACTTGTCAGGGAACGGTACAACCCGAAGCGACTTGCCCAGCGTGTCACCAACGAAGTCCGCTCGCTCGCCGAAGTGCTCCACGGCCTGCCCGTCGACATTGGCCGCACGCTGCACAAGCTGAGCACGGACGACCTGCGGTTCCAACTCGAACACCGCGGCCTCGACCACCTGATCACCGAACTCGACCGCTCCAGCAACCGCGTGATCATCGGCCTCGTCCTGTCCTCACTGATCGTCGCGTCCGCACTGATCGTCCGTACCGCGCAAATCAACGCCTGGTGGTTCGCCGTCCCCACGTTCGTCCTCTCCAGTCTGCTCGGCATCTGGCTGATCTACGGCATCTTCCGCAGCGGGCGGCTGTGAAAATGGTGGACGGTGGATTGTGGACGGTGAACGGTGCGAGGGGCGAGTGAAGGCATCTACGTTCTCCCCTCTCCCCGTTGGGG
>JACRIH010000336.1 GCA_016235885.1 Planctomycetales bacterium | reverse complement strand
TCGCCCGGCAACTCCGATGCCTGCCTAATCCAACTCGCCACGAACTCCTCGTCGAGCTGGTCATCCTCGTGGATGTGGAAGTAGCGCGTGCCCTCGTTCTTGGACTCGACCGGGGGGACAGGATGCAGCGACGTGCCGCGGAAGAAAGCCACCTTGATGTACTTCGTGAGGCAATGGATACCGAGGAACCAGCCCTGTCCCTCAATGCCATAGAAGGGCGAGTTCCACCTCACCGCCTTACGCACGCCGGGGACGGTGCGCACGATGAGCGCGTCGAGGCGGCGGCCGACGTCGCGTTTCCAGCCCGGCATGGCCGCGATGTAGGCCTGCACGGGGGCGTTGCCGTCGGCCTTCGCGACCTGAGGGTTGCCGCCTGAGAGGAGGACCGGCTTCACGACCAAGCGGGAAGGCGTCTTCGGTGCCGTCTTGGGCGGCTTGGTCGCCTTTGTGCCAACCCGCTTGGCCACGGACTTCGTTGCGACCTTCGCCGACTTCTTGACGACCATTGTATGTACTCCAGAAACGCGATCATGTCTGAGGATGCCGAACCATAAGCTGAGTTGTTTCAGCGGACCCCCGCTGTTGTGGGCGGGTCTCCCGACCCGTCCACCCGTTGGACAGCCAGCCGCCCGGGAGACCTTCGGTCACAGAGTGGCGACTTTGATCTCGACGCCGGCCAAAACGTCTGGCCCCGCTTCAACGCCCCCCGCGCAACAACTCCTCGACTACCACCGCACGATAGTCGATCGCGCCGAACAAGGCGACACACGTCTCGCCTTGCTGGCGACCGAGTGCCGTCGCCTGATCCACGAGTTGGCCGAAGCGATCGATCCATGAGTTGACGTGACCGACAGAAGTCGGATTCAGACGAGCGGGGGCGTTAGCCCTCTGGTTGTGTGCCGAGAGACCTTCAATCAGGAGGCAAACGCTCCCCGCTCGCCGACTTTTGTCGGAAACGTCTGATCCGCATCGCAACAAATCGCCGCGCTTTCCGACGCTCGGCTCATCACGCGGAGCGTGATGGCTACGTAGCCGTCACGCTCCGCGTGACGAGCCGAATGGCCGCGCAGTTTTCAATTGGAATGCGTCTGAGTTGAATTTTTCACCGCTTCCGAGTGGCACGTCCTGACCAAAAAGAAGGGTGTGGCCGATCGTCGAACAGCGGCCACGCCCTTCTCTTCGTTCTGTGGGTAACACCCCGCCGCAAATTCAACGGCGAGGGAGCCGGCCGATCGCATCCAGTGGACTCCGCACCGCCAGCCCCGGCCGATTCAGCACATGCGTGTAGATCATGGTCGTGGTGACATCCTTGTGGCCCAGCAGTTCCTGCACCGTGCGAATGTCCTGTCCACGTTCGAGCAAATGAGTGGCAAAGCTGTGCCGCAGCGTGTGCGAACTTGCCAGCTTGGCGACTCCGGATCGTTGGACAGCCGCTTTGAATGCCTTTTGCACGGCCGACTCGTGCGCATGATGCCGCGTCAGCCACTTCTCGCGGAGCGCTGGAAATGCGAACTCACGCCGGTCACAGCCGAACTGGAGCAGATAACAGATCGCCGACAACGACTGCAAAACCTGCCATTCCTGTTGCCCGCTCTTCGCTTGCCAATCGAGATACTCGAAAACGTCCGTTTCCGTCGTCTCCCGCAAATCCTGACGACGGCCGGCGACAAAGAATTCCAAGCGTTTGCACAGCCATTCCCGCTCCCGAGGATTCGACTCCCATCGGGCAATCGCATCCAACCCCTTCTGCAAGCACGGCCGGTTCACCTCCAGAAACCGCGACACGGATTTGCCAGACAGCGCTGCACGCGTCTCCCCTCCGGAGTCCGGGCGCGGCCGTGTCGTCGCTTGGCCAACCACGGAAGAACCCGATCCCCGCCGATCGCTCTGGAACATGACATTCCTCCTTTGACCAGGATTCCTGTGTTAGCCCGCATGCGGCCGAACAGAATTAGGCCGCGAGCGGCTTTTGACCCAATATGCCGCACGCGGTTTTTGCCGTCAAACAACCACTGGACGAACAGCCGGCCTGCTTGACAAATTCTTGGGCCGATGGCAACTTACGTCACATGCCGAGCAGAGTCCTGTCGCGGCCGTCACCGTGATAGCCCGCTCGCGGCATACTCAACTGTTCGGCGGTGGTGCTGTTCTCTCGCCAAGCCCTGAGTTGAGCAACATTGCGCCGACTGCCTCCCAGATTTCACAAAACGATCGAGATTGAACATATGATTTCAACGGACGAAGTAACAAAGCAGGAGCTTAATCGGCTGCCCAGTTGGGCGTCAGTCGCGTTCGCAGCGCAGTGTGCCGAACTGCTGTGGCCATGCTATCTGAATCTTCCCGCAGACATGGAGCGGTGGACGGTCCTCAGCGTGCGAAAAGCAATAGATTTGGCAAAGGAATCTGCACAGGAAGGGCGCGCCCGTGACTTGGTAAAACCAGAAACTGTCGATGCGGCGGTGGAAGCAGTTTCAAGTGCTACAAACCAGCGGGCTGGGTTCCGTGAAATGAGCGAAGCTGCTAAGTGCGCTGCAGAGGCCGCGTTTTATGCGCTAAGGGCGGCGCTTTCTCATAAGGTTGCTGCAATGTACGCTGAAAAGGCCGCTGATCGATTCCATTATGCTGCTGTTTTTATTTGGCCTCATCTCCGAGGCAAAGCTCGGCAATATTACAATTATCTTTTGGGTCTCGCCGAATGTAATAACTGGAGCAAAGACACGACTCTACCTCGTGAGATTGTTGACAATCCGAACTTTGATCCACCACCCTTTGCGAAGTGGCCGCAACCGGGACTTCACACGGCAGCCGACAAGGAATAAGCCGAACAGATTCGAGCGGAAGCATTAGAGTTCTTGAGAAACCGCGAGATGACTAATTGACGAAATGGGAATGCAGTAAAGCCAAGAAAAACCAGAGATCATTCAGCCGGGTATCACTAGCGGCCAGTGCCAAATGCAGGACAAAGAGAAGTTGGAATCCAACTAAATGAAGACAACAGACTTCGCCGAACAAGCGGTTCAACCCGACACGGACAAGCGGCGGGGTTTTGGCCACTCAATCCGCAACCCAAAATGAACGTCTGTCGTTGTTCGCGCCGCTTGACCGTGCGGGTTAACCTGGACATTCGGCCATGCAACATCACCACGTCAGGAGCCAGCACATGACTCGCCACCAACGACTTGTTTGCACCCTGTGTATCGTCGTTTCGTTTGCGATAGCCTGTCGGCCCATTGACTCTTTCGCGCAATCATCAAGCAACAAATCAAAAGTCGCCGAGCTTGAGGCGGAAGTCGCACGGCTTCGGAAGGAAAATACCACGCTGCGCGAGAGACTCGGCGAACGCACCAAGCAATCGAAGCAATCAACTCCGTTCGCGGCAGAAATCACATTTGCCGACGGTCAAAAGCTCCAAATTAGCAATCTTCGGTTTGTTTACGAATGGTATCCAGAGAAACAACGGCAATATCTCAACGCAATATCGAGCAAGACTCTCGCCGAAGACGTGTTTCATTTTGTTGAGAAACGGCGTGGAGTCATTACCGAACATTCGATTCCTTTCGGCGACATCGACAGGATCGAAGTCATGTTGAACATCGAAAGAAATCAGACGAGTGGGTCACACTACGGGTCAGCACGAGGTTGGACAGTCTACCTTGCAAATGGCACAAAGTTGGTGATTGACGGTTCCTTGACGGCTGGTTCCACATTCTTGACTCGTGATTCAAAAGACAAAGACATCGGTAACTTCAAGTTGTCGAAAGTGTTTCTCGAAGGCACCGACGAATCTGATAACAAGCGCCGCGCCTTTTCCTCTGATCTCACCGCTACTTGGTCAGCGGACACTGATGCAAAACTCAAAGAAATGAAAGAATCGCTCATATCCCAAATCAAGTTCGTTCGCCGCACCACACCAGACAAGTAGCCAAACCGCAATCATGGCCTAACAAGCCGGTCAACCCGAGCGGCGGATCGGGCGGATTCTGAAAACAGCGGTTCTTGGCCGCCGCCGGGTTACCTTGGTCGTTAGGCCAACTCGTTGATCAGCCGACGGCACTCGGTTGCTAGCGAGGCGAGACGTGGGTCGGCTTGCTCGGCTCGATCCACCATCGTGCGGTGGTAGTCGAGGAATTGTTGTGCGGGGGCGTTGAAGCGGGGCCAGACGTTCTGACCGGCGTCGAGATCGAAGGCGATTGTGGCGAGGTTGTGCAGCTTGTCGGCGAGCACGATCGCGCGGGCTTCCCACGGGCCGGCGGCCACCTGTTCAATGTGCTCACGCTTGCGGTCCTGCCAGCTTCGCGGCTGACCGGCGGCGCCTCGTTTGCGTTCCGTCAGGCAGGCGACGAGTTCGAGGACTCGCGGCGGGAAATCGGCCGCAAGGTCGACGAGCGAACGGGGCGTGTCTTCGACCACATCGTGCAGAGCCGCAGCGGCCAGTAATTCTTCGTCGTGGAATCCAGCTCGTTGCAGAATCACCATCACGCTGACTGGGTGCGTGAGGTACGGAATGTCCGACGCCTTGCGATGCTGGTGCCGGTGGGCATCGGCAGCCACGCGGAGAGCGCGTTCGATGAGGGAGGAGAACACGAAGGGGATTCCAGAGGGCTATGAACGGGAAAATAGGTCAGTGGTCAGTTGACAAAACTTGTCGAACAATCGTGGCTGACCTCTGACGGACGGGCAAGGTGCCCATCCTACTCGGACCTCTTCCCCTCAGCGAAACTCATTGAACCGCTGGTATTCCCAGTGGCGGTACAGCGGCGACGTTTGCACGAGTTTTTCGTGCATGCCCATCGCTTCGACCTGGCCGTTGAACAGCACCACGACTTCATCGACCCGGCGGAGTGTCGACATGCGGGAGGGAAGGAACAGGATCGTACGGTTGATCGCGATGCGTTTGTAGGCGTCGTCGAGCATTTGTTTCGTGTCGTCATCAATCGGTTCGGGTGGCTCTTCGATGATGAGGAGTGCGGGCTTGCGGAGG
>JACRIH010000033.1 GCA_016235885.1 Planctomycetales bacterium | reverse complement strand
GTCGCGCTCCTTCACGAAGGCGTGGGCCGGACCCCTTGGTCCGGCCGGACCACGGGGTCCGGCCCACGCTGAGATGCAGCCGAGCGAAAGTCGGCCACGTCGTTCAACCCCCATCAGAGGCTGCGAACCCGAAAGCCGCGAATCCAACTTGTGCTTCGCGAAACCGCAACGGCGCGGCCTCGCGATCAGGAAATAGAATGCGCTCGGCGAGGTTGTCTTTGCACAATGTCTGATATCCAAGGTAACTGGTCGTCAAACGCGGATTGATCTCGACGACCACCGGTGGCGATGCGGGATCGTCCGGCAGAACCAGATCAACACCAACGTAGCCACGCAAACCGGAAACACTTTCACAAGCCGCTGTCGCAACGCGCTGGACTTCCGTCGATCGTTCGCATCGAGCTGGCACACGCCCCCCCTGGTAGTGGAAGCGACCATCCTGCGACAGAACCTGCACGCAAACCGGGAGAGCTTCGACTGGCTTCCCGGTCGCACTTGGTATCAGCACACCGACCGACAAAGCTTGGCCGCGAATGAAAGGTTGCCAGATCGCATTTTCCAACAGGGATTCATTCCGCAGCGACGGAAGCAACCATACCAGTTCCAAGTGGTTCTGCACCTGGTACGTGGCCTGTGAACCGGCTCCGTCGCGAGGCTTGATCACCACGGGAAACGGCAGGTCGGCCGCGGGCGAACGCACGTCGAATTCATACGTGTCGATCGTCGGCACCGCGGCAACTTGGAGATGTTGGCTCAGTGCTAGTTTGTCTGTGCAGAGTTCCACCGCCGTGCTCGATGGCCCGAGCAAGCTGGCACCACTCTGCTCGACCCATCGACACCGTTCGGCCAGAATGCCGCGAAACTCAGGCGCAATAATCAGAGTGGCATCGCACTCGGAAGCCAGTCGTTCGAAGAGTTGTCGTTCGGAGTTGGCACCCGTGACTTCGTGCCAGACAATTTGGTTGTCGAACGGACTGCGGTCACCCTCCGACAGCGTCTCCATGTCCACACCGCCTCGTTTACGAGCACGCGCAAAACGCAACGCAATGTTGCAGAGAGATTCGGCCGCGTGAGCGTCGCGAGTGACATGCACTTCCATGTCGGGGATCTGTGCCAGATCGGCCACGACCGCCGACAACATCGCCAGTCCCTCGTTTGCCAACGACATCTCAGCTTGGTACGCCTTCAACGCATCCAGAGACTCGACGTTCTGAAAAGATTGGATGGCCAGCTTTGGCCAATCACACGTGGTCACGTATTCCGAGACAAAGATTCGCATGCACCGCCTCCAGGCGGGCAGTGTAGACGCGGATCGCTCGCGAGAAAACGGACGTCGCGATTACTTTGTCGGCTTGGCGACCATGTCGCGGAGGAGGGCGAATTGTTTGCGAGTCATGTCGAGCCGCAATTCGCAGCCGATGGCGGGACGTCGCCCGGCCTTGGAATCGACCCACACGACTTCCGCCGGCAGGTTGAAACAGCGCTTGCCAGTTTCCCGAATCTCAACCAGCACACGTTCGCCGAGGTTGAGTGTGCGGTCGGTTTCGAGTCGGACACCCGTCGACGAAACGTCCTGCAATTCACCCGCGAGCACTTCGTGGTCATTCAGTCCGGATCGCAACAATCGGAGGCTGCTGCTCGATGACTGCCGCGGCGCGTCGCGGCGATCTTGTTCACGACGATCCTCAGGACCACGGCGATCAGGGGGAGTGCGGCGACGTTCGGGCATGGTGCGTGGCTCTTCAGTGAGTGGACGCGGCGGTTCCGTCAGTGGTCAGAAACCATCTGGCGTAAGGAACCTAGGTCGCAATCACCGGACAGTCAAATGCCGGGCACGCCTCGGAATCGACCGTCGCACATCACACCGACCGCTGCGCGAACCCGCCGATTATGCCGAACTTGCCGAGGTGTTCTTTGCTTCGCGTGGTAGAAGTTACAGCCCGTTCTTACACGAACCAAAACAAAACGCCCCGCGCGGCAAGCTGCCGCGCGAGGCGTCCCAAGAGTCAAATTCGGTCGGCGCGGGAGGCCGATCTGTCCGTCCGTCACGTCTATTTGTGAACCATGTGGCACGACTTGCAATCTTTCGCCTTGGTCAGTTTCTCGCCCGCATCGGCATCCCCCTTCACGGCCGATTCTGCCGCAGCCACGAGAGCTTCCGTCTTTTCCTTCCAGCTCTTGGCATCACCCTTCGAGGGCTTTCCGGAGGCCAAGGCTTTGTACAGGTCGAGCAGCATTTCCTTGTCTTCCTTGCTCGCTTTGCCGTCGGCCACTTTGTTCGCCAGCTTGCTGCCACCGTGAGCCTTCTTCATGACTTCGGCAATCGTGAACTTCGCTTTGTCGTCCGCCCTGGCCACAGTGGCGACGATGGCCGACAGGCTCAGGATTGTCGCCACACTCAATGCCAGACCAACTCCCGAAACATAAACGCGACGCATGATGATCTCTCCCGTCAGATGTGGGTCAGATGGATTGTTCGTGACGCAGCCGCTTGCCTGACGGACGTTGCGTCCAACTGGTCGAAGCGGCTGCGGTCGTTCGAAAAAGCAAAGGTCGTGCCGGTAGTGATGCGGAAAGTAGTCCTGTCGCTCCGCGACAGGACAGCCAAGTCTCCGAACAGCGCGGAATGCCTCTGCCACAAACCGACGACGACCAACGTCAGAGCGGCATTCGGCCTTCCTGTCGCGGAGCGACAGGGCTACTTGTCCTACGACCACTCGATGACCCAGATGTTGGTCACCCCGTCCGGTCGCGTCGGGAATGGTTCGCGGGGAATGGGTCGGCATTCGAAGCGAAATGGCCGACGACGGAGTTCTGCCACGAAGGCATCCGCTTGATGTCGCCCCGGATCGGCCAGCCAGCACGATCCATCTTTCGCCAGCATCTTTTCGAGCAGGTCGAGGATCGGCACGTGGTTCGGCTGCTCGTAGATCAAGTCGCAACCGAGGATCAGCGGGTACGTGCGGTTCGTGGGTTGCCGCCAATCGAGGACGCAGCCGACGGCATCGGAGAAACCATTCCGCTGCGCGTTGTGCAATGCGAGATCGACGGCTTGAGGTGCATAGTCGCTGAACGTCACATGCAGACCGGCCGCCAGTGCGGCGAGGCCACTCAGCCCGATGCCAGCCCCGATTTCCAAGCACTCCAATCCGGCGGGCCACTTCTGTTCGAGCATGTATCGAGCGAGATCGAGCGAGGTTGGCCAGAGGTATCCCCAGTACGGCATGTACCCATCGCGTTCGTGAGCCGCGAGCACATCGGGATCGTCGAGAAACGCATCCGGCGATGCCGGCAGGTCGAGCTGGAACGTGCGTCCAGCCAGAACAATTTCGCGAGTGGTCCAGCCTCCCGGCACGTTGGGCAACGCGATGTGTGACGTGACGGTGGTGGCGGGCTGATCAACGAGTGGCATGCGATGGTGTCGGTCGTGCGAGTTGGCCGAGTTGTAATGGACGGGCAAAGCGGGCAGCAAGCGACTCGGTCGGATGGCACGATCGCGATCCCGTCTTGAAACAGTCCGCGGGCGAACTTTCCTCCGGTGTCGGCGGCTTCTACAATCGTCGCCGCAAGGCGCAAGCAACTCCCCTCGCCCCCGAAGGGGGAGAGGAAGGACGAAATTAGCACCCCGCACGAATCACACCGATGGCTTCCCTCCCCAAATACCTGACCGCACTGCCGGTGTTCAACGAGGCTCAACACTTGGAGTCCGTGTTGAATCGCGTCCGGCAATTCAGTCCCGAAATCCTCGTCGTGGACGACGGATCGAGCGACGGCACGGCAGAACTGCTCACACGACAAACAGATTTGCACGTCGTGACACATCCGGTCAACCAAGGATACGGAGCGGCGCTGCGGAGTGCATTTCAATTCGCGTTGTCTCGTGATTATGACGTGCTGGTGACGATCGACTGCGACGGACAGCACGAACCCGAAAGAATTCCAGACCTCGTCGCCGCCATGTTTCCGCCGTCGGGCGAACTGATCGACATCGTGTCCGGCAGCCGATATCTCCAGCAGTTTGACGCCGACAGCCTGCCGCCGGAGGAACGCCGCCGGATCAACCAGACCGTCACGGAAATGGTCAACGAGCGGCTCGGCCTGACGCTGACCGATGCGTTCTGCGGTTTCAAAGCGTACCGCGTGCCGACTCTGCGGCAGTTGGAAATCACCGAACTCGGCTACGCCATGCCGCTGCAAGTGTGGGTGCAGGCGGTGGCTCAAGGGTGGAAGATTGTCGAATTCCCCGTGCCGCTGATCTACCTGGATGCAAGCCGCTCGTTTGGCGGATCACTGGACGACGCCAACTTTCGGCTGGCCCACTATCGCGCCGTGTTCGAGCACGAGGTGCTCCGCTGGTTCCGTTGCGGCGAAGCCGCGCTGGC
>JACRIH010000329.1 GCA_016235885.1 Planctomycetales bacterium | reverse complement strand
TCGCGGACACTTGCCCTGATAGAGCATTGTTTGCGTTTCGTACCACAATGGTTTCATTGGATCGGATCGAATTCTCGAGAGAGAGACGATGATGAACCCATCCCGCCTGGAGTTGAGTCGGCGCGATCTCTTGCAGCTCGGCGGATTGGGAATGTTGGGAATCACTCTGCCCCAACTTTTGCAGGCGGAGACGCAGCCCAAGTCTCGTCCGCGATCCTGCATCTTCGTGGTCCAATACGGTGGGGCCAGCCACATCGATAGCCTGGATCTGAAGCCGGAGGCACCTGCCGAGATCCGTGGGCCTTACCAGCCGATTGCTTCCGCGGTCCCCGGTATGCAGATTTGCGAACTGTTGCCGCGGTTGTCTCGCATCGCCGACCAGTTCACCCTCATTCGTTCGATGACGCACGGAAATCCCGGTCATGACGGAGGCATGCACGTCTGCATGACGGGACATTCGCAGCCGATGGAAGCCACGCCGTATTTTGGTTCGGTGCTCAGCAAACTGAAACCGGCCACTGCCAACATGCCGAGTTACGTCTGGCTGCAGAACTTGGCCGGGGATGTTCAACCGCGTTACCTGTCCGGCGGTTTTTTGGGTTCGGCATTTGGACCGTTGCAGGTCGGGACGGACGAAGACAACCCGGCGGCACCTGGATTTCGGATGAAGTCCTTCGATCCACCCGCGGAAGTTTCCGGCCGGCGACTCGTGACTCGACAGGATTTGCTGAACGGCATCGAGTCGAGCCAGGAATTATCTCGTCGCCCGATCACCAATTCGTTTGGCGAATTCCAAGCCAAGGCGTTCGATCTCGTCACTGGTCCCGCCGCACGAAAGGCGTTCGATTTGGAGCAGGAGCCCGCCGTTGTTCGCGACCATTACGGTCGCCATCCGTTGGGCCAGAATCTCCTGATGGCTCGACGCCTGATTGAAGCGGGCGTGCGTCTGGTGAGCGTTACGGCCTGGGCGGGAACGCCGCCTGGCGAAAAATTTCGCAACGTGCAGACATGGGACATGCACGGTGAAGGGTCGGGACTGGGCAGCAGTTTCGGCACGGGAGCGTATGGGCTGGGCTGGGCGTTGCCGCGCGTCGATGAAGCCGTGTCTGCCTTGCTGGAAGACTTGCGTCAACGCGGTCTGTTGGAAGACACGCTGGTGGTCATGGTGGGCGAGTTCGGCCGCAGTCCGCGAGTTTCTTACAACGGTCGCGATCACTGGCCCGCGTGTTATTCAGCCCTCATGGCCGGAGCCGGAATTCGGGGCGGTGCGGTTTACGGAGCGTCCGACAAACAGGGCGCCTACGTGAAAGATCATCCCGTCTCACCCGAGATGTTTGGGGCCACCCTCTTTCACGCTTTGGGAGTTCCCCCCGACACTCGATTCGGACCGGATGGCTTCAGCTTCCGTGTCAGCAACGGCGAGCCTGTCCACGAATTGTTTGCGTGACGAATTGAGCGCACGTGCCACAGGCGGGGGATGTCATCTCGACCTGCAAACCTGGAGCCTTGAATTGGGAAAGCCATCGACGTTGATCCCGTGGGTTCTGTTGACGGCGCTGACACCGGGCCTGCTTTCAGCGGCAGAACTGGATGAGCCTGATCCTGCCTATTACCACACGGGAGAACTCAACGGCTCACTCCGTTCAGCCGAACCGTTGCCACTTTATGACGCCGATCCGCAGCACCTCTGGAATCGGCTCTTCGCGGCGATTGCGATCAGGCACAGTAACCTGCCGTCCAAGCGCGGCGGGACTCCCATCGCGCGGATCGAAGGAGGAGACAAGATTGAGTTCCTCGCGTGGCCAGGGACGACTTATTGGGACGAGCCGGAAACGGTGACTCGGTTGGAAAGTCTGCTGGACGAGTTCCTGAATCAGCAGGGCGAGCAGCTTTCGACCGACCCGCTCAAGCGAGTGATGTTGCAGCGCGACTTGTGGGCAGCGTTCGATTTTCTGATCAGCCAGAACATCGCGAGACGCGGCGATCTGGAGACGCGACGTCGCCGAGCGGAACTCTGTCGCCGGATTGCGCGCGTGATGCGAGTGTTGGCGTTGCCGGCCGAGGCGCTGGCCAAACTGCCCGACAATTATGCGCTGGCTCTGCAATCGGGCCGATTCACCGCGACGCACGAGTTCGATCCGCGCCGCGATTACCTGCCTCCGCGATTGCTCACTGACGCCGACGAATGGCCGGAGCTTGATTTCCATCAGCCGAAGCTGCACGAAGACATCGAGCGGCGCTTCGTGTTCCTGCACACGCGAGCCTTTCGCGGTCGGTCGTACTTCCGCTTCTTCTATCGGTTCCCGGAGGGACGTCGGCAGCTTGAGGATTATCTGAAGCAGGTCGATGCGGTGGGTGTCGATTGGCGAACCGCCGGGCAGAACGGGTTCATCATTCTCAAACCCGATCTCCCGCAGATTCCCGCCGGGACGGAAGTTTCGCTGGTGCAGTTCTTGATCGCTCTCGATACGAACCTCAAACCGGTCCCGACCAAGCTGGTCGAGTCCGTCCGCGTGAACGTCTACAAGAATGTCCTTGGCGAAAAAGATTCGACGACGAACTCGAATCAGGGGATCAATTTCGCGAAGTACACGCTCAAGCGACGGCTCGCGTTCGCGGACATGAAATTCGGCGGCCTGCACCGCGAACCGGACGACCTGCCGGTCTATCGCGTGATCTTTGAAGGCGAGAACGCTCGCGACTGGGGACCGCGCGGACGATTCTTCGAGCTTGCCGCCGATTGCCGATCGTGCCATGCGGACCGGGCACAAACGGGAGTCCACACGATTCCGTCGCTGGTGAATTCGGGAGGCATCGATTCGGGAGCACAGTTGGGGATCGTCCACACTCTCCCCGCGAAGGCGCCCAGTCCACATCCGGCACGCACGGTCAAATGGAAGACCTCGGACGAAACATATCGCCGTCTGGTTGAGTTTCTTGAAGACTGAATCCCCTGGCTGCTTCACACCAGACACAGTCAGTTAAGATCCCACCCAAGTGCGATTGATTGTGCAGCAGAGCCATCGCGTGCAATGCATCATGCGACCGCAGCGTTCATTTCGACCGGGCATTCGCGATGGCGAAATCGACCAACTCCTGGCACTGAAAGAAACCGGGCCACATGTTGTGGCCTTGTCCAGCGGGGACGACGAGTTGCATCTGGCCACCCAGGGCTTGATACCGCTTTCGCACTTCGCCGGAGTTGGCTTCGAGTGGGACGACCTTGTCGACATCGCCGTGGATCGCGAACAGCGGCACTTTCGCCCTGGCGAGCGCGGCGAGTCGGTCGATCGGATTGTGGTCGGTAAGCTGTGCTGCGAGTTCGTCTGGCTTCAGGTGGTAAGCTCCGCTGGCCTGCGGCACACCCGGGTAGCTCGCGATGTTGCAGACTGGATAGACGCCCGCGAAGCCACCGACTTTGTCCGCGTTCTCGACGGCCCAACCCAACGTCATCAGTCCGCCGCGACTGCGACCCAGCAGGACCGGCTTCCGGGCAAAGCCCCGCTTCTCAGTTAGCTCTCGATGAAACGCCGAGAACAGTTTGCGGCCATCCGGGCTGCCATACGACTCGCCGACGTCGATCCCCGCAATCGCGATCCCGGCCTTGGTGAAGCGTTCGAACATCCACCGCTCCTCGGTCCCTGGCAGGTTCGGTAGCGTCGGTGCGTACCACACCCAGGGCGTCGCGCCGTCGGACGCCTTCTTCTCCGGGGCGATCACAAACGCCGTTTGTCCGTCGACGCGGAACACTTCGCCTGACATCGGAAGCTTTTTCTCGGGTGGAGTCGGAGCGTTGGTCGGAGCGTTGGCAGGCGGAGTGGCATCGATCTTGGCGACACGATTCAAGCTCACCTTCAAGAAGTAAACGCCCCCGTGAACGAAAACCGTTCCGATGTGCTGGTCGTCGATTTGCACGGTCCGGGCAGAGTAGTAGCGAGCCGCGACGCTGGTCTCAGGCAACAGCAGCGTGGTGTGTTCATTGTTCCAGGTGAGGCCATCGTCGGCGGAGAAGTTGTATCGCAGTCCCTTGTTGGTCGTGCCCACGCCCCACGTCACGAGCACACGTCCGTCCGTGAGCACGGTCAGATAGCGCCCCTCGGCGGTGTCGATATCGGGAACAGCCCGAAACGATTCCACGGTCGTCCAACTGTGGCCCTGATCCGTCGAACGCAGCAGCACCGGCCCCATCGCGAGCAGCGTGCCCTTGGCGGTTCGGACAATCTGCTGAAACGAATGCTGTTTGTGGTCGGGACCGGTCAGCGAAAACACGGTCAGCCCGCCGGTCGTGGGATCGAACAGCCGCGGTGGCCCAACTCGCAGTGGCAACAGCCACCGGCCTTCGTTCCACGGAAGCACGTTGTGCCGAACCGCGCCCAAGTGCTTTCCTTCGACCGGGCCGATCAACCCTTGATCGCTCCAGGTTCGGCCCTGATCCGGACTGATCGAGTACAGCAATGCGCGCTCGTAGTAGCCATCTTTAGCCTTGTCGTCGGCGATGTAGTTCCAAGTCACGAGTACCCGGTCGTCGGGGAGGACGTCGGCTGTGCCAGGATAAACCTCGAACGTCTTTACCTCTCGGATCACGTCTGGACGTTTCGCAGACGTGGCGATGACCTCCGGCTTTTCCCACGTCTGCCCGCTGTCAGTCGAGCGAGTTCGCATGAGCACGTTGGCTCCCTTGTAGACCACAATCAGCGTGCCATCTTTCGTGCGGCAAATGGACGGGTGAATGTGTCCCGACAAGGCGGTGGCGATGGTGACCGGCTGGTCCTCGGCTTTGAGCCGCGAACAGTCGGCGAGGGTCGCCAGCAAACAGAAGCCAATGGTCGTGGCGAAACGGACAGAAATGGCGCGGTGTTGTTGCATCGGAGTTCCTCGACTTGTTTGTGGCTGGTCGACAGACTACCGATGACGAGACTGTTTTAGTAGCCAGGTCAATTCCCCTGTCGCAACGAGGGTGGCACCGTGAATTTCGAATCCCTGAGAAGACGTTTCATGCGAATTCGCTTCGGTGTCCTCCATTGCCTCTGGTGTTGGAGTCTATGCAGCACGGCCAACCCGGCGGAACCGAATCGGCCAAGCCTGCTCATCGGCTACAACGAGCACCGCACGAACCTGCCGGGCGGTCGGCAGACGAATGTCAGCACGAATCGAGCGATGCTTGTGCAGGCGGACGGATCGGAGCAACGCCGGTTGGCCGCCGACTTGGCCAACGAGGCCGGTGCTTGGACTCAGTTTGCGGGTTGGTCGCCGGATGGCAAGACGGCCGTCATCGGCCGCGGATGGGAGAGTGTCGAGAACGCCAAGTGGGAAGAGGATCACAAGACGTTCCGCTTCACTCAGGACGGTTGGTTGTATGATTCGCATCTCGTGGATGTCGCGACCGAAAAATCGATGAATGTCACGGCAGTGGAGCGGGTCAGCTTCTACAACACGGGCCTTTTTTTCTGGCCGAACGATCCACAACAGCTCGGGTTCACCGCGCTCGTCGACGGTAATTCACAACCGTTTCGCATGGATCGAGATGGTCGCAACAAGATCGATCTGACGAAGAACTCAACCGGCTTCGCTTACGGTTTCAGCAGCTCACGCGACGGCTCGCGAATCTCTTACCACGAGAACTATCAGGTCTACCTGGCTGCCTCCGACGGCTCGAATCGCGTACATGTGCAGACCGGGCAGTCCTTCAATTTCGCACCCGCGTGGTCACCCGATGGGCGATGGGTACTGTTCCTTTCCGGCGAGCACTACAACTGTCATCCGCACATCGTTCGTGCGGACGGGACCGGCCTGAAGAAACTCGCCGATCGGAGCGGCTACCGGGGTGTGATCGAGTTCCTCGATGTCCCGGACTTTCACGGCGGCAGCAGCGATACCCCAGTGTGGTCTGTGGATGGCCAGTCGGTCTTTTATACCGCCAGGGTCGGACAGAACGTCGAGCTGTTCCGAGTCACTCTCGCCGGTCAGTTCGAGCAGCTCACCCAATCCAGTGAGGGCACTCTGCATTATCACCCCAAGCCATCGCCCGACGGGAACTGGCTCGTGTATGGCGCGAAACGGAATGGCGTGAGAAACCTCTTTCTGATGCGCCTCGCGGATCGACGCGAGCATCGCCTGACCAACCTGTCCGCCGGCCATGCGGCCATGCACGCCCACTGGCAGCCTGTGGCACATTCCGAATGAGCTACGGATTCGAAGAGAAACTCATGCGAGGCATCGCGAAGCCAGCGCTTGACGGTTCGACCTCTGCGGCAATGAGTCGCCCCACTGCCTGCATCACCGCAACAGCAGGTTGTCGCGCACTTCGGATGGATCGCCGCTCGCGACCAGCAACTTGTCGACCGCGCCGCCGAGGATGTTGCCGGTGATGAGATTGTCCCGGCTCTGACCGAGGACTCGGATCGCGTGTTTCATTGACGGTACCTTGCGGCGGTCGACGATCGTGTTGTTGGCGATTCGGCAGCGAACGCAGTCTTCCAGTTCGAGGCCGCGATGCAGCGGGTCGAGGATCTGACAGTCGGAAACTCCGCAGTCGTTGCAGCGGACGAGAGTCACTGCCGCACCGCGTTCCGCCGAGCCGGCACAGAATCGCTGCGTCGCGAGGCTGCTCAGCAGCACGTTGTCGCAATCTTCCAAGCGGAGTCCGTCTTTCGTCGGCTCGGAATCGAGGCCGCGCCACACGAACGAGTTCGCACTGATGACGATGCCGGCGCTGTGCGCGGCGAACACAGACAAATCGGCCGAGTCGTAAATCGTGTTGCCGGTGATGGTGACTCGCGAGACGTTGCGGAGTTCGACCGCCCGCCACTGGCTGCCGAGCACGTTGCCGGTGATGTTGATGAGATGCGCCGTGTCCGGCTTCAGTGTCTTCGGTGCGTCCGCTTTCTGCGGCCGTTCGACGTCAGCACCGACGATACGAATGTTCGCGCCGCCCGTTTGTACGGTCGCTTGAATCGTGTTGCCGCTGATCGTGACCTCGCTGATGACGCCGTCGGTGGCGTCGAACCAAATCTCCGAACCGCCCGGATGCTTCTCCAAATTGGCGGGCAGGTTGCCGGCTCCGCCCGCCGTCGCGTTGTTGTACTCGATGTCGTTGCCGACGATTTGCAGGTTGTGAACGTCGCCGCCCAGCGACTTGATCCCTGCGATCTTGTTCCAACTGATGTGGCAGCCGTGGACGATGATCTGGTGCAGGTTGCAGCGATCGAAGAACAAGCCGATTTCGTGGTTGTCGTACAAGTGCGAATCGGTCATCAAGAAATCGCGATTGCGTTCGACGAGATGCACGGCAATGCGGCACCTCCGAATCAGCACTTGCGAGATCACGCATTTCATCGTCTTGCGGAGTTCGATGCCGACCGCGTCCGGATGCTCGCCGACAACTTCGAGGCCGCTGATCGTGGGAAACCGCTCCTTGTCCCAAGTGTGAGCCTGCACGCTGCCCGGCGACGCGGTCCCTTGATGATCGCCAATCACCCGGATCGCCGGCCCTGCGCCGGCCATCACGATCCGCGAAGTCCCGCCTTCGCCACGCACGGCCCCGAATCCGGTCTTCGTCAGATCGAGTACCAACGGCTTGGTGATTCGGTACGTTCCCTTGTTCAGCCGCAGCACTCCGTCGCCGGCGTCGAGCGTGTGCTGCAAAGTGGCCGTGTCATCGGCGACTCCATCGCCGACCGCCCCAAATCCAAAGACGTTGGACATCTCAGTTGTTCCTCAGTCAAAACAGGTCAAGTCTGTGCTCGATCGTGGCCATCACGTTTGAGACGGATCGGATTCCAAGTCGGGCCGTGGGGCATGCGGGTAGTCGACCGGTTGATACCGGATCGCCAGTTCGGGAGTCATCAGTTTCTCGTGCTTCAGAAATCGCGACGTGAGCGCGCGGTCCAGGATGCCGCTGCTCAGCAAGGTGCGCTCGACGGGATAGCTTGGGTGGCCCGTGTGGATCATTCGTTCGATGCCCTTCAGCAGATAGGCAAAGTGCGGATGTCGCGGATCCGGCCGTTCCTCGAATCGAGTGGCCAGCGGTTTCGGCTGCCCTTTGAGCTTCAACGCCGCGGACGTTCCGCCGGCAATGCCGGGCAGCATGAACACGGCACCGAGCAGTCCATCGTTGTACTGAAACAGGAACAGCGCCGATTGGTCGCTTCCACGAACTCGATCCGGCTGGTTGCAGACCAGCGCGAGGGCGGCATCGAACGTTGTTTTCGAGATCGTGCCGTCGTCCAGGGGTTTCCACATCGCGTCCCCTTGCAGGCACTGCACCCATTTCACACCGGTTTCTGCTCCGCGACGCCGCTCGACCAGACACTGGAAACTGTCGACCGCGTGGGCACCATAAATATCCAGGTGCGAGTAACCGATCCCGACCGCCGCCTCGATTTCGCAGTCCATCGGCACCGTGATGTCGGGATCGCGATACGTCACCGCCAGCGACGAGCCGGCCATGAACGGGACTTTCATTTCCGTCGCCCGGTCGTACATCCATTTAGCGTCCGACCATTGAGGTCCCAAGTGTTTGTCGTTGAAGACCGGAACGACTCGGCCGTACTTCTTGAACGTGTCCGTGATCGCCTCGAAAAAGCGTCGGCGCGGATACAGTACTTGCCCCTTGTCGTTCGACGGATAGCTCCCGTGCTCGCCGATGCTAATCACGCCATCGACCGGAATGCGATCACCGCCGACGGTGATCGCCTTTTCGATCGTGTCGAACAGCGGCACGTCGTACTTCTTCGCCATCGCGCGAGCCATGTCCTTGTCTGTGAACTGCTCGACATACATCGACGCCAGTTTCAGAGCCGGCCCGACACCACCATCCTGCTTCCAGCCTTCGAGAATCTTGCCGATCAGCACGTCGGCATGCAGTCCTTTCGCGTAGACCGTTACCACCGCAGCGACCGATTTCGCTGGCGGCGGTTTCGCAGATGCGGGCCGAACCAAGCCACTCCACGTGGCCATTGCCGCCGCGCCCACCAACCAGTCTCTGCGAGTCATGTCACCAGAATTGCACATGCTGTTCTCCACTTCAAACCGGGAGGGCGAGGCTCTTGCCGAGCCGCATTGCTTGTTGATTTAATGTGGTCCCGACACTCCGTGGCGGGACATGTTGTGCCCGCCCTGCGGGCGGCAACGACATGCGGTGTCACGGAGTGACACCGCCACATTAGATCAACAAGCCCTTGGCTCCCGTCTCGGCAGGAGCCTCACCCTCCAGGATCCGGTCATTATTTCAAGGAACCGAGATAACTCAGCAGGTCGGCGACTTGTTGAGCGGTCATGTCGCGGAGCAGCAGGTCCGGCATCAGCGATTGTCGCTGCGGGACGAGTTGCTCGATGTTCTTCGTGGGAATGCGG
>JACRIH010000330.1 GCA_016235885.1 Planctomycetales bacterium | reverse complement strand
GCGAGAACGGGGACGCGCGATCGGAGGAACGCGACCGACAGCGTTTTCAACACCGTGTCCACGGGCAGCACCGTGGCGAGTCCGGATGGCTCACGACTGCTGCTCCGGCTCGCCAAGAATGGAACCCTGTATGCGGCCGCGTCGTTCAACATTGTCGTGGCATAGAGACAGTTCCCGACACCATTTCACAACACAAGAGAGAATCCCAATGAAGGCTCGTCGTTCAGGTGCCACTGCTCATGCGGGATTCACGCTCATTGAGTTGCTGGTGGTGATCGCGATCATTGGAGTCTTGATCGCTCTCTTGTTACCGGCCGTGCAGCAGGCGCGAGAGGCGGCGCGACGCACCAGTTGCAAGAACAAGCTGAAGCAAATCGGTCTCGCTCTGCACAACTACACCGACGCCTTCGAAATGTTTCCTCCCGGCTACATCGACTCCGTGGGAGGAACAGATCCCACATTTCAAGACGGCGGCTGGAGTTGGCAGTCGCAAATCCTGCCCTTTCTCGACCAGACACCGTTGTTCCAGAAGTTCAACATGTCGTATCACCCGCACGGTGACGGCGGCAATGCGATCGAGCAGGCCAATAGCAAGTTGGTGGCGACGACCCAGCCGGTCTTTTCCTGTCCGTCCGACATCAAACCACTGACCAAGTTGCTGCACAGTGCCTCGGATCTCGGTCGGACCACCATTGCCACGAGCAGCTATTGCGGTGTGCTGGGACCATTCGATGACGAAGCCTGTGTCCTCAGCGGTTTGGCAATCACGTCGTCACCGCGTGTGCTCGGCTTGTTCACTACGAACCTCAGCCGTCGCTACTGTGAGATCCTCGATGGGACGAGCAACGTGCTGGCTGTGGGAGAAATCACCTGGACCTCGTCGCAAAACAATTTGCTGTACGGCACGGTGGACGCGGGACTGTTTACAAGTTGCAAAACGGATTCGAGAACGTCCGCCGGGCCTTTCAATCACATGCGCGCCTGTCGTTACAAGCTCAACCCGCCGATTGATGGCTCGGCGAATGAGCACAAGGCATTTCACAGCCAGCACACCGGCGGCGGGCATTTTTTGCTCTGTGACGGGAGTGTCCGCTTCATCAGCGAAAACATCCACCACACGAACACCGATTACAACACGACGACTCCCAATCCGAGGGGGCCGTATGGCACCTATCAACGATTGGCTGCCATCGGTGACGGTCAGGTGGTCGGTGAGTTCTGAAAGTCCGCTGAAGCATTGCGGAACCATGTGAGGATATTATGAACGATCTAATTCGCCGTTTGGTCCGGGAATTGTTCGGTGTCCGCTATCGAAATGGCGCGGCGCACGCTCGCCGCCGTCGCTTGGCCTCCATCGAAATCTTGGAGCCACGTCAATTGCTGACGACGTTCTTTGACGATCTGTCAGCCGCCAACGGTGGGTCATACGCCGTCAGCGACGCAACCTACGAAGCCGGCCAGTTTACGACGGACAGTTCGACGTACAACAATCTGACGGTCTCGCTGCTCATGTCCCAAACCACGGCCGGGACAGCTCAATTGGACTTGTACACGAATAGCGGCATCCAGCCCGGCACGTTGATCGCCACGTTCACGCCTCCAGCGAGCTTTTCTTCGTCATTGGCAAATGCGACGTTCACGCTGTCCGGTTTGTCGCTCACCGCCAGCACCGACTACTGGATCGTGCTCCACGCGCCGACCGGGGCATACAACTGGGGTTGGACTTCTGACTTCACCGTGACGCAGCCTTGGGGCGAAAGCACAGACTCCGGTTCGATTTGGTTTACTGACGACGCGTTCCCGTTCCAGTACAGCGTGGTGGGCAGCACCGGCACTACGACTCCCTCGTTGTCGATCAACGATGTGACTGTCGCAGAGGGTGACTCGGGTCAGACTGCTGTCAGTATTACTGTGACGCTCTCCGCCGCCAGTAGTCAAACGGTTTCCATCACCTTTGCAGCAGCAGACAGCACGGCCGTCGCGACCAGCGATTACGCGTCCAGTTCCGGGACGCTGACTTTTGCCCCTGGAGATACGACGAAGACGGGTACTGTGCAGATTCAGGGTGATCTGTTGAATGAAGGCAACGAGGCATTCTTCGTGAATCTGTCCAACGCAATCAACGCGACGATTTCCGACGGCCAGGGGACTGTGACGATTACGGACGATGACGTTCCGCACACCGCCGACCTGACGCGCCTGCGCCGAGCCTACAATCCGGTTGCCGACTTTCATTTCTTCACCACGTCGCAATCGCAATTCGACAATGCCGTGGCGAACGGATATCGAGACGAAACGACCGGTCAGGCGGGCTTCTCCATTCTCAATCGCGTGATCGGAAGGTCGACGGCCGTGTACCGGCTGTACAACCTCGCCGTCGGATTCCACTACTACACGACGAATGCTCAGGAGCGCGACGCGCTCGTGGCTCTGGCTCCTCCGCCAGCTTCCGGACCCGACACCCGCACCGTGGGCTGGCGCGATGAAAGTTCCGAGGGGTTCCTGTATGCCACACAAGAGTCCAACACGACTGAGGTTTATCATCTGTACAACGTCAACAGCGGCAGCCACATGTTTACGGAGAGCAATCAGTACCGGGCGCAGGTCCTGGCGATGTACCCGGACAGTTGGGTCCAACACACGTCATTGGGTTTCGCCTTCGCTTCGCTGGCCAACGGACAGAACCCCGGCGTTGCCGCGGCACGGACCGGATCGATCCGTATGGCCGCCGCAACGCTCGCTGTTGAGGAATCTGGCGGGCAACCAACGCCGACTGACAGCTTCGCGATGGGTCTGGTCTCCGCGAGTCGAAACGGAAGTCTGCTGAGTGGAAGGCTGGCGACGTCCGGCGTATCGTCCCCGGCCAACCCGATGCGTTCGCTGTCGGCGTCCGATCGTGATCTGTCCAACATGCGGATGAAAATTCAATCACCGGGCACTGCTCTGGGTTCGCCTGAGACCATTGATGCCGTCTGGAAAGCGTTCGGATCCAAGGTGACTTGCGGATTGACCGATCTCTGGGGAAGTGACTGATTCAATCTTCACCCACATCGCAACCGGGGAAACGATGTCTCGATCGTCCATGCGAGCAGGTCTGATATTACTCGCCGTGGCGCTGGCTCATGTCATCGCTCCGCCCAAACATGACGGGGGCGAATGGCCTCAGTTTCGTGGACTGCACGGTGGTCTGGCCGACGACTCCGCGCTGCCGACCGAGTGGACTCGGGAAAAAAACGTGCGCTGGCAGGTCCAAATCCCGGGATACGGCTGGTCGTCGCCGATTGTTTGGGGCGACAAGGTGTTCGTCACCACCGCCATTGCGGACAAACAACGGCCTCCCGAACGGAAGGGGCCGGGAGGTGGCGATCCCGTTCCGCCGGACGCCGGCTATCGCTGGGAGGTGCATTGTCTGGATGTCGCCACCGGACGGACGCTGTGGCAACGCGTCGCCGCCGAACACAAGCCGACGCTGGGCAATCACATCTCGAACACGTATGCCTCGGAAACTCCCGTGACCGATGGCCGGCAAGTCTATGCCTACTTTGGCATGGCGGGATTGATCGCGTGCTACGACCTGTCCGGCGGACCGATGTGGCAGAAGGAACTGGGAGCACACCGCGTCTTCGGCAGTTGGGGAACCTCTGCGTCACCGGTTTTGGATGGCGAACGCCTGTTTGTGCAGTGCGACAACGAAGAGCGTTCGTTCGTCGTCGCGTTGGACGTGCGGACCGGCGAGGAATTGTGGCGCGCGAACCGCGCCGAAAAGTCCTCGTGGGGCACACCCGTCGTCTGGCGCAACTCGGTGCGAAACGAATTGGTTCTCATGGGCGCGAAACGCATTCGATCCTACGATCCAGCGACGGGCAAGGTGCTTTGGGAATTGGCCACGCAGCAGAATTCCATTGCCCGTCGGCCAGCCACAGGCGGCGGCAAACCCGCTGCGGGTGGCTGCAAATCCACGCCAGTCGCCACTCCCGACCTGATCTTCGTCGGCATGGCGCCGCGCGAACGGAACCAATCGCTCGGACCGATGTGGGCCGTCAAGGCGGGGGCTTTCGGAGACATCTCACTCACAGCGGGTGAAACATCGAATGCACACATCGCCTGGTCGCGCACCGACGCTGGGCCGCACTTCGCATCGGCCATCGTTTGCAACGGGTTGCTGTTTGTGTTCACTCCGCACGGCGGCCAGCTCCGCTGCTTCGACGCGAAGACCGGTTCGGACGTGTACCAGCAGCGACTGCCCGGAGCCGGCGATTTCAAGTCATCGCCCTGGGCGGATGACGGCAGGATTTTCAACCTCGACGAAAACGGGACTGCATTCGTCGTTGCGGCCGGACGGGAATTCAAATTACTCGCCACGAACCGTCTCGACGAACTCTGCTGGTCATCGCCAGCCGCTGGGGCAGGCGCACTGTTTGTACGCGGCGTGAAACATCTATACTCCATCCGGCGTTGAGCGTATTCGGTCTCAATCACCTCATCACTTTCAAAAAGGGAGTCGCCATCCATGCCACCGCTCGAACAGTTTTTGAACCGCCGCGCCTTGCTGCGCGGTGGCCTGGCCTTGGGAGCCGCAGCGCTGTGGACTCCCGGTGTGCTTGCCGAAGAACTCGCTCGCACGCCGCGCATGACAGAGGGGCCGTTCTATCCGGACAAACTGCCGCTCGACACCGACAACGATCTGATCGTCATCAGCGATTCGCTCACGCCCGCGGTCGGTGAGATCACGCAACTGACCGGTCGCGTGCTGAGCCTGAGCGGCGAACCGATCCGGGACGCCGTTATTGAAATCTGGCAGTGCGATGCGAACGCGGTTTACCTGCACACTCGCGACAGCGGGCCCAAGAGCAGCCAGCGCGACAAGAACTTTCAGGGCTACGGCCGATTCACGACCAGTTCCAAGGGCGAATACCGTTTCCGGACGATCAAACCGGTTCCGTATCCCGGCCGACCTGCACCGCACATTCACTTCAAGGTCAGGAAGGGTGCACAGGAACTGCTGACCAGCCAGTTCTTCGTGTACGGACATCCCGGCAACAAACGGGACCACGTGTATTCCGAAGCCGGCGACCTGATCAATCGCGAACTGCTGTCGGTCGATTTCAAGCCGGTCAAGGATTCCAAGATCGGCGAGCTGGCTGCTCGCTTTGACATCGTGGTCGGAGCCACCCCATCGGATCGTGGCGGACGCTGCTAGCGTCGGCTGC
>JACRIH010000316.1 GCA_016235885.1 Planctomycetales bacterium | reverse complement strand
AGGGATTCGGCATGGGTGGCCGCGTCGGTGCGATCACGAGCGCGGTGGGAGGCAAACACGTCCAGTTGTCGCACGTCGGCAAAGTGTTCCCGATCACCGATGAAAATCTGCGGCGCTGGCGACTGTGGTGGAAATATGTGGTCCTCGATCAGGTGTGGCTGTGGGGGCTGGGCTGCTTCCTCGGGATGTTTCTCAACGTCAATCTCGCCACGGCGCTCATCGACCCGGGTGTGGATTTTGCGGATGTCGAAGCCGGTGCCATTCAAGCCAAGCAGATGGCCGACCTGCTGTGGTCGGGGTTGTGGATTCTCGGTCTGCTGAATGGCTTTTGGATTCTGTTTTCGACGCACGTCGGCAACACGGACATCCTCGTGCGAACGGTCACCGACGTGTTGTGGACATCCAGCCAGCGCGCCCGCAACTGGCGCGGCGGCAGCGTCAGCACAATTTACTACACCCTGCTGATCGCATTGACAATCGGGGGCGCGTTCGTGGTGCGACTCGGCGGTGTGATGAAGCTGTTCACCTTCCTCGCCAGCGTTGCCGGATTCGTCCTGGCCGTCGGAGCCGTCCACATTTTGATTGTGAACACGCGCCTGCTTCCGAAAGAACTCCAACCCAGTTGGTGGCGCAAAGCGGCGCTAATTTTGTGTGCCCTGTTTTACGGTGTCGTCTCGACTCTGGTGCTTTGGGATAACGTTCCAAAACTTGCACGGGCAATATGGGCGCTCTTGCCGTAGCTCTTTGACCCAGACGGGCAAGGTGCCCATCCTCCAGGAATTCTGGTCAGCTTGTCCGCTCGACGGTAGACTGACACGCACCGCGGATTTTCACCCAACCTGATGCCCTCGCAACGGTCAAAAGGGAACCTGTCATGAAGCCGATTCGATTTCTGGCAACGGCCACGACGGTGTTGGTGGTCTGCGTGTTGCTGTACGAAGGGGGAGCCACTGGAGCCGCGAATCTGAATCAGGAGCAGGCCACGCAAGGCGCACTGCAACCGAAGGTGAAGAAAAACAAGAAGGCCCAGAAGAAAGTAGTCGTGGACGAGGGGAAGGCGGACGAAGCGAAGAAGCAAGTCCAACGAACATCGGCGGGCGTGAAAAATTCGCCGCCGAACGTCGAGTTCCTCCGCGAACTGACCGCGGCGGCGGCCGAAGGCGGGGCGCAGGTGCTGTCGAGCGGTGATTCGTACGACGACTTCGTGTCGGTCGCCGAGAATCGGAACGGCGCGGTGTTCGCCGCGTATGCCGCGTACTTCGACGGGCACGATCAGATTCGATTGCACCGGCGATTGGCCGATGGCTGGTGGACGACGCGCACGTATGTGCCGGTGGCTCAGGCTCGGGCGGACATCTGGATGCCGCAGCTTGCGGTCGATGCCAAGGACCGGCTGTGGGTGATCTGGTCGGAGCAGACGGGCCAGCAAAAAGGGAAGACCGGCAACTGGGATTTGTACGCGCGGGCGCTGATCGGTGACCACTGGGGAGACCTCGTGCGGCTGACGGACGATCCGAAGCCGGATATCAATCACCACGTCGCGACCGACGCGGCGGGGAACATCCACGTCGTGTGGCAGGGGCATCCGCGAAACAACGGCGACGTCATGTACTGCCGCCTCGATGGCGATGCGTGGTCGAAGCCGCTCGCGGTGACATCCGACGACGAGAGCGATTGGTATCCGCGAGTCGCTGTCGATGCGAAAGGAACCGCGTGGATCGCCTTCGACAGCTACCGCAACGGCGACTACGACGTGTTCCTCACGAGCGTCACCGGAGGCAAACCGGGCCAGGTGGTGCCGATCGCCACGTCGAGTTTCTACGAAGCGCACGCCAGCGTGGCCTGCACGCCCGACGGTCGCGTGTGGGTGGGGTGGGAACAAGGCGGTGCCAACTGGGGCAAGGATCAGGGGTATTGGCTCAACCGCGACAAGCGCAATCAAGGGACGACGCTCGGCAGCGGGCGCTCCGTGCAGGTCGCCTGCTGGAACGACGGCAAGTTGCTCGCCGCGCCGAGTGTGACCGATCTGCTGCCGGCCCGGAACAACGCGGGACCGCAAGCGCGCGGCGGCACCGCTTCCGCCGCACTGGCGACGGGGACCGACGGCCGATTGTGGTTGCGGTTCCGACACATGGTGCTCGGCTCGGCGGACAATCGTGGCCGCAACCAGCGCGGCTGGACGGAAAACGTGACGCATCTCACGAAGGACGGTTGGGCGTCCGTGCAGACTCTGCCGGCGAGTGCGGGACGAATCAGCGTGTTCAGCCGGATTGAACCGGCTCGCGACGGGTCACTGCTCGTCGCGTACTCGTCCGACGCCCGCGTGTCGGATAACTACCACCGGCCGATTCAGGACCAGGCGCTCGTCAAGCTGATCCCGAAGCCCGACACCGAACCCGGCGTGCCCGAATTGAATCCTTACTCGCCACCCGAACCGCCCGTCGGCATGCCGGCGTGGAATGCGTCGCTCGAAGCAAAGCAGGTCGCAGCGATCCGGGCGTACCGCGCGACGATCGAAGGGAAGCCGCATCGGATCGTGCGCGGCGATCTGCATCGTCACACCGAAATGAGCTGGGACGTGGGACCGGGCAACGACGGTTCGTACCTCGATTTCTATCGCTACATGATCGACGTGGCGTCGATGGATTTCGGTGCGCTCACCGACCATCAGGGAGGCGGTCACTATCCGTACTGGTGGTGGCTGACCGAGAAGTCGACCGACATGTACTACCTCGCGCCACGATTCGTTCCGCTGTACGGTTACGAACGCAGCGTGACGTTCCCGAACGGACACCGCAACGTGTTTCATGCGTATCGCGGCGTGCCGGTGTTTCCGTTTCAAAACAAACTCGGCGACGGCGGAGTCTTCCCCGGCGTGGGAGGACGCGGCGTCCTCGATAACGACACCAAGTTGCTGTACGAATACCTCCGCGGCACGCAGGGTCTGTGCATTTCGCACACGTCGGGGACCAGCACGATGGGGACCGACTGGCGTGACAACGATCCACTCGTGGAACCGGTCGTCGAAATCTATCAGGGGGCACGCAACAGCTACGAAGCGCTGGGTGGAACTCGCGTCCACTCGAAGGACGAACCTCCCGAATCAGCCCCCGGCGGCTTCACCGAGGCGGGGATGATTTGGAACGCGTACGCAAAGGGCTACCGATTGGGGACGACGTCGTCGAGCGATCACGGTTCGACGCACATCAGTTTTTCGCTGGTCTTCGTCCCCGAGAACGATCGCCAGCAGATCCTCGACGCGATCCGCAAGCGGCACACGTACGGAGCGACCGACAACGTGATCCTCGATTTCCAGGCGAACGGCCATGTCCAGGGAGACGAATTCGCCGCGAAGGAATTGCCGGCGCTGACCCTGAAGGCCACCGGCACGTCGAAGATCGCCAAGATCGATCTCGTCCGCAACAACAAGTACATCTACAGCGGCGAACCGAAGGAGACGACGGTCAACTTCAAGTACACCGACATGAAGCCCGAGGCGGGAACGAACCTGTATTATTTCCGGCTGGTGCAGGACAACGGCGAAGTGGCTTGGTCCAGCCCGATGTGGGTCAACACGAAGTAACGCTTTTATGAACCAGCAGATCATCGCCCCATTCGTCGGTCTCCCCGCGTGCTGTTGCGGGACGCGGTCACCAGCGTGGCGATCCGCGGCCGCCGGGCTGGCGACGCTGGGTGCGATTGCGATCCTGTTCGTCGCCCGATCACCGCGCGATGAAGATCTCGCGACCGAATCGGCTTCATCTCGCGAACCGGCGGCGATACTCTCGGCCGATATCGCCGCGCTCCTGCATGCGGAGTCAGCCGGAGATCTCAACGCCTACCGCGCGAGCGTCACCGGCCCGCTGCGGGATCAAATCGAAGCGCGGTTGAAGCAGGAGTCGCCGTCTTCCGTCGCCGAATCGCTGCGGCAGGGCTTGGAGAATTTGAAGGGACAGGCGACCACGGACACTCGCCTCGACGGCTCCGATTCGGCGACGATCACGCTCGAACTGATCTTCGCCGACCATCACGAACTCCGCCGCCTCGAACTTCGCCGCGCTGGCGAACGGTGGAAGATTTCGACCAGCCAGACTGTCCGTTCCTTCGTCCCGCCGGTTCGCTACGGGACACCGGTGGGCGGGTGAGAATCCGGTAGCATGGACGCCTCGTCCGTGCGTGCCTCGGACGGACGAGGCGTCCATCCTACGACTGACTGGCACCGATCAAACGGTCAGCCACGTGCCCACGCCAATCGCAATCGCGATCCCCAGCAACATCCCGAAACAACCGACACGCGGGTCAGCGATGCCATGCCGCGCGGCGAGGGCTTCGACGTAGTCCTTCGATTCCTTGAGGCCCGCGCCGGTTCGTCCGCGATGTCGCTTGATGGCTTCGATCTTTTCGCCCTCGCGAAGAAGTTGCAGCAAGTCCTCATCGGAGTCGTCGTCGTGTTTGGAAACATCAGTCGATGCGTTGCGTTCCAGTTCCTCGACCGCGTACTTGGCTTCTGCCAATCCGACTTTTGTCGCCTCGCGATAGATCCGAATCGCTTCGATCTTTCGACCGTCAGCCAAGAGTTGCCGCACCTGTCCCTCGACGACGGCTCCCGGTGACGTTTCGTCGGATAACACTCCGCCGCAGTGCTCGCAAAAATGGGCTGAGTCGGAGACCGATTGCTGGCAATGGTGACAGTGTCGCATGGGGACGAGCTGAGATAATGTCGAAAGTTGTGGACGGTGAGTTGAAGAAGGCGGTGTGCTTGGGGAGAAATTGGAGTTGGACAACATCCCATTTCTTTCCCCGGAGCACACCACCATGTCAGAAGCTATCAAGACGCCGCCCGATTTGCCT
>JACRIH010000315.1 GCA_016235885.1 Planctomycetales bacterium | reverse complement strand
GATTCAATCACGCATGGCCGACCGGTGGATTCTCTGACCGACACCGATCGACAGTTGATGGCAAAATATCGCCAGAGTGCGTTGGATGCTGTTCGGCATGCCACGAAATTGGGATTTAGTGACCGAAGCCATCTCAAATCGGACCCTGACTTGGCATCGTTGAAAGATGATCCCGAGTTTCAGAAGCTAATCGAGGAGTGAAGTACAACCTAAGTGAACCCGCATTGATCTCTGGGTAGCCACGCTCGCCAGAGCGTGGGCGTTTTCGGGAAAAAAATCCACGCTCTGGCGAGCGTGGCTACACAAGTTTCTCCGCGGGTCCACTTAAGGAGGTCGCCAGACACTGGACAGATCAGCAATCCCTTCGATCGCTCGATCCGATCAGTCCCCAACAGTCTCCGGACAGCAGTCTCCCAGCCCAAGAGTCCCCGCAAAAAAACAATTGCCGTCCTGTTGTCCCCGGGGGGGGAGGGCTGACACCGCCAAGGACTGACAGCCTTGGCGCGAAATGGCTGCGTCAAAGCGCACTCGCCGCAGGTTTGATCGCGGATCACCACATGAACCAGAGGAGAGCGCAGATCGCGAGCGCGGCAAGCGTGCCGAGGATGACGAGCAACGCCAACCGTCGCGGAGTGGCCGTCTTGTGTGGCGACGGAGCGTAATCGATTTGGAAACGGTGCTGGTGCGAGAGTGTCAGGCGGTCACCGGGACGCAGCAGGCAGTCGCTCGTTTGAACACCGTTCACCTGAATTCCGTTCTTGCTGCCGAGATCGACAATGTGCCAGCCGTCCGGTTCCAGGCGGAGTTCGCAATGGTGGCCCGAGACAGCGGTCGAGTCAATCGACACTTCGCAGTCATCGTCGCGGCCAACGATGATCCGCGAGCGCAAAACGGAAATCGGCGGGGAGCCATCGAATGGTGCGAGTGTGCAGTGCGCGCCGGCAGGCAGCGGCACGGCCGACACGCCGGATGCCGGTTGGCCATCCCGGGCCGAATCGGGAGGCGGAGCGACCCGGATGGCTGAACGACGGACGTCAGTATCTTGTCGCACTTCCGATTCGACGGACATCTGGGGTGGCCGCGGAACAGAATCGCGACCGGGCACGGAACTCGACCCCGTGAGCCGCCGGGAACTGCGTTGCCCCGTCCTGTTTGCCCGCCGCCTGGCCGATGCGGCACGCTGGGCAAGCAGCGCGGAAAAATCAAAGGTCGCGGGCGAACTCTGAGCGAACGGAGCGAGCGCCGCCTGAACTTCTTTCATCGACTGAAACCGGTCTTCCGGTCGCTTGGCCATCATCTTCTCGACGATGGCCGCCACTTCGGGCGGAACGTCGGCACCGCGATCGCGCAACGGACGCACCGGCTTCGAGCGATGCGCTTCGATCAATTCTTCGTTGTTGAGACGGGGAAACGGCAGCTTGGCACACAGCGCGGCGTACATCGTGCATCCGAGTGCGTAGATATCGGCTCGGGCATCGACGGCAAAGCTGTCGACCGTCTGTTCCGGGGCGATGTACTCGGCGGTCCCCAGGCAGCTATGGCCAAAGATCATCGCCAGCGAGAATTCGTCCGCATCCTCGCCCCGGTCAATCATCGCCAGACCGAAGTCCAGCAGCTTGACGTGACCGCCGCGATCGACAAGCAGGTTGCTCGGCTTCACGTCGCGATGCACGAACCCGGCGGCATGAGCATGCTGCAAACCGGCGGCCGCCTGACGAATGAGATCGCACGCCCGCGGCCACGGGATCGGCCCCTGATCGTCGATCAACTCTTCGAGGTTGATGGCCTCGACGAATTCCATGACCAGATATTTCGTCACGCCGAACACGTCTTCCAGGCGACTGAGCCGCTCGGTGTGAACGATGTTCGGGTGCCTGAGCACTTTGCCGGCGTGCGCTTCCAGTTTGAAACGGGCCAGCATGCCGGGGTCGAACTTGTGTTTTTCGGAGGGCACTTTGACGGCGACCTTTCGGCCCGACGATACCTCTTCGGCGAGATACAGGCTGGCCATGCCGCCGACACCCAGATTGTCGAGAATCTTGTAGCCGTCGATCCGAAGATGCCGCCAGTTCCCTTCGAGAATGCGTTCCGCCTGAAACGGTGTGAGCAGATCATCACGAACAAGCCGGCGGGCGAATTCCTTCGGTTCGAGTTGTTCCCGAACGGCAAGACTTTCCGCGACAGCGACTTTGTCCGCGAACAGCAGACCGCTGCGGCGCAGATGGTCGAGAAATGTTTCGGTCGTGACCTGAAGGGCCGACATGAAGAATTTCTACCGAGACGTTGCTGACGGAGGAGACTCTGGTGAGGAATCATACGTCACGATTGAGAGACAGAACAGTTGCAACGAGGCACGGTCCGGGATCTTTGCAGTCTCCCCTGCATCCGCCAGATGCGGTCGGTCGAGCAACTGGATAATCAACGAACACAATCGTCCAGACCAAGCTCCAAACGCGGTGACATCTCATTCGACTGGCTTGCCGATCCATTCCACGGATATAATCCGCCCGCTCCTGATCGAATCTCGGTCCGACCTTCACTTAAAAAGGCACAAAAAAACACTCGACCATCCACCGTCAAATGAAACTTGCATCAATATCGTTTTTCGTGCTCCTTCTTTTCGCTCACGCGAAAGGTGGCCTCTCGGAGATGATCGAGCAACCTCTCAGCCAATTCCGTGACGGAGAACAGCGCTGGCTGGGATACACGCTCTTCGCTTTGCTGGTTCTGATCGGCCTGCTGTACGCGGTTGCCCTGGCACGATCGCGCCAGGAACGAGAGGCGATTGTCGCAGGGTTTGCCGTTCTTCTCCTGCTGTTTGTCGTGACGACTCATTCGTTAGGCGTCTTCCATCTGATCGGCTCGTTGTTGCTCTTAGGCTTGCTGTTTGGCCACTTCGCCTTGCTGCTCTTTCAAGCAGAAAGTTTGTGGTTGTTCGCACACCTCGCCGTGCCAGTGACTTTGGCGCTGGTCACCCTTTTCCAGAGCTATGGAATCTGGCAAAAGGGTCTCGTCTCCTATTTTGTCGTTGCCGTGATGATCCATTACTCAACATTGAGTCAATCACGGCCTGTTCGCGATTCGTCGCAGTTCGACCCGGATTCGTTGATGCACAGTCACGCAATGAAGCGGCAGAAGGTTGAGCAATCGAAATCAGAAGTGTGGGAATTGGTATCACTCAGTGAAGAGTGAAACCCGGTGCAGTCGGGGCAGAAATGTGACTATGTGTTGGCAATAAGGCGGAACGAGTCTCATCGTTCCGGCTTCGGGACCCGTCCGCCGCTGCGACGTTTCCCTTTGCTGCGGGCTTTCACCTGGGGCACCGCCGACGCCGCGAATTGTTCGGTGGGGTTGAGGGACTGGCCGAGTTGTTTTTTGAGTTGCACGATCCGGTCGCGGAGGGCGGCGGCCCGTTCGAATTCGAGGGACTCGGCGGCGGCGAGCATTTCGGATTCGAGTTCGCTCAGGTATTCCTGCGTCACGTACTGCTGCTCGTCCGTGAGGCCGGCGGCCTCTTGCACGGTCTTGCGGGCTTCGCTTTCTTCCTCGATCCCCCGGCGAATGGCCTTTTGAATCGTGGCCGGGGTGATGCCGTTTGCCAGGTTGTACGCGAGTTGCAATTCTCGCCGGCGGTTGGTTTCTTCGATCGCCTGCTGCATGCTGGGCGTGACCATGTCGGCGTACAGGTAGACCTCGGCGTTGACGTTTCGCGCCGAGCGGCCGATCGTCTGGATGAGGCTGGTCGCGCTCCGCAAAAAACCTTCCTTGTCGGCGTCGAGGATGGCGACCAGTGAAACTTCTGGCAGGTCCAGCCCCTCGCGCAACAGGTTGACGCCGACGACCGCATCGAAATCGTTCAGTCGCAACCGGCGCAAGATATCGACGCGCTCAAAGGCATCCAGTTCGGAATGCAACCATGCGCAACGAATGCCCTCCTCCTGCGTGAAATTCGTGAGGTCTTCCGACAGCCGTTTCGTGAGTGCGGTGACGAGGACTCGCTCGCCGACGGCGGCTCGCTCTCGAATCAGGTTCATCAAGTGCTGCACCTGGCCTCGGGCCGGCACGACGTGGATCACCGGGTCGATCAAGCCCGTTGGGCGAATGACTTGTTCGACGACTTCGCCTCCCGTTTGTTCCAGTTCCCAATCCGCCGGCGTGGCCGACACGAACACGGTTTGCAGATTGCGACCGCGCCACTCATCGAACCGGAGCGGCCGGTTGTCGAGCGCACACGGCAGGCGGAATCCGTGTTCAACGAGCGTCGTTTTGCGCGAGTGATCGCCGGCGAACATGGCTCGGACCTGGGGGCAGGTCACGTGCGATTCGTCCACGACCATCAAGGCGTCGGCCGGGAAGAAATCGAACAGCGTGAACGGCGGTTCGCCCGGCTTTCGACCCGCCAGCGGGCGGCTGTAGTTTTCGATGCCGGGGCAGTAGCCGGTTTCCATCAGCATTTCGATATCGAACCGCGTGCGCGCCGCCAGCCGCTGCGCTTCGAGCAGCTTTCCTTCGCGACGGAAAGTGTCGAGCCGTTCCTCCAGTTCGCGACGGATTTCTTCGACCGCGTTCTTGACTCGATCGTCCGGCAGGACGAAGTGCTTGGCGGGGTAGACGTACGCTTCGTCCAGCTTGCGGACTTCGCCTCCCGACGTTGGGTTGATCTCCGTCAACTTCTCGATTTCGTCCCCCCAGAATTCGATCCGGTACGCAAACTCTTCGTACGCCGGCCAGATTTCGACGACGTCGCCGCGCACGCGGAACTTGCCGCGGGTGAACGCCACGTCGTTGCGGTCGTACTGGATTTCGATCAGCCGCGCCAGCATGTCGTCCCGCTCGATGGATTCGCCCACGCGCAGCGAGATCATCATTTCGAGGTAATCTTTCGGCGAACCGAGGCCGTAGATGCAACTCACCGTGGCGACCACGATCACATCGCGCCGGCTGACCAGCGCACTCGTGGCCGACAGCCGTAAGCGGTCGATCTCCTCGTTGATCGACGCGTCCTTCTCGATGTAAATGTCCCGCTGCGGGATGTACGCCTCGGGCTGGTAGTAGTCGTAGTAGCTGACGAAATACGCCACCGCGTTGTGCGGAAAGAATTCCTTGAACTCGGAGTAAAGCTGTGCCGCGAGCGTCTTGTTGTGCGACAGCACGAGCGTCGGCCGCTGCACCTGCGCGATGACATTCGCCATCGTGAACGTCTTGCCAGAGCCGGTGACACCGAGCAAAACCTGATCGCGCTTCCCCTCGGCCAGCCCCTTCACAAGCTGCTCAATCGCCTTCGGCTGATCGCCCGCAGGCTGGAATTCGGAGACGAGTTGGAATTGCGGCATGGATGCTTGATCGAGCGATTCTGTCACATGAGGTCAAAGAAAAAGATCGAAGTACCAGTCGTAGAAATGCTCGACCGCAGGAACGTGAGCGTACAAGTAGGTAAGTGGTGCGTAGATTGCATCGAGAACAACCTGTACCTCCATTCCCCCGCGCACATAAACGAATTGAACCGGACCGGGAGACACGACGTAAAGCATCACCACAATGCCTGCGTACCGACACAGCTTGGAAACGATCGTCGATCGGATCGGGTCCGAAACGGAATCTTCGTGGTCTGGTGAATCGGCCATCGCTCTCTCCTGCGAGTCGTGTGGCGGATTCTATCGCTGGTGACAAGATTGCTGTAGACCGGACGACTGCCGAAACCAACGCCGCAGGCGTTGCACTCCACAGCCCAGCGTCGCGAGGCGCACGTTGGGTTGATGTGCCAACTCCGAACGCAAACGCTGAAAGCGTTTCACAATCCTCGGCGAATGATTGTGCAACCTCGTTGGGGTTGATCTGCATGGTTTGGTTCGCAACCCGGGGTGCGCTGCGCGACCCCGGGCTGTGGAGTTGAACCGCGTTGCGGTTCCGCTGGGACATTGCTGGTGAGCGCGCCGAGGGCTACACTCGCCGCCCGTCCTCCCCTCTCCACTTTGGGGAGAGGGGTCGGGGTGAGGGGCGGTCCAAGGTGCACAAGGCTTGTGATTGCAGTCAAGAGACGTTTGCAACACCCCTCACCCCAGCCCTCTCCCCAAAGGGGAGAGGGAGTCGCGTCGCGCAATGAATCACGTGGAGGAGCATCCGATGAGCACGCACTCGGTTTTGATCGAAGGTCAATGGACATCATCCACGGGGGCGAAGACGTTTCAGGCGCTGAACCCCGCCACGCGGGAGGCGTTGCCGGACTTGTTTCCCGTCAGCCCGTGGGACGAAGTCGAGCGGGCGGTGCGGGCGGCTTCGGCGGCGTTTTGGCGGGTGCGGGGTTGGCCGGGCGACCGGTTCGCCGCGTTTCTTGATCGCTACGCGACGAACATTGAAGCGCGGGCGGCGGAGTTAGTGGCGATGGCGCATGCGGAGACGGCGCTGCCCGTCGAGCCGCGGTTGGCGAAGGCGGAGCTTCCGCGCACGACGAATCAATTGCGACAGGCGGCGACGGCCGCACGGGACGGGTCATGGTTGCGGCCGATCATCGATTCGGCGGCGAACATTCGTTCGGTGTTCGCACCGATCGGGCCGGTCGTCGTGTTCGGGCCGAACAATTTTCCGTTCGCGTTCAACGGCATTTCCGGAGGCGACTTCGCGGCGGCGGTGGCGGCAGGGTGTCCGGTAATCGCGAAGGGACACTCGTCTCACCCCGGCACCACGCGGCTGTTCGCCGAAGCGGCCCACGAGGCGGCTCGCGACACCGACATGCCGCCGGGTTTTGTGCAACTCATCTATCGCACCAGTCACGAAGACGGCGAGAAGTTGGTGTCGCATCCGCTGATCGGCGCGTGTGGCTACACCGGTGCTCGGGCCACCGGGTTGGTTCTGAAAGCGGCCGCCGATCGCGTGGGCAAACCGATCTACCTCGAACTGTCGAGCATCAATCCGATCTTCGTGCTGCCGGCTGCGATTGCCGAACGGGGCGAAAAGATCGCCGAGGAATTGGCCGGAAGCTGCCTGATGGGGACGGGACAATTCTGCACCAGCCCCGGTCTGATTGTCCTGCTCGCCGGATCGCAGACCGACGCGTTCGTCGAATCTCTACGAAAACGATTCGACGCGGCTCCGGTCGGCACGCTGCTGGGCGAAGGCGTTTTGACGCATCTCGAACACGGCATAGCCACGCTGCGATCCACCGGAGCCGAAGTCATCGCGGGAGGCACATCCGGTGGCGGTGCCGGCTTCTCGCACCGCAACACGCTGCTGCGAGTCAGCGGCGACCGGTTCCTCGCGCACGCAGAGGCGCTGCAGACGGAAACGTTCGGCAACAGTTCGCTGATCGTCGTGGCGGACAATTCCGACCAGATGAGCCAGATCGCCGAGAGCCTCGAAGGAAACCTGACGGGTTGCCTCTACAGTGACACCGCTGGTCAGGACAACGCGCTGTACGAACAGATCGAACCCGCATTGCGTCAGCGCGTGGGCCGGCTGCTCAACGACAAAATGCCGACGGGCGTGGCGGTTTCCGCTGCGATGAACCACGGCGGTCCGTTCCCCGCCACCGGCCACCCCGGCTTCACCGCCGTGGGAATGCCGACGTCCATCCAACGCTTCGCGATGCTCCAGTGTTACGACAACGTCTCGCGCCCGGATCGTTTGCCACCATCGCTGCGCGACAAGAATCCGAACGGCAAGCTGTGGCGGTTGGTCAACGGTACGTGGACGCAATCAGACGTGGTGTGAAGTGTGTTCACGTTGTCGATTGGGCGTGGCAACGCGGTGGCTTCGCTGGACCACGCATTTCTGTGGACGCTCAGCGCCTGCCACCCAGCACCGTTGATTTCTGAGCCGCGGCCAATGGTGGCAATCGCAAGTGCTGACTCACTTCTTGACCGGCACCGATTTCGGTTCTGGTGGGGCGGGTTCCGGCGGGACCAATTGCAACCAGCCGGAGGGAATGTCCGGAGGCACAGGATACTGGTCCGGACAGACACGCAGTTTGATCACGTCAAACGGTTCGTCGATCCACAGTCCATGATCGTCGATCTGCATTACGCCGAGATCGCGCATCAGTTGCATGCGGGTGGATTCGTAGGCCAGCCAGACACTCATAAAATTGTTTTGAGCGTCGCTCAGTGCGGAAACGGCTGACAGGAGGTTTTGTGCAGCAGTCGGGCCGAACTGCGATGCGGGAGCGCTCGGCTCAGACGGCGGGACAGGTTTGTTGAGTGCCTCGCGCGTCTGATCCACACGACGAATGGCAATGGCGACGGCTCGACGTTGGATTTCCAGATTCAACCTGTGTTGGTTGAGATTGCGAACGTGGCCTCGCAACTGAGTGTTGATGCTGTCTTCAAAGATCACAAGCTGACGCCGCGACTGCTGGTAGCTGATGAGCTGAGCGCGGAAGTTGTTTCGCTCGACCAGCCGGGTGAGTGGCGGATCAAACTGAAACCCCGCTCGGAGACGGCCCGTCGGTCCCCGAATTGCCAGTGGATTGTTGCCGAGTGTCGAGACATCGCCATCGAAAAAGATACTGAGATTGGATTCGAGCTTGTTCGCGTTGAACTCGATCAGCCGCCAGGTGTCTACGAGGGCAGCGCGGTTATTCATCCAGTCGAGACGGTTCGAGCGGGCGATTTCCAGCGCCAGTGGTGCGTCCAGATCAATCGAGCTCACCGACACTTGTTCCATTCGCGTACGAGCTTGGACGAGGGATAGTTCACCCAGCAAGTCCTGTAATTCGACCAACAGCGAGACGAACTGGTCGCCGGTCTTGCGGCGAGTTTCCGGTGTCAAACCCGCCTTCAATCCGGAAAATGTGACACCCGTTTTGTCGAATCGTTCCCGCACCTCATTGAGACTTTCCGCCAGGCGTTGCCGGTCCTGAAGGAACGTGTTTCGCTCGTCGGGTGACATTGAGTCATGGCGCGTCTTGGCGGCACGATCCAGTTGTTCAAGGTCCTGCCGCGTCAGGTCGAACAAGGCGGCGGACCGGCTTCGTACTTCCTCCCAGGTTGCAAAGCCCTCCTGAATCGTCTCGACAGGTGGCTCCGTTGGGAGTTCGCCAAATCGTCGGATGAAGTCGCTGACTTCGTTTTGGATGTCGGTGACCTGGCGGTCGATGAGCTGGAACTTCCGAATCAGGCTGTCATCCAGTTCAATGTCGACGCTGGGAGGCAGTCCGAGTTGCACCTTGAAAGAATCCAACTGCGACTGCAAACCGTTTCGGTTTTGTAGCAGTGTCGCACGCTGAGTTTCGATGCTCTGCCGAAACTGATCGACTTGTGCGATGTCAATGAGACCGGCATCCAGGTTGGCTTCCAGCAGAGCCAGCGTCCGAAGCTGCAGGTTGAGGCTGTCTTCGTTGTTGCGGATCTGCTGCAGACGCTGAAGCTGGCCGATAAAGCCACCGACGTTGCCGGCACCGCCTCCCGCCAGTCCGATCACCGCACCCGCGCTGCCGCCGCCACCTCCCTGGTCAACTCCCCCGCGACCAAAATTGGCATCACCGACGCCACTGAAACCAGTCGTCCCCTGTCCTGTGAATCCCGACAGGCCAGAGTCACCCGAAAAACCGCCGCGACGTTGCAGGTTTGGTACGCCAGCATTGCCGATCGCGACATTGCAATAAAACCCCTGGCGGTACTGCTGGAATGCGCGAAGGTTTGCCAACAACACTCGTTCGGCGAGTGTAAGTTGTTCCAACCCGAACACGCGCCCGCCGTTTCGCAACAGGGGCTGGATCAGGCTGAAGTTCAGGAGCGACGTCGTGCTGTCCGAGTCGTCACCCGTGAATTGCCAGACGAACGAATTGGCAAAGCCAACCAGGAACTGGGCCGCAGAAGCGGACCGCCTCCGCATCTGGAAGTTCGCAGGGAAATCGAGGTTGGGGCCGAGAGTCGTTGTGAAAGAGTTGCTTTCGCCTCCCGTGCGTTGGTCTCCCAGATGCTGGTAGGTACCACCGAATCCGCCGAAGAATTGCACGTCGAATCGGAATCGCTCGGTGCTCACGTCGAGGGCGGACAGGTACAGCGTTTCCGTTTGCTGCTGGTAAGCTGAGGAGTTGATCAAGCCGATCCGCACAGCATCGTCGAGCCCGACGCGGATGGTTCCATCTTTCCCCGGCCGAGTGTACGACGCAAGCGATTCTCGCCAGTTCGGGTTTTCCAATTCGGGCCGATCGCCGTTATCGTGCCAGTGCTTCCAGCCGGTCTTTCCGTAAATGCAATGCATGAGCTGATGCGAACTCGGATCGTCCGGCGGCATCGGTGGACATTCCTGCTGATACGGTTCGTGGAACCGGCTGCGGGGGTCCATGTCGACGGTGAAATCCGGTTCCTTGGCCCAGCGTGGATCGTCCGACTTCTCTTCCACGAGACAGGCCACTTCGGCATCGGCCGCTTGGCGGTACTGGCAACGATTGCAGCCGGAAGCCGCACTGGCGGCGATCACCGTCCAGGCAACCGACCGCTTCCACCAAGTTCGAGATGTGGCGAACATCCGTGTTCCCCCGACTGACGAGCGCGCTCCGGGTGCCTCACGTGAGGCGATGAATATCCCGCCGCCTGTGCGCAGGCGGATGGCATGTCATCCAATTCGGCTGATGGACTTTGCCGACTTGAACGATTGCAGTGGTCATCCGGATTGGATGGCGCGATCTCAGTCGCGGATCACGGAGCCGCCTTTGCGCCTTCGGCGGATTCCGCCGCTGGCTGACCGTCGAATCGGCCGCGGAAAGATTTCAACGCGTTGAGCGCGTTCTCCTGCTTGAACGGGTTGGCGTCCGGATCGGGCGGCGCGCCGCCTCCCATTCCCATCCCACCACCGCCAGGTCCGCCACCGCCGGCTCCACCACGACCGCCACCGCCGCCGAACGGCAATCCCACCGTGTCGAGCTGCGACTTCTGATCGTCTTTCAGCAGTGCGGTCAGTTCTTCGTGCCGGGCCTTCGCCTCATCGTCTGTCATCTTCTCGACGTCCTCGATCGCGGCCAGTCCTTTCAGAATCGCCGCCGTCTGTTCCGCATCGAGCTTGATGCCAATGTTCCCGGTCAGCAGATCAAGTTTGCGAACGAGCGTGGTGAGGTCTCGCTTGGGGGCAGGACCGCGACCGCCGCCACCCATGCCTCCGCCACCCATCATTCCACCCATGCCTCCACCGGGCATGCCACCCCCCATCATTCCGCCCATACCACCGCCGGGCATGCCGCCACCCATGCCAGGACCTCCGCCGGCCGGAGGACCGCCACCGGCATTCGCCGCTGGGGTAGGGGGGGGAGGTGAAGGTTTGACGACGTCGTACCCGGACGCAGACAGAATTCCATACGCACCGATGGCTCCGAGCAGGACTCCTGTCGCACCGCTGGCAAATCCCATCGACGCGGCTTGCGGATTTTTTTGACGCTGCACGACCCAGATCAACAGGAACACGGTGAGGAGTCCCAAAGACATCACATAAGAACTGACGGCATTCATGTGCAGCATGATTTCGGCTCCGGTGAAAAAACAAATGATGAACTTGCGCTGAGCCACCGACCCGTCACGACACCGGTAGCCACGGCCCTTGTGGCCAACGAACGGTCTCAAATCTTCAAATCAAACACTCGCAGCCGTGGTCAGGAGCTTATCCACGTCGTTCGCCACGATCACGCCATAGTTCACGGCTCCCAGCCAGCCGGACATAATGATGCCCACCGATCCGGCGTGATACAAGCCACCCACATGTTGCGGCAGTTCGCGGCTGACTTTCAGTCCCTCGAACTTCGTGCCGAACGACGCGCCCGCCATGTGCCGGGTGTAGTATTCGAACGT
>JACRIH010000314.1 GCA_016235885.1 Planctomycetales bacterium | reverse complement strand
TGGTGTGTACTCCGTGTGAGAGGACTTCGATGCGTCCGACTGTACCACACGGGCGATGACGGTTCTTCCACCCGACGAAGTTTGTCGGCAGCTCGACGGGGAAGCAGCACCCGGCAAAGAACTGGGACGAATCAATCTTTCGGTTTCGAGTTCCCCTCTCCCCCTTTGGGGAGAGGGGCTAGGGGTGAGGGGCGGTCCAAGCGTCTCTATGCGAGTGTCCAAGCTTCGGCAACGCGCGGTACGCCCCTCACCCCCGACCACTCTCCCCAAAGGGGGAGAGGGGAGTAAAAAAAGGCGGTGCGCCATTTCACCGAGTCGTTTGCCAAGTGAAGTGAGTGTCTGCCACAATCGGGTCGCGATACCGCTCGCGGGTTTCGTAGGCCGGACCCCTTGGTCCGGCCGGACCAAGGGGTCCGGCCAACGCAGGATTGCGAACGAGACGAAAGGAATGAGACGACATGCGAAAGTTACAATTTTGGGTATTGTTCGGGTGTTTGCTTGCTCTGGCGATCGCACCACCGGTGATCGGGGCGGACGCTCCGTATTCGCGAATCACGTTTGGCGCGTGCGCCCGGCAGGACAAGCCTCAGCCGATCTGGGATGCGGTTGTCGATGTCCAACCGCAGCTCTTTTTGTTTCTCGGCGACAACATCTACGGTGATTCGGAAGACATGGATGTCCTGCGAGCCAAGTACCAGTTGCTCGGCGATCAGCCCGGATACCGGAAACTGAAACAGACGTGTCCTATCGTGGCGACGTGGGACGATCACGACTACGGAGCGAACGACGCGGGAGTCGAGTATCCGAAGAAGCGGGAATCACAGCAGATCTTTCTCGACTTCTTTGGCGTCTCTCGCGACGACCCACGTCGAAAACGCGAAGGGGTGTATCACTCGCAGGTGCTTGGTCCGCCCGGTCAGCGCGTGCAGTTGATTCTTCTGGACGGGCGTTATTTCCGCAGCCCGTTGAAAACCGGTTTTCAACCGGGCGAGCCGGGGGATGGTTTCCGCGGCAAGTACGCACCGAATTCTGATCCCGAGGCGACGATGCTGGGAGCAGCGCAGTGGAAATGGCTCGCCGAACAACTGCGAATTCCCGCCGAGGTCCGCTTGATCTGCTCCGGGATTCAGGTGGTTCCGGATGAACATGGCTCCGAAATTTGGGGCAACTTCCCACTCGAACGCCGTCGGCTGTTGCGACTGATCCGCGAGACCGGCGCGAACGGAGTTGTTTTATTAAGTGGCGATCGGCATCTGGCGGAGATCTCGCGGCTGCCCGCAGACCATTCCGATGGGGTCGGGTATCCGCTGTTCGATGTGACCAGCAGCAGCCTCAACCTGCCGAGCGGAAACTTTACGAAGGCGGGCACACGGTTCTGCAACGAGATCAATTCCTATCGAGTCGGCCTCACCTACTTCGACGTAAATTTTGGAAGTGTGCTCATCGACTGGAGTCACCCTGATCCCGTCCTCCGACTTCAGATCCGAGACGAGAAGGGCGACGTGGTGCTTCAGCAACGGCTGAAACTGAGTCAGCTCAAGCCAACACCGTAGAATTCGAGGGTAGCCGCACTCGCCAGAGTGTGGGTTTCCCACGTTCGGGCGAACGTGGCTACCACTGGTTTGGACGCGGAAGCAGCACTCAATTATCTGGTTGGATTGCGGCGGGTTACGCGGTAGACTTGTGACCGCAGAACCAACACCGCGTTTGTTCTGACCCACCATAATCGTCCTCCTGCGCGTTTCGCAGGGATGCGACCCACCCCACGTTGTCCTACCGATGCAGAACACGATTCAATCTGAAATCCGTTTCCCGCGACAACGCGCAGCGACTGTGATCCTCTCGATCGTCGTTGTGCTGCTCGTGCGCATCGGGACGGCCGCGGAGGAACGCACCGGGGAACAGATTTATCGGCAGCTCTGCGCGTCGTGTCACGGAGCGGCGGGGGAAGGGACGACCAAGCATTACTCGCAGGCACTCGTGGGCGACCAGTCGGTCGCGGAACTCGCCGAGTACATCGAAACGTCGATGCCCAAGAAGGCTCCTGAGAAGTGCGTGGGTGAGGATGCCAAGAAGGTCGCCGCGTACATTTACGATGCATTCTATTCGCCGATCGCGCAGGTTCGCAACAAGCCGGCGCGGATTGAACTGTCGCGGCTGACCGTGCGGCAGTATCGCAATGCCGTGGCGGACCTGGTCGGAAGTTTTCGACCGCCGGGGCAGCGTGACTACAACCAGGGGCTGCGCGGAGAATACTTCAAGGCGCGGGGGTTTCGCGGTGGAAGTCGAGTCATTGATCGAATTGATCCCGGGATTCGATTTGACTTCGGCGATGCCAGTCCCGATCCGGAGAAGATGGAAGCGCACGAGTTTTCAATCCGCTGGGAAGGTTCGGTCCATGCTCCGGAGACGGCCGAGTACGAATTCATCGTTCGCACAGACCACTCGATGCGATTGTGGATCAACGACATCAATCGGCCGTTGATCGACGCCTATGTGAAATCAGGGAGCGACACCGAATACCGCGCGTCGCTGTTTCTGTTGGGTGGCCGCACCTATCCATTGAAGCTGGAGTTCTCGAAGGCCAAGCAGGGTGTGGACGACAAGAAGGCCAAAGAGAGACCGCCGGCCAAGGCGTCGATCGCGCTGGAGTGGAAGTTGCCGCATCGAGTCGCGGAAACGATTCCGGCTCGACATCTTTCCCCCAGCCGCATGCCCGAGACATTCGTCGTCGCGACACCGTTTCCGCCGGACGATCGCAGTGTCGGCTACGAGCGAGGCACGTCGATTTCCAAGGCTTGGGATCAAGCGACGACGGATGGGGCGATCGAAGTGACAGGCTACGTTGCTGGTCACCTGACGGAGTTGTCCGGCGTGAAGCTCGATGCAGCGGACAAAGACGCTCGCCTGCGCGAATTCTGTCGCCGGTTTTCCGAGCGGGCGTTTCGGCGACCGCTCACGGACGAACAGCGGCAACTGTTCATCGACCGTCAATTCGAGAATGCCCGCGATCTCGAGTCGGCCGTAAAACGGGTTGTGCTGCTGGTCCTCAAGTCGCCGCGATTTCTGTTTCGCGAAGTGGGAGGCGAATCCGATGCGTATGACATCGCGTCCCGCATCGCATTCGGAATGTGGGATTCGCTCCCCGACGACGCACTGCTGGAGGCTACGGCCAAGGGCCAACTCAAAACACGAGAACAGGTGGTTAAGCAAGCGAAGCGCCTGTCGGCCGACCCCCGCATGCGTTCAAAGCTGCGAGACTTCTTCCTGCAATGGCTGCGGGTCGATCATGTTCCGGACGTGGCCAAGGATTCCGAAAAATTCGCCGATTTCGACGCGGCGATCGCGACCGATCTGCGAACGTCGCTCGAGCTGTTTCTCGATGAATTGATCGCCAGCGAGACGGCGGATTTCCGGCAGGTGTTGCTGTCGGATTCGCTGTATCTGAACGGTCGCCTCGCAAAATTCTACGGAGCCGACTTGCCGCCGGATGCGACTTTCCAAAAGGTGGAACTCGATTCGCAAGCGCGAGCCGGCGTGTTGTCGCATCCATACCTGATGTCCGGCTTCGCGTACTCGGCCACCAGTTCGCCGATCCATCGCGGCGTGTTCATCGCGCGGAGCGTCTTGGGCCGCACGCTGCGACCGCCGCCGGAAGCGGTCGTGCCGTTCTCGCCGGATCTCCACGCGGAACTGACGACGCGCGAGCGCGTGTCCCTTCAGACCAAGTCGGAATCGTGTCAGACGTGTCACCGAATGATCAACCCGCTCGGATTCACGCTGGAGCATTTCGACGCGGTTGGTCGATATCGAAATGAGGAACAGGGGCGGCCGGTCGACGCGACGGGCAACTACCAGACACGCTCCGGCGACGTGGTGACGTTCACAG
>JACRIH010000331.1 GCA_016235885.1 Planctomycetales bacterium | reverse complement strand
GTCGATGTCGACCCGCACACACTCAACATCGATCTCGACGATTTGGAAGCGAAGATCACACCCGCCACCAAAGCCATTTTTCTCGTCCATCTGATGGGCAATCCCTGTCGCATGGATCGAATTTCGGAAATCGCCAAGCAGCACGGGTTGCTGGTGCTTGAGGATTGCTGCGAAGCATTGGGCGCGGAATGGGATGGCGTGAAGGTCGGAAACTTCGGTGTTGGCGGCAGCTTTTCTTTCTTCTTCTCGCACCACATCACCACGATGGAAGGGGGAATGATCTCCTGCCCGAATGCGGAAGACGCCGACCAATTGCGGATCATGCGGGCGCATGGCTGGCTGCGAAACGTCGACCAAGCTCAGTTTAGCCTGCCGGATGGTGACCTTGACCCGCGCTATGCGTTCGTCAATTGGGGGTTCAACCTGCGACCGACCGAGGTGCAAGCGGGGTTCGGAATTCATCAGTTGGAAAAGCTTCCGATGTTCAACCGGCGGCGCGAGATTCTGGCCGGAAGGTTCTTCGATTTCATTGACAGCCAGTCCTGTTTCTCACGGCCACATCCTCACCCACTGGCTCGACCATCCTGGCTGGCCTTGCCCGTCCTCGTTCGGCCGAACGCTCCATTTTCCCGACGGGAAATCACCGAGTACTTGGAATACAAGGGGATCGAAACGCGGCCCATCGTCGCGGGCAACCTGGCTCGGCAGCCGGCGGCGAAACTGTTTGGATTGCAGGCGGGCGATTTTCCCGGTGCGGACGAAATTCACAAGCACGGTTTTTACGTCGGGTTGTCTCCCATGCAGGATGACCAGGGCTTTGAACGGCTGCTGGACACTTTCCACGAGTTTGTGATCTCCAAAACGGCACGAACCTCCGTCGCCGCCTGACTCCGCATGAATCGTCAACAACTGCTGCGACTGGCCAAGCGCATCCCCGGTGTCGATGCCGCGTGGAGCGAGTTTCGTCGCCGGCAATTGCTCCGCGCGTACCGTGAGCGCCGCGAACATTACGCCGATCTGTCCCGGCAATGCGGACTAGTCCATCACGAGGCCGACGTGGCACCACTCGTCGAGCGGCGACTGGCCGCCCGAGGCTACACGCCCGCTATTCGATCACCCGGCGAAGTGCATACGTTCGCGTTCGTCCCCCGCATTTTTTGGCACGAGGCGCTGTACCCGGATCTGCATGAACTCGGACCAGTCTCGGACTTCGATTACGCCGCGCTTGGATACACGTGGGAGGAATTCTGGAAGCGGGATCGGCGTGCGGCTCGCCGCCGTCGCGAAATGAACGCGCTGGCTTTGCAGGCGTTGAAAGACGCTCACGCACGTCGGCCGGTCGATTGGGTGTTTGTCTACGCCAGTGGTTTGGAGGTTCGACGCGAATTGATCGAAGCGATCACCAGTGAAGTGGGCGTGCCTGTCGTCAGCATGTGTCTGGACGACAAACACTGCTGGTCCGGCCCCGCTTTCGATGAACAACGACTGGGACAGATCGACATCGCCCCCAAGTTCGACCTGTGCTGGACATCGGCCCGTGTCGCTTGCGAGTGGTATCGCGGAGAAGATGCCGTCCCGATCTATCTTCCGGAAGGCTGCGATGTCTCCACGTTTCGCCCGTTGGACGTGCCGCGCGATATCCCCGTGAGTTTCATCGGCGCGGATTACGGCTTCCGCCGCGCCGTGGCTCGCGACCTGATTCGCTGTGGCATCCCGCTTCAAACTTTCGGGCGCGGTTGGGAATGCGGTCCGGTGACTGTTCAGCAGCAGGTCGAGATCTTCAACCGCAGCCAGATCAACCTGGGAATGGGCGGGATCGGGTACTCCGAAGAGCTGACGAATTTGAAGGGTCGGGACTTCGAGATCCCGGTGACTGGCGGCGGGGCCTATCTCACGTCCTTCAATTCCGATCTGGCTCAGCACTTCCAAGTCGGTCACGAGATTCTGTGCTATCGCAGCCGTGATGAACTGATCGAATTGGTTCGGTACTACCTGACCCATCCCGACGAAGCTCGCGAGATTGCTCGCGCCGGCCGGGATCGCTGCCTGCGGGAACATCGTTGGTTGCATCGGTACGAACGAGTCTGTCAGTCCCTCGGAATACTGGCCAGTGCCGGACAAATCGAGAAAACGGAACGGCTGGCAGCGTGATGAAACAGGAGAACATGATGCACGTCACAGTCCTGATGTCAGTCTTCAATCGCAGTTCGCGAGTGGCCGCGGCGATCGACAGTCTGCTGGCGCAGACCTACACCGACTGGGATTTGATGGTCGTCGATGACTGTTCGACCGACGAATCGCCACAGACACTCGCCGCGTATGCGGCGCGAGATCCCCGCATCACGGTGCTCACGAACACAAAGAACGAAGGCCAGTCCGCCTCGTTGAATCGCGCCTGGCAGGCAGCGCGGGGGCCGTTGATGGCCCGCATGGATGATGATGACGTTTCGCTCCCGGAACGATTCGCTCGGCAGGTGGAATTCCTCCAAGGTCATCCGGAGGTCGATGTCCTCGGCACCGCGGCCGAGTACGTGGATCAATCGGGTCGCTCGTTGGGCATCGTCCGCAGACCGGAATCGCACGCCGATTTGGCTCGTGAAATCTACCACAACGTTCCCGTCCTGCATCCCACGGTGATGATGCGCCGCGAAGTGTTGGACGAACTTGGAGGCTATCACCCCGGATTGCGTCGTGCCCAGGACCACGACCTGTGGTTTCGTGCCTACCGGCGATTCACGTTTCGCAACCTCTCCGAACCGTTGTTGCGCTACACCGCGCCCGGTCGTCCCAGTTGGCCAACCATTCGCGAGGGGGCCTATGTGCTGGCGTGCGCCGGCTGGCGAGAAGCTCGTCCATTCACTGGCGGCTGGAGAGCGTCCTGGTACACGGCCGCGTGCCTCTACCGTCGCTGGTTCTTCGCCTAACGAGGCTTCGTGCCAAATGTCGTGACGAGTACCGCACCGGTTCGTTGTGCGATGTGGCGGAAGCCAGCTTTCTCGAAGTACAGGAACAACTCTTGAGGTGTTGACGACTTGCTGATGTTCGGTGGACGCTTCGCAGGCGGGTACGACTCCATGTTCTTGACGAAAAAATCCCAACCGGCATCGGTCAGCAAGCTGAAGTTATCCACGAGCATTCGCCCGCCCGGCTTGAGAACGCGCAGCCCCTCACGGACGTAATTGAATCGCTCCCACTCGTCGAGGTGCATGAAGACGACCGTGCAGTAAACCAAGTCCACGCTGCCCGATTCGATCTGCGACAGATCAAATCCGTTGGTCAGGACGGTCCGGATGTTCTGCTGCTTCGCCAACCGGCGCGAAAGATGTGCCAGCATGTGATCCGAGACGTCGGTGGCAATCCACTCCTTGCAGAGCGGTGCCAGCAGATCACCGACTCGTCCGACTCCCGCACCGATTTCCAAAACTGTGTCGGTCGGGTAGATCCCCACACATTCCTTGAGAGTTTCGACCGTGGCCTTCGCCGATACGGCAAACTGGTTCTCGTCGGAAGACCCCTGAACGCTGACCATCGCCTCACGCAGGTCCGCCGAAACCGAGTTCCAGACGGTGCGGTATTCGTGTCGATTCAGCGGACGCAGCACGCCAAATTTGCGAAGCCCGCGCTTCACTCGCTCGAATGAATAGGAGACCACCGTGTACCTCCGTTCCCTTGATGAACAAACCTCGGGGCTGTTTCCGCAGGGGCAATTGTCGTCGTGCGGGCCTGCGTCGGCAGAGGCGACTTTCGACGGGCGGCGAGTTATCCCCGGCTGCGGAAAACGAGTCAATCCCGATCATTTTTCGTCGCTCACACGAGCCGCAAAACCACGCCGGACTTGGCATTGACCCATTCCGCGGCTTGGAACATACTCCGCCGCCATTGGTCCGGCAAATTCTGCCGGCAGGCCTGTCACAGCTCCTTGATTCAGGGATGGATCATGAAAGCAGTTCTCCTCGCGGGCGGATTCGGATCGCGCATTTCCGAAGAGTCGGTTCTCAAGCCCAAGCCGATGATCGAAATCGGCGGCAAGCCCATTCTGTGGCACATCATGAAGATGTACTCGGCCCACGGCATCAACGAGTTCATCATCTGCCTGGGCTACAAGGCGTACGTCATCAAGGAATACTTCGCGAACTATTTCCTCCACCTGTCCGACGTCACGATCGACATGCGGACGAACTCGACCGAGGTGCATCAGCAGAACGCCGAGCCGTGGCGCGTCACACTGATTGACACGGGCGAAAACACGATGACCGGCGGCCGAGTGCGAGCCATCGCGAAATACCTCGACCCCGACGAAGACTTTTGCCTGACGTACGGCGACGGCGTCAGCGACGTGGACATCACGAAGCTGATTACGTTTCACCGGCGACACGGAAAACTCGCCACGTTGACGTCTGTGCAGCCTCCCGGCCGGTTCGGCAGCCTGAAGATGGACGGTGCGAACATCAGTTCGTTCGTCGAAAAGCCGGTCGGTGACGGCGCGTGGATCAATGGCGGATTCTTCGTCCTCTCCCCCGGTGTCCTTGAATACATCGAAGGGCCGCAAACCGTGTGGGAACAAGGCCC
>JACRIH010000318.1 GCA_016235885.1 Planctomycetales bacterium | reverse complement strand
TCGACGCAGCGCTCCCAGCACCAACTCCTCGCTCATCGAGTTCCCATACTCCCAGCCCACAATCCGCCGCGAGCAGAGGTCCATCAGGAGTGCCAGATAGCCGAACCGGCCGCTCGATGTCCGCGTCGCCAGGGGAATGTACGTGATGTCTCCCACCCAGACTTCGTTGATCCGCGTCGGTGCCGCGCGACCCGCCAACAGGTTCTGACTGTGACGAAACTGGAAGGAAATCATCGAGAACAAACAACTCCAGTGCATTGACCATGCTCTAGTTCTCGCGGCACAGGCATTCCTGCATTTGCCTTGTACATTTCCGGAAAGGCAACTGTCGAGTCATCCCAGCAGTTCGTGATCCGTAGCCCATGTCAGCAGCGGATTCTCAGCAAGTGCTGCGACGCAGCAAGCCAATCGTCGTCACGGTGCGCCTGTTTTGCGCTTGGTTGGCAAATCCGCAACACCCATCACTGGCTGCGTTCGGCGTTCAAGACGGCGAGGATTTCGTCCGGGATGCTGTCGTTGGAGGTCACGGACTGGACGTCTTCGTTTTCTTCGAGGGCGTCGATCAGGTCCAGGGCGCGGCGGGCGTTGTCGAGATCGAGATCGACAATGTTCTTCGCTACGCGGCGGATTTCGGCAACGTCGGTGGGGATTTTCGCGGATTCAAAGGCCGCGCTGACGGCGTCGAAGTTGAGCGGGTCGCAGAGCACGACGAAGAGTTTGTCTTCCGGCAGAACGTCATCCGCGCCGGCTTCGAGCGCCACCTCCAGCAGCTTTTCCTCCGAGACGTGTTGCGCAGGGATCGTGAAGTAGCCTTTGCGGTCGAACATCCACGACACGCAGTTGGTGGCGCCGAGGTTACCGCCGTGGATTTCGAAGATCTTGCGGACTTCGCCCGCCGTGCGGTTGCGGCTCTCGGTGAGGATGTCACACATGACGGCGATTCCGCCCGGCCCGTAGCCTTCGTACAGCAGTTCTTCGTAGTTCTCGCCTTCGAGATTACCGCAGCCCCGTTTGATCGCCCGTTCGATATTGTCCTTGGGCATGCTCTGTTTGCGGGCCTTGTCGATCGCCAGCCGCAGCCGCGGACAATGTGCGGGGTCCGGGCCGCCGTGTTTCGCCGCGATGATGATGGCTTTGCTGAGCCTGCCGAACAACGCACCACGCTTTTTGTCGACCGCTCCTTTGCGGATCGCGATGTTTGCCGAATGGGAATGGCCTGCCATTACTGCTGACTCTCCAGTTGCGAAAAAACGTAGGGTGGGACCAACTCGCGGAGCGAGTACCGGCCCACCATTCGACTGATCGACTGGTGGGCCGTCGCTTCGCTTGTCCCACCCTACTTGTTCTTCCTCAGTTTCTCTTCGAGGCGTTCGATCAGTTTCTTGTCGGGATGCTTTTGCTTGCGGGCGTGATCGAGAGCCTTTGTCCAGGCTTCGACCGCCTTGTCTTTTTGGTTCAGCTTTTCTAGGACGTCGGCGTAGTGGTCCCACAGCGTCTCATCGCCCCCCGTGGCCTTCTGCACAGCCTTTTCGAGAAACGGCAGCGCCTCTTGATGCTTTCCGAGGCGGAAGAGCACCCAGCCCATGCTGTCGAGGTAGGCCCCGTTTTCAGGTTCGGCGGTGATGGACTTGCGGATCATCTTCTCGGCCTGTTCGAGGTTCTTGTTCTGGTCGGCGTAGAGATACCCGAGGTCGTTGTTGACCGACGGGTCGTCCGGGGTTTCCTTGAGAACCGCTTCGAGAACTTCTTCGCCTTCGCGCAGGCGGCCCTGCTGCACGTAAACATTCGACAGCCCGAACTGTGCTCGCCGCATGATCGGCCGGAACTGTGGCTGAGCGAACTTTTCGATGATCGCCTTGTAACGTGTGATGGATTCTTCGTGTTGCTGACTGTGCGCATGAATCCACGCCTCCTGCAACATGAGGAGCGGGTGCTCGCGGGTGAACTGATTGATCTCGCGCGCGTCTTTAATTGTCTTGAGCGCCTCGACTGTCTTGCCCGCGAATTCGAGCGACTGCGCGAGCGACAACAAAAACTGCGGCTTCTTCTCGGCCAGTTCGGGAGCCTTGGCCGCTTCGGCGAATACGGTCGCGGCCTCGTCGTAGCGCTGCACTTCCATCAAGAACTGACCCAGCTCTTCGAAAAGCATCTCGGCGCGATCTTTGCGAGCCGCCAGCAGGTGCCGGTAAAACTGCACGGCATCGTCTCCGCGTTTGGCATCGGCGGCGATGTTGGCGGCGATGTACCCGGTCGCGAAATCGAGCTTCGGCGGTTGTTCCTTGAGCAACTTGTGCGCGGCTTCGACGATGCCGTTTACCAGTTTCTCTTCGGCCACCGCCAAATTCAATTCGGCGTTCAGACCGGCCAGTTCACCCGTTTCGGCGTAGCCCTTGCCGAGAATGTCGAGCAGTTCGGCGGGGCGATTTTGCTGTCGGTAGATTGACGACAGGCCGACAAATCCGGGCAGATCGGCGGTGATCGTCAGCGTCTGCTTGTACAACTTCTCCGCGTCGTCCAGCCGCTTGGCCGCCAGCAATTGATCCGCCAGGTAGTACTGCAACGTGACGTTTTTCGAGTCCTTCTCGGCGAGCTGCTCCAGTCGCGGCAGCAGTTCGCCCGCTTTGTCGAGCTTTCGCAAAATGTCGGCGAGCAGTTCGTACGCCGCGCGGCCCTTGCTTTGCCTTTGCGAGTCGAGGTACTTCTGCAATTCATCGAGTGCCTTGGCTGGCTGATTTGACTTGAGATACACCAGCGCGAGGTTGAAGCTCAGATTGCCGCTGCTGCTTTTCTTCGCCCCCGCCGCTTTTTCGAACGCCTGAATCGCGAGTTCCGTGCGGTTGGCGTCGAGGAAAATTTGCCCCATGCGTTCGTACACGGTGGCCGGTTCTTTCAGCAGGTCGGCCTTGGTGCGAAAGTCGAGGTGGTACGCGTCGGGATCTTGCAGCGCCTTGAAGACAACTTCAAACGCATCGGCCGCGGCTTCGGCGTGGTTGAGAGCCTTGTGAATCAACCCGAGGTCGCGCATGAGCGTGACGTAAGTGGCCGACTCTTTGTTCAAGCCGGGAGCCTTCGTGGCCTGATCGAGGAGCTGTGCGGCCTCGGCAAGATTCCCCTGCGACGCGAGAAACGTTCCCAGCCGGCGTAGCAACTGATAGTCGTTCGGGTCCAGCTTGACCGCTTCGAGAGCCCAACGCACCGCGTCCTCGGTTTTGTTCAATCCGAACGCGAGCGGGATGATGACGCGATACACCGTGACCGCTCGCGGGTCATGCTTGAGCGCTTCCTGATACGCCCGCAGTGCGTTGGGAAACTGGTTTCGCGTCTCCAGAACTCGACCGGAGGCAAACCACGATACGGCGTCGATTCGCTTCTGTTCGTCAGCCGATCGCAATTTGTTCGGCACGAGCGGCGTGGCCGGATCGTCGAACTCCTGGATCTGCACACTCTTGCCGGTTGCGGCAGGAGTCGCTGGCGGGGCGTCGTCGGCAGCCATCGACATGCCGCCAACCTGACACGGCAACGAGGCCACGAACGCGATCATGACGACGCGAAGGCGAGACGATTCACAAGTTTTCATCGGTCCCACTCCGTCAGAGTTTTTCGAGGGCAGTGATCCGGAATTCAATCGATTGATCCAACGCGGCGGATGCTGCCAGCGTCCGCCGCCGACGCTGGCCGCGTCCACCACGAATGTGCAGGCCACCAAGAAATCGAGGGATAGTAATACGCTGCAACCTGGGCGTGGTGGAGTATAGTCGCCATCCGTCGGGCACACCAAGAGGGCTTAGCGACCTTTGCGGCCGTGAGCGCGAGGTACTGGTTTCGCAGCACGCTTGGGGACAGCATGAGGTTTGCTCTTGCTCGAACCACTCTTACGAGGTGCGGGTGCATGCTTGGCGGCTGCGGGCGCATGCTTGGTGGATTTGCGCGCCAACTTCGCCGCTTTTTCGGCTCGCAGATGTGCGCGGCAGTCGGAAAAGAACCGCTCCAGACGTTCCTTCGTATCGAATTTTGTTTCGTCTTCGGTGACCTTGGGGATCGATTCCAGATCCTTGAACGCCCAGCGATGCTGTGGGTCGTTTGCGAAGCAATGCAGCAGGTGACAGAACACCGGCGCATCGGCTTTACGGACCGCGCCACGCAACGCTTCGGCAGCGTGTTCGGGGGTGGTGCCAGGCTCGGCCAGACCCAACCAGATCAAGGCCGCGAGCATCCGATCGTCCACCGGCAGGACGTGACTGCCGAGCGCCTCGTGGTACGAGTACGCCTTCACGAACCAAGTTAGCCCCTTGATCTTGTTGAGGTGCTTGGTCGCCAGCTCCAGAGTTTTCCGGCGCAGCGATTCGAACTCGAACGAGTAGTTCGTTTCGAACACGTGCTGCAACACATTTTTCAGTCGCATGCTCCGCCACTCGGTCTGATCCATCCCGGCGAACAGCAGCTCCAATTCGAAGATCGAACTGACCCGAACCTCGTTCAAATCGTGAAAATTGGCGGTGATCTTTTGATAGGCTTGTTCGGCTGCGGTCGGGAAGGCGTTTTCCAGACAGACGCTGTACAGCATCGACTCCAAGACCGGCAGTTCGGCCTTGGGCTTCACGTCGGCGTACTTCTTTTTGAGCACTCGCAGAAGCTGTTTGATGACTTCGTGCTTGTCGATGGATTTGCTGCGGGGAGTGGCAGTCATTTGGCAATTTCCCACGGACACATAACAAAAACAGGGGTCGCGACATTCGTGGACGATCAACAATCAACCGGCGATCGGGCGTTACGGTGCCGACACGGTGGTGGTTCAGTTCGGCTGGTCCTTGTCATCGGTGAACTCCTCGCCTTCGTCGTCATCTGTGCCGTCATCTGTGTCATCGTCTGTTTCCAGGTCGTCATCGTCATCGATCGCAGTGGGTGACTCATCTGCGAAGCGTGTCTCAAATGGATTTCCGTTGTTCCACGTCGGTGGTGCTGGCGGTGGTGTGAGTGGACCCGGGCGGCCACCGGATGTCATCGACGCCAGCGATTCGATTTCCGCATCGCGCTCAACTTCGCCCGCCGTCCCCGCCTGATCGCCCAGCAACTCTTTAAGCAACACGGACGCTGCTGCGCTGCGCTTGACGCCCTGGTCGAGAATGAATTTCAGAATCGGTGTGTTGCGGGTCTGGACGCGTGCCGCCACCTTCGACTGCAAGAAACCCCGCGAGGCGTTGAGTCCATGCATGGTCAGAGCCTGAACCTTCTCGTCACCCAGCACCGAAACGTACACCCGGGCGGATTGCAGGTTGGGAGTGACCTCAACTCGCAGCACCGTCACATTCTTCACGCGTGGGTCGCGAATGCCGGACAGAATCGTCGAACTGACGACCTCTCGAATGGCCTGCGCGGCTTTGGCTGTGTGACGGCTGTGCATGAGGAAATCTGTAGGGTGGATCGAGGCACGAGACCCACCAATCAAGACGCGGAGAATGGGAGAGCGAAGATACGGAGACAACCAGTTCTCTCCGCGTCGCTCACTCTCCGTGTCTCCGGGTCGGCCATTTCCGGTGGGTCTCGTGCCTCGACCCACTCTGCTTCCTGACGACTGACAACTCTGCAATCACAACGTCCGCTTGATCTCTTCCACTTTGAAGGCTTCCATCAGGTCGCCTTCCTTGACGTCGTTGAAATTTTCGAGGCGAATACCGCACTCCAAACCCTGGGAGACTTCCCGCGAGTCCTCCTTGCCGCGTCGGAGAGACTGAATGTTGTACGTGTTGACGATCACCTGATCGCGAATGATGCGCACGCGGCTCGACCGTTCGATCGTCCCATTCAACACGCGACAACCCGCGATCGTTCCGAACCGGCTGGTGCTGAACGTCTGGAGGACAAGCGCTCGCCCCGTTGGCACTTCGACCAACTGCGGTTTGAGCAGTCCTTCCAGCGCCAGTTTGATGTCTTGAGTGACCTCGTAAATGATCTCGTAGGGCCGGATTTCGACCCCTTCGCGTTCTGCCAGAATTGTTGCCCGATCCTCGGGGATGACATGGAAGGCGATGATGATCGCCCCCGACGTGGCCGCCAGGTACACGTCACTCTCGTTCACACCACCCACGCCGTCGTGCAGGATGTTGACTCGCACCTCGTCGTGCTGGAATTTGAGAAGTTCGCCCCGCAACGCTTCGACCGAACCGGGCGTATCGCATTTCAAAATCAGCGGCAGTTCACGAACTTCGCCATCTTTCGCCACGTTCAGGATGTCTTGCAGGGTCCGGGTGCGGCGGCGATCGCTGAGCGACTTTTCGCGAACTCGGAGGCGACGCTTCTCGGCTGCTTCTCTCGCCTGCTCCACATCCTGCATGGCAAAGAAATTGTCGCCCGGACCGGGCATCACATCCAACCCCGACACCTTTACCGGAGTGGAGGGGCCTGCTTCCTGAATCTCTTGATCGAGATCGTTGTACATGCTGCGGATGCGGCCGTGCGCTTCGCCACACAGCACGACGTCTCCAACATGGAGTGTGCCATCCTGCACGATGAGCCACGCCACCACTCCGCGGCCTTCGCTGCGAAACGCTTCGACGCAGACACCGTTCGCCGGACGTTCGGTATCGGCGGTCAAGTCGTGAAGTTCGGCAATCGTGAGCAACGTTTCGAGCAGATTGTCGAGGCCGGTCCCCTTCAAGCCCGACGTGCGGACGACTTCGGTGTCGCCACCCCATTCGGCAGCGAGCAGATTTTGACCTGCCAGCTCCTGCAACACGCGTTGTTCGTTGGTGTCGGGCAGGTCCACCTTGTTCATCGCAACGACAATCGGCACCTCGGCCGCGCGGGCATGATGCAGGGCTTCGATCGTCTGCGGCATGACTCCATCGTTGGCCGCCACGACCAGCACGGCGATGTCGGTGAGGTTGGCACCGCGAGCACGCATTTCGGCAAACGCCGCGTGACCGGGCGTGTCGAGGAACGTCAATTTCTTGCCGTTGTGGAGGATTTGGTACGCGGCGATATGTTGCGTGATCCCGCCCACTTCACCGGCCGCCACGTTCGCGGAACGGATCTTGTCGAGCAACGTGGTCTTGCCGTGATCGACGTGACCGAGGATCGTGATAATCGGCGGGCGAGAAACCAAGTTCGCTCCTTCGATGGCAATGCCAACGGCCTGTTCGAGCTGCTGTTCGATATCCACCGGCCGCCGGATGGTGAGGTCGACGCCGCATTCCAGCGCCAGTTCCACAGCCAGGTCTTCATCGAGTGCGGCGTTGATGGTGACCATCAGTCCCTTGGACATCAGGCTGGAGAGGAGCATGCGCGCCGGACGTCCGATGGCTTCAGACAGTGTGCGCACCGTGATGGGAGGAGCCAGTTCGGCCGACGATTTCAGCGGAGCGGCTTGGACGGCACGGCGGGACCGCGACTTCGGACGAAATCGCGTCGTCATCCCCGAACCGCGGTCTTCTTCCGTCGCCAGACCCGTGGTGCCACGTCGCGCTTGGCGACCCATTCTGCCCGAGATCAATCCGGCACCGGCAACTCCCTTCGCCGCTTCCCCTTTCCCCGACTTCTTGTCGCCGGGGGACGTGTCGATTTCGTTGACGAACACGGTCGCCGCGCCAGGTCCCTTTTTCTTGACGCGGGTTTTGTCTTCGGCGTGCTGCCTCAGGTGTTCCGACAGTGGACGCTGCTTGTCGGCGAGGATCTCGCGAGAGAGACGCAGTTCGGGTTTCTGTGCGGGAGCCGATTTCGATGTCGCACCACCGGCGGGCTTGGGAGTCGGCGGCAGGCTTCCGAGTGTCGGGAGCACCGGGCCAGGACGCTCCTTTGGTTTCTTCGGAGTCCGCGACGTCAGATCCGACACATTTCCGCGTGACATCATGGAGCGCGACCCGCCCGCACCAGATGCCGGAACGTAGTCCTCGCGCCGATGCGGCGATTGATCGGACTCCTTCAAACCAGCCGACGGTTTGGACGACGGGGGCGCTTGGTCCGTGTCGGCGGATTCACCTGCACCCGCCGCACCCGCAACCTCGGCCACGTCTTGTGGAGCATTCTCATCTGCCGCAACGGAGGGTGTCGCTTCCTGCGATGCCGGAGCTTCCGGCTGCTCGCCTGATCCGACAGCGGAACTGACATCCGTTTCTGCCGCCTCCGGCTCAGCTTCGTCGCGGACTACCTTGCCGGGCGCTCGTGGCGTGGCGACTTTGAGCCGCGGCACTTTTGCTGCGATGTTTCGCAGTGCATCGCGGGACGGAGTGGGAACGGGGCTCTTGGTGGCTTCCGGCGCCGACTGCGACTGCTTGATAAAAGCCAGAACTTTGTCGCGCTCTTCGGGCGTAATGCTAGCGAGGGCTGAACTCTTGATTACGATGCCAACCTTCTGGCAGTAATCAACCAGCACCTTGCTATCCATATCCAGCTCTTTGGCGAGCGTGAAGATGCGAATCTTCAAACAGAGTTCTCCTCGGCAAGACTTCGGAAGCTGACTGCGCCGTCTTTGGGATCGGCGTTACGATTCTCTCCTCGCGATCACTCCGCGAGGTTTACGATTCCGCGGTGGGCGGTGTCTCCGGACTCGATGTTTCGGTGGGTTCTTCGGGGGGGTGGGCCGCTGTGGGTGCGTCCGTTGATTCGGTTGTCGATTCTGCGGTCTCTGCCGTTGCTTCAGCGGCCGGGACTTCACCGGCAGGCGCGTCCACAGCCTGCGGCTCATCGGCTTGCGGCTCATCGGCTTGCGGCTCATCGGCTTGCGGTTCGTTGGCCTGAGCTGCTGCGACCGCAGCGGCGGCGCGTCCCTTGGGCTTTCTCTGGCCCCCTTCGCGCTCCAACCGCTCGGACTCACGCTCGGCATACGCAATCAATGGCTGAACGTCATCCAGATTCAATCCCGCCATTTCGGCCAACTGATCCGGTTCAATGACCGACAGGTCATCGAAGCTGAAGAATCCCTGCTCGACCAGGTTTTCCGCCAGACCCTCCGGGATGCCAGGGATCTGATTGAATGCCGCGACTGAACCGTCCAACTGTTCGTTCAACTCCTCGCGGGTCATGATCTCGATGTCCCACCCGACGAGCTTCGAACCCAGCCGTACGTTTTGCCCGCGCCGGCCGATGGCCAGAGAGAGTTGATCGTCACGCACCAGCACGATGACCCGGCCGAGCATCGGACACAAAATCACATCCTTGACCTCGGCGGGTTGCAGCGCATTGGGAACGAGAATCTGGAGCGAATCGTTCCAGCGCACGATGTCGATCCGCTCGCCCGCCAGTTCGTCCACGATGTTTTTGATGCGGGCGCCGCGCACCCCCACGCAGGCCCCGACAGCATCCACGCGTTGGTCAATACAAGACACCGCGACTTTCGAGCGATATCCCGCCTCGCGAGCCAGCGAGCGAATCTCGATCACCTGATCGGCGATTTCTGGAATTTCGATCTCGAACAACCGCCGCACAAAGTCCGGATGCACTCGCGACAGAATGATCTTCACGCGACTGCCGGCTTTGCGAACTTCCAGCACGACGGCGCGCACCCGATCGCCGGTACGGTACGATTCGCCGGGAATCTGTTCGCTCCGCGGCAGGATGCCTTCGACCTTCCCGAGGGTGACGATCACCGCCCCCCCTTCGCTGCGCCCCACGGCACCGGTCACGATCTGGCCGCGGATTTGAACGTAGTCGTCGAACAGCGAGTCCCGTTCCGCCTCGCGAATCTTCTGGATCATCACCTGCTTCGCGGTCTGCGATGCGATGCGTCCCAAGAATTCTCCCAGCGTATCGGAGTCCAATTCCTTGCCGTCGCAAATCACGTTGGGCTGGCCCGTCTCGCGGTGAATCAACACCTCGATCGGTTGTTCTTCGCCGAAATGCTTTCGCGCGGCCGACAGGATCGCCTGTTCGATCCCCTCGAACACGAGTTCGGTATCGATATTCTTGTCCCGGTGAATCGCGTCCACCAGGCGAAGAATTTCAGTCCCGTTCATGTGACTCTCCCACCGTTGGTTTCCCACTCATTTCCGCTGAGATCACCAAGGTGATCCAACGAAAAAAGCGGGCTTGTGACCCACTTTTTTGTCGCCCATCTCAGGTTGAGAGAACGACACTCGCACCCCCGGAGTTGGAAACCCTTGCCTCTCCAACTCGGGAACGAGAAGCACCTTCAGTGAATTCGGTACAAGCCGAAATCGTTTCGCAGGCTACATTCTCGGCGTCCTTCTGTTTGACGTTGACTCGGGATACCCCAACCTCAACAGCCCAATAACGCAATGCCGCACCACGATATCGACGCCCTCCGCGACTGTCAAGCAGCCGGAGTCGCTGCTGGCATGGTCGTGATCCATTGAATATAGTGCCACCACACACGCGAATCATCGGCCGATTTTGGGCCTCTGAATTCGAATCCCTCCTAATGTCACAATCCTCACCGTCAGGGAGGTCATCCCATGCCGCCGAGTTCACAAGTGTTACGAGATTACTGTCGGCTCGGCTGTGTCCGATCAAATCGGCCGCTGCTGTTGGGATGCCTCGGAGCCATTCTGGCCGGCTGGTTGGGGAGCGCTCCGGTCCAAGCCCAGATCTCTTTCCGACCCAACCTCCAATTTGACAAGAATTCGCCCAAGACTGCTGCCGACCTCGCACGGGCGGAAGCCGACGCGGCCTATCAACTTGGGGACTACAGCAAAGTCGTCGAGGTCACCAATCGTCTCCTGCAAATCGACCCGACGGATCACGTGGCGTACCACTTCCGGGCCAGCGCTCAGATCGAGCTGGGGCGAAACGCCGGGTCGACCAAGCTGATTCGAGACGGGATCGCGGACTCACGACAAGCGCTCGGGCTGGCTGGCAACCGTTACGTTTGGTTGTATCTCCCGTACCTGTACGGGATGACGTCGCTGTCGCAAGTCGAAGGGAAGCCGCAACACGTGGAAACGTGCATTCAGGTCGTGACGCCGGTGCTGGACCGACCGCTCTTGCAACCTTCTGACAAGGCCCAGCTTCTGTATCAACGTGGCTACGCCTACCGCACGAAAGGTGATTCACAGCCCGCTCTGGCAGATTTCAACGAAGCCCTTCGCCTGGCCCCCGACCACCTCGGATCGCACCTGCAACGAGCCGAACTGCACGCTGCCTCCGGTGACACGAAGACGGCGCTCGCCAGTTACGATCGAGCCGCGGAGACGTTCCCCAACGTGGCCGTCGTGTTCAACGATCGCGGCGCGTTGCGTCGCTCATCGGGAAACCTCGACGGAGCCATCGCCGACTTCACCCGTGCGGTGCAGATCGATCCGCGGTTCAGCATGGGCTACCTCAACCGAGCCATCTGTGCGACTGATCGCAACGAACACCAGGCCGCGGACAGCGATTTCACTCGGTCGTTGCAGGTCGACTCGAATCAGTTTCTGGCGTACCGCCTGCGCGGCAATTCGCGGCTGGCGATGGGACGACTCGATCCGGCGCTGGCTGATTTTTCGGCGGCGCTCAAACTGTCGGCCGACTACGCGGACGGCTACGAAGACCGCGGCTTCGCCCGAATCTACGCGGGCCAGTTCACCGAATCCGCCGCCGATTTCGCCAAGGCTCGCGAACTCAACCCACATTTGACCCGCCTCGCCCCGTGGCAGGCTATCGCCGCGTGGCGAGCCAACCCTGCTGCCATCGACAAGAAACCGTTGACCACCGAACTCGACGGTCCGAAAGCCTTGCAAGGCTGGAACGCTCACGTGGCCAAATTCCTGCTGGGAGATGAAGACTCCCAAGCCCTCTTGGCCGCCACGTCCGAACAAAGCCCGAACTCGACGATTGATCGCACGTGCGAAGCCCACTATTTCATGGGCCAGAAGGCCCTTCTCGATGGCAACACGGATGCCGCCGCTGAGCATTTCCGCGAGTGCGTGAAGACCGCTGCCACTCATTTGGCAGCGTATCGTGGCGCACGCTACGAATTGAAAGATTTCAAAAAGTAACCCCCCTCCCCTTTTGGGGGAGAGTGTTCCAGTTGCTTCCGTTCCTCGTCGGTTTGGAGAAGCACCGCCCCTCACCCAAACCCTCTCCCCAAAGGCGAGAGGGAATTCAAATCACTCTTGCCTTCCGAAAAATGTACGACCTCCTCCTTCGTAACGGAACGCTGCTCGATCCTGCCGCCGGCGTTAACGCACCGCGCGACATCGCGGTACGCGGAGGACGTGTCGCAGCAGTGCTTGAGCCGGGGGCACCGGCTCAGGCGGTGCGTTCGGTCGATGTCCGCGGGCTGTTCGTCTGCCCCGGCCTGATCGATTTCCACGTTCACGTGTTCCCCGGCGTCAGCCACTTCGGCATCGACGCCGATCCGACGTGCCTCGCGCGCGGCGTGACCACCGTGTTGGATTTTGGGACAACGGGGGGGTTGATCTTTGAAGGATTTCGACGCTACGTCCTCGACGCGGCTCAGACGCGAGTCTACGCCTTGTTGCACATTGCCGGTCAGGGAATGATCAGCAGCAGCGGCACACTTCCGTCGCTCGGCGAACTGGCGGACCTGCGGTACTGCAACGTCGAGAATGTCGAACGGACTGTCGCGGCCCATCGCGACCGGATCGTGGGGATCAAGGTCCGCTGCACGGCCGACCTCGCGGAAGGGGGCAAGAATGAAGCGGCGGGATTGGAACTGTCTCGACAGGCGGCCGACCGCGTCAACCTGCCGCTGGTTGTCCACAGTCCCAACTCGTCGCTGCCGATCGAACACATCCTGTCACAACTTCGCGCCGGCGACGTGCTGACGCATTGTTTCCACGGCAAGCAATGCGGGTTGGTGGACGCGAAGTATCGACTCGTGCCGGCCGCGCGGGACAAGCTGGCGGAAGGATTGCTGCTCGACGTCGGCCACGGCTGGGGGAGTTTTGATTTCCGCGTGGCCCGCGCGCTGCTCGATCAGGGCGTGCTGCCGGACTTCCTCAGCAGCGACCTGCACACGTACAACCTGTTCGGCCCGGTACACGATCTATTGACGACACTGGACAAGTTCCTGCACTTGGGGATGGACCTGTTCGAAATCATCCGCCGCACGACCGCAAACCCCGCCGCGTTTCTCGGCCGCGCGGACGATCTGGGCACGTTGAAACCGGGAGCCATCGCGGACATCACTGTACTGGAAATTCAGTCCGGCAGCTTCCCACTCACGGACGCCGAGCGTGCCATCGAAGTTGGCCAACGGCGGCTGGAAGTAAAGCACTGCTTCCAAGCTGGCCGGCCGGTCGGGTTATTGCCGAAGCCGTCACGCGACTGAAGAACTGTATCAGCCCAAATGAAGACACTCTCCCCAAATGAAATCGAGTGTCTTTTGGAAGTCCGGGCGCCCCACGTCCACCCTCTCGACATCCTTGGTTACGGATACAACTCGGAAGGAGCGCGTCGTTTTCGCGCCGAGCAGCCAGACTTCCTGCCGCAGATTGTCGCATATGTGCGGAACGTTTTGATCAGGGAGGGTGTTTTCCCAAAAGAGACTTATCCCTGTGATCCCGGATTCAGAACGTTCATCCAAGCTGACGGAGTGTCCTTTAGGGTCAGCAGCTTGGAAGAGGTTAGTCTTCACAAAAGTGAACGAGTTTCCACAGAACCCATGTCTGCGACAGAAGCGGTCCATGAATTCATCCGCAGAGTTGCCAATCCCGATTATGTCCACTTGACACAATCAACGGACTAACGAGTGTACTCCCGGAGTCTGACAGGAGAGAACTGAAAGCCGCGCAGCGGCGACGTCGTTTCTGGATCAACGTCGCCGCTGCGCGGCTTTCTGAGTCTGATTCAACGCTGACCGTGGGCTAACGCCCACGGCTGCACGACATCGCCGCTCCGCGGCTACTGCGATCAGTTCTCGGACTTGATCTCAAAAATGGCTTCGACTTCAACCGCCACCCCCGTCGGCAACGCGGCAAATCCGAGTGCGCTGCGGGCGTGATATCCATCGCCTTCCTTGCCGAATATCTTGTGGAACAGGTCCGACGCGCCGTTCACGACCAAGTGCTGGTCCGTGAACTCGAGTGTCGAATTCACGCAGCCGAGCAACTTGATGAGTTTCAAATCGTCGAGCGAACCGTGGCGGTTGTGGACCGAATTCAGAATCTTCACCGCACACTGCTTCGCCGCTTCGTACCCTTGCTCGACGGTCAGTCCCGCGCCGAGTTTCCCCTTCATGTCGCTGACGTGTCCCGATGTGAACAACAGGTTGTGGCTCTTGGCGCACAGGTTGAGATATCCCGGTTCCTGCTTGGAAAAAGTCACGCCGAGTTCCATCGCGCGTTGAGTCGCACCCATGTTCGTGGCTCCTTGTCGTAGGTCAGGCTTTCCAGCCTGACGGCATTGGCGGTCAATCAATTGGTCTGGTCAGGCTGGAAAGCCTGACCTACGAGCGGCACAGCATGTCAAATGACCGTGCTCAGTGCAAACGTGCCGACGGGGCCGGTTGACGTTGGCTTGCGGCAGATTTACAGTGAACTCGCGTTTGCGATACCGATGTCATCCCAACCGTTCTCAATCTCCTCAATGCTCGCCAAACGAATCATTCCCTGCCTCGATGTCCATGCTGGGCGCGTGGTCAAGGGGACGAACTTCCTGAACCTGCGAGATGCGGGTGACCCGGTCGAAGTGGCCCGGCGGTACGAGCAGGAAGGGGCGGACGAACTGGTGTTCCTGGACATCACCGCCAGCCACGAAGATCGCGACATCATGCTCGATGTAGTCCGGCGCGTGTCGGAACAGGTGTTCATGCCGTTCACGGTGGGAGGCGGAATTCGGAGCATCGAGGATGCCACGCGGCTGATTCAAGCCGGGGCAGAAAAGGTCAGCCTCAATTCGTCGGCGGTGAAGACTCCCGAATTGATCACACAGATCGCCCGAAAATTCGGCAGTTGCGCGACGGTCGTCAACATCGACCCCAAACGAGTGCAGCGCGACGGCCGCGAGTTCTGGGAGGTGCATATCAACGGCGGTCGCGTGCCGACCGGCTTGCAGGCAGTCGAGTGGGCTTGCGAAGTCGAGCGGCTCGGCGCTGGCGAGATCGTCCTCACGTCGATGGATGCCGATGGCACGTGCGATGGTTATGATCTGCCGATCACGAAAGCGGTGGCCGACGCGGTCCACATCCCCGTGGTCGCCAGCGGTGGAGCCGGTTGCCCCGAGCACCTGTTCCAGGCCGTCACTGCCGGCGGCGCGAGTGCGGCTCTGGCCGCGAGCATTTTTCATTTTGGAACGTACTCGATTCAGGAAACCAAGCGATATCTGGCGGACCGCGGCGTCGTGATCCGTCAGGTGTGTTGATCATCGCGAATGTTCTCTCATCGTCTGTCATCACAGTTTTCTCAGGAGCGTCAACATGTCTGGTCACGCCCCCGCCAAGTCCGCCGAAGCGTCTGTCGTTCCCGCCCAAAAACGCGGTGTGACATCGTCCATGGCCGTGAAGGATCTGGAGGTCAACAAGATCTTCCGGCAGATGATCAAGCACAACGGTTCCGACTTGCACTTGAAGGTGGGGAAGCCGCCGATCTTGCGCATCCGGGGAGCGCTGCGCGAATTGCAAATGCCGCCGATCTCGACCGAGGACATGGCCCGCCTGTGCTTCCCGATGATGGACGAGCGCAACACGGCCATTTTTCACGCGGAAGGAGGCGCGGACTACGCCTGGGTCGTCGATTACGAGAACGAACAGGGAGTGAAGGAGCCGTGGCGGTTCCGCGTCAATCTGTTCGTGCAGATGGGCGTCGTGGGCATGGTGTCTCGTAAAGTCGAGCGGTCGATTCCCAATTTCGAGGGGCTGTACCTGCCTCCCGTGATGTCCACGCTGACGGAATACGATCAGGGGATGGTGCTGCTGGCGGGCGTGACCGGGTCCGGAAAAAGCACGACCATCGCGTCGATGCTGGATTACATCAACCACCGCGAGTCGGTCCACATTCTGACGATCGAAGACCCGATTGAATTCGTGTACACGCAGGACAAGGCGCTCATCAACCAGCGCGAAGTCGGCGTGGACGTGAGCGACTTCAAGATCGCGATGAAGCACGCCGTGCGTCAGGACCCCGACATCATGCTCGTCGGCGAAATGCGAGACATGGAAACGTTCGAAACCGCCATGCACGCGGCCGAAACGGGGCACTTGGTGTTCGGAACGATCCACGCCTCGAGCGCCCCGTCGACAATCGGCCGTATCCTCGATCTGTTCCCGCGCGACATGCACCCCGCGTTGCGAAGCTCGATGGGCTTCAACTTGAAGGCCATTGTCGCTCAAAAACTTCTGCCCACCGTCTGCGATAAACCCAAGCGCGTGCCGATCATCGAACTCATGCTCATGAACTCGACGGTCCGCAAGCTGATCCTCGAAGAAAAGGACGAGAAGCTGTATGACGCCATGCGCATCGGCAAGGCCGATGGCATGCAGCTTTTCAACGACAGCCTGTACCACTTCGTGACCGGCGAATTCATCGACCGCTCGACGGCCTTCGAGGTCTCGCCGAACGTGGAACAGCTCAAGATGATGATCAAGGGGATCGACGTGAAGGGGCCGGGGATTCTGTAATCCCGTGTCGCCCGCTCTCGCCGGGGGCGGTGGTCCAGGAAGAGGTCGGGAGTCTTTTTCAGGTCGCAATACCCAGATCAACATCAACGGAAATCACTCGATTGCGACCTGAAAAAGACTCCCGACCCCGTGGCAATCCCCAGTCGTTCGTCTTGATTGACGACTTGCAAACCACGCTGCCCTTTGTATCGTTAGTCGCGCCGGTTTGAGTTCCGGAGATCGGAGAGCGGACTCTTGGGGGACGCTCGTTCATTGGAGTTGATGGGGACCGCAGCGCATGGACAGCAAGCATCGTCACGAGTTGCAAACCAACGACTTGGGCAAGCTGACGGACAAGGTCGGCCAGACGCTCGACAAAAATGCCAACCAGATTCTGGGGGTGGTGTGTGTCGCCAGTCTGATTCTCGCAGGGGTTATCTACTGGGTTCGCACGACGAACGCACAGCAGTCGGCGGCGTGGACCGATATCGCCTCGCATCGCACGGCTGACGATCTAAAGGAAGTGGCCGAGCGGTACGACGGGACGTCCGCGGCCGCTTGGGCCAAGTTGCAGGAAGGCGAGCGGCGTCTCGCCGAGGGGATTCCGCTGATGTTCACCGACCGCGAGTCGGGCGTGAAGGAACTCGGCAAGGCGAAGGGAGCATTTGAGAGTTTGGTCAACCGCACCGGCGTGGCGGCGGTGGTTCGCGAACGAGCGTTGTTTGGACTCGCCCGGTGTCTCGAATCGCAGTCGGATGGTGAAAAGACGCTTGGCGATGCGATCGCCAAGTACGAATCGCTCGTCAAGGAGTTTCCCGATTCGCCGCACAAGGAGATCGCGGAAAAACGCGTGGTCCTGTTGAAGAGCGACGGTGCCAAGGAATTCTACGCGTGGTTCTCGAAAGAGAATCCGAAACCATTGCCGCCGGCCAAGCCGTCCGATGGCAAGTTGCCGAGTCTGGATGACGATCTTCCGGAGCTTCCGAAGTCGTTGCGACCAAGGCCCACTGGCGAGGACGAACCAGCGGTGGAGGACAAACCGGCGGAATCGAGTGAGAAGAAACCGGTCAAACCGATTCCGGTCGACGACGAGAAGCCGGCTGCGGACAAGGACGATGCCTCCGAGAAAAAGAAACCGGCCAGCGACGACAAGGAAGCCAAGCCGTCCGACGACAAGCCCGCCGAAGCCAAGCCGGACAAAACGAATCCATGACCCGTTCGTCGTCCGAGCGTGATGAGTCGCCTGCTGACGAACCACAGGACGACGAGTTGCCGGACGATCCTAGTGTGCTTTCGTCCGACGGTGTGCTCTCGTCCGATCCGGTCGATCTGACGGTCGAAGCCCGCGCCCACGGCTGGCGCCTCGACCATTACCTTGTGCGGCTGTATCCGAATTACAGTCGGGGTCTGTTTCAGAAGGCGATCGAACAGCAGGCGGTGCTGGTCAACGGTCTGCCGGTGAAAGTCAGCCGGCGATTGCGAGTCAACGATCGACTGTCCGTACGCCTCCCCGAACAGCCGGACGAAAGCCTCCCCCCAGAGGACATCCCGCTCGACATCGTTTACGAAGATGATTCGCTGGTGGTGATCAACAAGGGGGCGGGAATGATCACGCATCCCGGCCGGGGCAACTATCGCGGCACGCTGGCGGGGGCGTTGCAGTTTCATTTCGACACACTCAGCGACATGGCGGGCAAGCTGCGGCCGGGGATTGTCCACCGGCTGGACCGCGACACGAGCGGACTGCTGGTCGTCGCGAAGGACAACCAGGTGCATCATCGATTGAGCGGACAATTCGAACGCCGCGAGGTGCGGAAGGAATATCGAGCCATCACGTGGGGGGTGATCGCGCGGGACAGCGGGACGATCGAAACGCATGTTTGCGTCAATTCGAAGCAGCGTGAAAAAATGATGGTCTGCGAACCGCACG
>JACRIH010000325.1 GCA_016235885.1 Planctomycetales bacterium | reverse complement strand
CTTGACCGAGATTTCCGCCGGCATCGCGAAATCGCCCACGCGATAGCCTGGCAACGCGGGATTCTCGTCGATCGTGAGCGGGTCGAAATTGTGACCCAGCCAGCCCGCGAATTGCCCGCGGCTCTCTTCGACGAAACGCGGCACATCGCCGGGCACTTTGGGACGCATAGAGACGAATGGCGGCAGCGGATCGCGGCCGCGCCCGAGCTTCGACAGCACCGATCCCATGTGCGGCCAATCGGTATCGCGAGTCTTTCCGGGAAGCGGCGGTTGGCCCGTCAGCAGGAAATGCGTCGCGTGAGTGTGATCGACATTGTTGTGCGTCATCGAGCGGATGACGGCCAGCTTGTCGGTCCGTTGTGCCAGCAGCGGCAAGTGCTCGCAGATGTCGATCCCCGGCACGCGCGTCGCAATCGGCTTGAACTCACCCCGCACTTCGGCAGGGGCCTGCGGTTTGAGATCCCACGTGTCCTGATGCGCCGGTCCACCCCACATGAACAGCAGGATGCACGCCTTCGCCCGCCCGAAGCTGTCCGAGTCGAGTCCACTCGGTGTCCCCACCGCCTCCGCTCGCCCCGCCAGAACCTGGGGCAGGTTGACTCCGAGCAGACTCAAACTCCCGGCACTCAGCAGATCGCGGCGGGTGAAGTTAGCCTGTCGGCAGTTTTCGCAGGTAGGGGACATCGCTTGATTGAGGACCAATTGAATCACAATTTGCTGCGGTCTCGCCCGATTTACGTAGCCGTCACGCTCCGCGTGACGAGCCGAACGGCAATTGGACGTCAAATCTCGATTCGGTTCGTCACGCGGAGCGTGAGGGCTACGTTCCGTTGGCCGCGGTTAAACAAGAAAAAACTGCCGTGCTGTCAAACTGTAATCGCCAGTCTGGGAAAAGTGTACCACAGTCTCCCGCCATCGCGGTTGGGTGTGAACTCGTACCGGTCGCAACGACGATACTGCTCACGAACCACGCGCCGGTCATAACGGCTTTTGTGGTGTCATGCTTTACCTTCCCTGTTTTCGACTGCCATGTCCTTCCGCGTCCAAGTTGATTCATTCTCCGGTCCGCTCGACCTGTTGCTGTACCTCGTGCGGCGGGACGAATTGGACGTTCGGGACATTCCAATCGCGAGCATTACCAGGCAGTTCCTTGAGTTTCTGGAAGTGCTGCAGTTAATCGACTTCGACGAGGTGGGTGACTTCGTGGTGCTGGCGAGTTCGCTGGTCGAGATCAAGAGCCGGCTGGTGTTGCCGGGGAGCGAGGACGAGCCGGAACCGGTCGAAGTGGAGGGGGACCCGCGTGCGGACCTCGTGCGGCAACTGCTCGACTACAAGCGGTTCAAGGACGCCGCCCGGCTGCTCGACGAGCAAGCGGCCATCTGGCAGGAACGCTATCCGCGTCTGAGCGATGACCGCCCGCGACATGGAGCCGACCCGGCCTCGGATCGCATCAAGGAAGTCGAACTGTGGGATCTCGTGAGTGCGTTCTCGCGAATTCTCCGTCGCAACGTGGCCGTGCCGCAAACGACCATTGTCTACGACGACACTCCAATTTCGGTCTACGTCGAGCGCATCCGTGATCGCGTGCAGCGCGAGCAGCGGGTGGCGTTCAGTTCATTTTTCGAGGGTGCTCACGTCCGCAGTAAGATCGTCGGCATCTTCCTCGCCATTCTGGAATTGATGCGGCACTACAGCCACCGCGCCGAACAACCAGTCGAGTACGGTGAAATTTGGATTCTGCCACCGGTGGAGTCGCTGGCATCGGCCGCACTTTCCGATGATCAGTGCGTGTTGCTCGACGAAATGAGTTCGTCCGCGCCCTGAACGCGCAGCAACTCTGCGACGTGGCGGCCGATGGCTTCTGGCTGGTCGGCTGGTTCCGTGATTTCCGCGACGAGTCGACGGCGGCCGTCGATGCTGAGCACCACCGCTTCCAGACGCATGTCGTTGCCGACCGGCTGCGTCCACACGCCGACCGGGGCATGGCAGCCGGCTTTCAGTTCGGCGAGCAAGATGCGTTCGGCGATGACGGCTCGACGCGTGGAATCGTCGTTGAGTTTGGCGAGCAGTTCTCGCGTGATCGCGTCGGCGGTGCGACACTCGATCCCCAGCGCTCCCTGTCCCACGGCGGGGAGCATCACGGGCGGTTGGATCAGGCCGGAGATTCTACCGGCCAGACCGAGCCGGGTCAGGCCGGCTTCGGCCAGCACGAGTGCGTCGTAGTCGCCGGCGTCCAGCTTTCGCAGCCGCGTTTCCACGTTGCCGCGCACGTCGAGGAACTGCAAGTCGGGTCGCCGGTAAAGCAGTTGCGCCTGCCGACGCGGACTTCCTGTTCCCACGCGGGCGTTTTGCGGCAGGTCGTCGAGGCTCTTCGCTCCCGGCGGCGATTGCGGGAACACGATGGCATCCGCCGTCGGGCCGCGCTCCGGCACGGCGGCCAGGCACAGGCCGGGCGTTTCGACGGTCGGCAAATCTTTCAAGCTGTGAACCGCCACATCCGCCCGGCCGTCCAGCACCGCGTGCTGCACCTCGCGAGTGAACACGCCCTCCGATCCCAGTTGCACCAACGGCTCGCTCTGATCGCGATCGCCAATTGTGGATAACGGGACGATCTCGATATGCACGGTCGAATTCACTTGCCGCAGCAAAGCCGCCACGTGCTCAGCCTGCCACATCGCCAGCCGACTGGCTCGCGTGGCGATTCGGATTGATGGGGAGGCGGTCATCGGAGGTGATCCCAAAACTTTGGCCATGGATTGAACACGGATGAAACCCAGCGCGGGAAACCCGCAACCCCAATCCCATTTGAAAGAAACGCAATCGTTCTTAACGCAAAGCCGCAAGGACGCCAAGGTGCAAAGAAGGACGGAGACGCCGACCGTCGAATGATGCCTGCCACCCTGAGTGGCATCTTCAACATCTGGATTCCCAAGCCCTGCGTTTCTTTGCGACTCTGCGTCCTCGCGACTTTGCGTTAAGAATCTTCACGACACGCAAAGAAATCAAATGTTAGTAGTACGGATTGATGAGGTTCGTTGTATCCGTGTTCAATCCGTGTTTCATCCGTGGCCAACAAATCGTCGCGGCAAAGGGGCGCCCTCGCTGACGTGTCGGGTTAGTGTCGTCATCTGGCTACCGGTGAATTCCGAGGCCGCGTGCGAGGACTGCGACGACGACTCGTTTGGCTCCGGCTTGGCGGATGACTTTCGCGGCTTCGTTCACGGTCGCGCCGGTGGTCATCACGTCATCGACCAGCAGGACGGTGGCCCCGGCCACGGACGCGGGCTTCGCCACTCGGAAGGCGTTTTTCATGTTGATTCGCCGAGCCTGCGGGCCCAACCGCCCTTGCCGTGGAGTGAATCGCGTCTTCTGGAGTGTGTGGGTACCCAAGCGGGTCCGCAACCGGCTAGCGAACACGGTGGCCAGTGTGTCCGGCGCGTTGTGCGAACGGTACAGCCGCTGCAACCAGTGCTGAGGAATCGGGACGACAACGTCGATCTTCTCGTCCGCGAGCGTTCCCCGTTCACTCTGACACAGCAGCTTGACGAGCGCGGCGAGCAGCGGATCGCCACGGCGATGCTTGCCCCACAAACAAGCCGTTCCGAGGACGCCATCGTACAACCCGAGTCGGTACACGCGGTCGAAGACGTAGGCTTCGTCCTGACAAAAGATGCAGCCCGATTCGACGTCGAGATACGGACCGACCGTACCACCGCAGCGGCGACAAACGGAGCCTGTCGGCGTCGTCAGCGCGACCCAGCAAGTGAGACAGAACCCGCCGGACACCTCACGCATGTCGGCAGGCAATTCGGCCTGACAGAATGGACACGTCGGCGGATAAACAAAGTCGATGGCGGCGTCTCGCAGCGCGGACCACCACGACGACGGACGTGGCACGTGGACAGGATCGGCCTGCGGCGCAGACATGATTTGGCCTCGGACGACGTTGGACACGACGCCCGCTATCATAGCCACCTCGTATCG
>JACRIH010000324.1 GCA_016235885.1 Planctomycetales bacterium | reverse complement strand
TGGGGCGATGGCATCGACGACTCGACAACCGCAGGAACGTGTTTCTTGCTCATGGCGAACTCCTTTCAGGGGACCATTCTCGCACCCCCGCTGGAATCCGTCATTCCTGGGCCATCGCAAGCAAACCGCTCGGTCGGCACTTCTTGGAACCCCAGCCGGATGACAAACTGCTTGGTCGGCACCTCTCGGCACTGCACCCGGAAGACGAGTCGCTAGGTCGCCATCTCTCCACACCACACCCGCACAACGATTGGCAACAAAATGTCTCGGTGCCGGGACCGCCGCTCGCGGATGGCGGATTCCAGTCGGGACTCAATCACTTCATTCTCTACGATCAGTCGGAATGTCGATGTTCGTCACTGTTCTTCAACGAACAGCATTACCTCAGCGCGAATCCTGACGTGGCGGCTGCGGTGGCAGCACATGGCTTCCGATCCGGCTTGGAACACTTCGTGAGGTACGGTCGCCACGAAAGTCGCGTCTTCCTCACCACGGGCCAAAGCGCCGCCTTGGACAGTCTCTTCGGCAATCACAACTGGTTGACTGAATTGCTCCAAGGTTAGTGCTGCGTCAAACCTAAAATTGGGGGTGGTAGCCACGCTCGCCAGTGCTTGTTGATTTAATGTGGTTCCGACACTCCGTGGCGGGACATGTTGTGCCCGCCCTGCGGGGCGGCCACAACGTGCGGTGTCACGGAGTGCCACCTCCACATTAATTCAACAAGCCCGCCTGAGCGTGGGTAGACGACAAAACACGGGAATTCCCACGGTCTGGCGACCGTGTCTACGCCAAAATCGAGCTTTGACGGGGCACGAGCAGTCTGACCGAGATGGACAGTCTGTTTTGGTCCTAACACTACAGCGCACTTTCGTGCGCAGTAGTGCTAACCCCCAAAGTCCGGATGGGACGACGAACGAATCTCGTGCTGCGGTGGGTCCAGGGAATTTATTTTGGACTCGTTCCCATGTGTTCCCGGAGTTTTCTCGACATTTGCATTACACGCCGCCCCAGTCCAGTCGTTCGATCCGACCGGACTGGAGGCCAACCACGCAACCGGTGCCGAGTGGGTCGCAGGCGATCCGTTTCACTTCGGATGCGGGCTTGGACTGCCAGATGATTCCACCCGTCGCATCGAGCCAAAAGAATTCGCCTTCCAGGGATGCTGCCGCCACGCGACGCACCGCGTAGTCGGTCGCGACCCGGCACACGGTTTGGCCGATCTGGTACGAGCCAACATTTTTACCGTGGCGGTCATACCGCTGGAGTCCGTGATTGAACGCCGCCAGCAAAATGGCCCGACCGTCGCCCGAGACGCCCATGTCTCCCACATTCGACCACAGCTTCTCCTGCCAAAGCAGATCGCCGCCGAAGTCGCGACAAAGGAAGACGTCGTACTCGCCCGCCCCCACCAGCCCAGGCGATTCGACAAAAAAGTCGATGAAGATCAACGGCTGAATCGTCTCGAACCGCTGCGTCCGTTTGCCGTGCTCGTCAAAGATCGATGTGAAGCAGTCCTCGGTGCTCACCGCGACGAAATGTCCGTGGGCTTCCATGGCCATGCCGCACACCGGACGCGGCAACTCTTTCGTGTCGCCAATCCGCAACCGGCGGTCGAACCAAACCAGTTTGCGATCCACGGCCGCGACGCCACCGGCTCCAGTGTCGCTCCACGCCGCATGGGACACCGCGGCCCGCTCCTGTCCCATCGCGAGCAACTTCCCGTCCGGATCGAGGACGTACAGACTGCCGCTCGTATCGACGACCAGCAACTCACCCGTCTCACGAGCCAGGCGTAGAGTGACCAGCGGGGCTTCGGTTTGATACGACCAGCGCAAACTCGGTGAGCGACCGGTTCCATTGCGGAGCCAATCCGCCGCCGATGCCGGTTCATTCGCACGAGCGCTCGAGGATGCCGACGGATAGATGCCGGCCATTTGTGGCCGGAAGTCCTGATCGGGCGAGTCAGGCATCGTGGTGAACCAGAGGTCAGAGTAGGGTGGACGCCCCGTCCGTCCGTCAGTCAGGGGTCGGCGAACAGCCTACCAGACGGCTCACCCGAATGCTCTCGTCCTGACCGCCGACGGACGGGCAAGGTGCCCATCCAACCTGACCTCATCGCTGGGCCGTCTTCTGGAGCAGCACATCGAGCGCCTTCCGCAGGTCGGCGTCGGAAGCCAGATCCACGTCGGTGGACGAGCGGTGAAAATGTCGTGGCTCGTCGGGTTCGGGGACAAGGATGTCGGGGCGAACACCGATCTTGCCGAGCGTTTGTCCCGACGGCGAATAGAATTTCGCCGTGGTCAACCGCAAGCCCGATTCGCCACGCACCGGGAAGATGCTCTGCACCGACCACTTGCCGTACGTCTTTCGTCCCACGATCGTCCCCCGATGGTGATCGCGAATGGCTCCCGCGACAATCTCGCTCGCGCTGGCACTGTCGCCATCGACTACCAACACGAGGGGGACATTCCACGTGCCGGCGCGGTAGGCGGAGTACGACATGTTTTGATCGGGTGTCCGGCCGCGAGTCGAGACGAGGACTCCGTCGGCGATGAACCGGTCGAGCACTTCGACCGCCGACGTCAATAGGCCGCCGGGGTTGCCTCGCAAATCCCACACGAGCGATTGCATTCCCTGCTTGCGAAGCTGCTGCAACGCGGCGTCGAGTTCCTGCGGCGACGACTTTTGGAAGCCGGTCATCTGGATGTAACCAATCCCGTGAGCTTCGTCGATGATCTTCGCCACGGGGATGCTTTTCACGATGACGGCCCGCCGCGTGAACGGCGTGCGGCGAGTTTTTCCACGAGAATCCGCGACGTCCAGGGTAATCCGCGTCCCGTCCAGCCCCTGCAACATTCCCGCCGCTTCGTCCGTGGTCATGTTGCGGCAGTTGGTGCCGTCGATCGCGACGATGTGTTCGCCGGCCAGCAGGCCACCCTCCGACGCGGGACTTTCGGGCAGCACATTGACCAGCAGCAGACCGCGATCCGGGATCGCCTTCATTTCAATCCCAAGACCCACGAATTGTCCTTCGATGTTGCCGTAGAGATCGCTCAGTCGGCTGGGCGTGAGAAACGCGCTGTAGTCGTCGAGGGCGTTGCAGCCGCCGAAAATGTATTCCATCACGACCGGTCCCGCACCCAGTCCGGTTTCGCCGGCAGCCAGGTCGCACAGTTCGTTGAGACGCTGTGACGCGTTGCTAACCGGTCGGTTCCAGTGTTCTTTGTAGAGCCGTTGCCGCAGATTCGTGATTCGTTCGCGCGACACGTTACGCAAGTTCTGCTGGATGAACCGCTCGTCATCGAGCGCGAAGTACAGACTCTCGGTCCCGTGGGCGACGTAGTCGGTGACGTTCACCGTGTCGACGTATTGGTTGCGAACCTTCGCGTAGGTTTCATCAAACAGTCCAATCGCCTCGGACCGAGTCAGTGTGGCCAGCGACCGCAGGAAGCTCGAATCGGAATAACGGCGCTCGACGTGGAAGTGAATCTTCGACCGTCGCAGGCCGCGTGTGAGATCCTCGTCGTCGGGCCACGACTTGAGCGCTGCCTCATAGTGCTCGATCGCTTCGGGCCACTTGCGAGTCTTCTCGAAGCGAGTTCCCTGGCGGACGGCTTGTTCGGCATCGCTGCCGAGCGAGACTTCGCGGATCGGCCCGGCGTGGCTCGGAGTCCATGCCAGTGACGACACGGCCGCGAGAATGATGGACCAGACGATGCAGCGCAGGCGACTCTGGAGTGGCATTTCATCCCCATGATACCGGCCGGGAACAGCGACGAAGGGCGTTCGTGTGAATCGTGAAATTCAGCCAGATGGAAAACGAACGCAAACGAGGTGTGCCTCAGAGCGGGTTGTCTCTTCGCCGAATCACGACCGCACTGTCGCGGTGCCACTCGACTTGACTTGAATATAGCCCGCCAAATTCAAGGGGCAAATTTCGAGAAGTCATAATGCGGCCGGAGAATCGGCACGCTGCGGAGAGTCACGCGGCACGCGGCGCGGCACGCGGATTGACCGGGAGATTGCCACGAAATCGCGTGGTTTCGGTCGGCGAAGATGTGCCGCGTCAGGCAGCCGATCGCGACGATTGTCGCGGTGTTGACGCCGCTTCGACCCAGGCGGAGAAGCGGACGGCGACCGCGAGTGCCTCGCCAATATCGCCCGACCGCTTGGCTTCAATTCGCACGCCATACGTTTGCACGGTCGTGACGCGCAGCCGCACGTCGGCGTCGTCGAGCAGTTCGCAAGTCACAACCGGCACCGCCGGCAGAGGCGGACAGAAGGCAACATGCACCGCGATCTGCTTCTCCCCCGGAGCAAACTCCACCCGCGTCATTCCATCGATCCGCTCCTCACTCGGCGCCGGACGCGACCGTTGCAGCCATTGCGTGACCGACTCGTCGGCCAACGCGACGAGTTCAGGATCGGAGCCATCGTCCGAGTCGTCTGCACAAGGCTCGAAAGTGTCGAGCCGACTTGGCTCGCTCCCCGTTGGGTCGCGGTTAAACGACAACTCAGCCAACGCACTCGATTGATCGATCAGTCCACGAACCCGTCGGCAAACTTCCGCAACAGCCAACGGCAGACCGACCAGGCATGCGACCGCGGCCACAGACGACGCCAAGCCACGCGGACCGAGCACGATTACGCCGAGAACCATCACCGACACGGCGGGCCACACCCAGCGAGGCACATCGCGCCGGAACCCTTCGCCGTCCGCACTGCTCCGGCACACCGCACGAGCCGACAGTCCGACGGCCACTCCGACCGGAACCAGCATCAAGAATTGCTCGAACATGGCCGCATCCTTGCCGCAATGTTGGTTGTTCACGAATCGGAACTGCAGTTACGCGTACATGAGTTTGCCGCGTGGCTCGGGAATCGGTCGGCCCAATTCCTTCGCCGTTTCGATCCATTCACGAATCACGACCTCGACGTTTTCCAGCGTTTCCTGATACGTGGCTCCATCGGCAGCGCAGCCAGGCAACTCCGGAACTTCGGCGATGAAAGATTGGTCCTCGTCGCTCCAATACATGATGATCTCGTAGCGAATGTCATCCTTCATCGTTCTGCTCCGGCTCGCCAGCCAAGCCGTAGGTGACGATCACCTGACGGACTTGCTTGACTTGATATGCTTTCGCGTTGTTCCCGCGTGGTTGGAGGTTGAGAATCTCAGCCACGCCATCGCGAGTGAAAATGTGATGGCCGCCACGAACTCGTTCAGCAAAACCCAAATGAGACAGCACGGCACAAAGGTCAATGAAGCCGATATTGGCGTCCGACGTGCCACGGAGAACCCGCGCAAGAATCTTCGTGACCTTGCTCACGAATCAAACTCCAAGGACTCTTTGAGTAACAACCCGCATTCGTTGCGGTTGAGAATCAATTGCAATTCGATTCCGCCACCGGTTGTGCCTCATTCAGACGACGGAAATCGGTAAGACATTGCGTGAAATACTCCTGATCCATTTCAAATACGCCACTCTGCCGGAATGAAAACATCTCGCGATTGTCACCGATACAGAATTCAACAATGGCTGCGGTTCCCACAGCACGAAAGCGAACAAAGGAGTCATACGTTCCATCAAGCTGTGGGCAAAGACTGCGGTCCGAGATGAAGCGATCTAATTCTTTGATGAACTCGCCGAGGCACAGGAGATGGACGTCGAAGTTCTTGGCATGGAACTGACTAAGTCCAGTGTTTACGTGTGCCTCCATCTCGTATGCCGAGTATTTGTCATCTCCGTGGTGAATAATCGTTAGCCACGACTGACCATCCTTTGAAACGATTCTCATAAGACACAACCGTTGCTCACGCCACCTTGAATTGCACCGTCGCTGGGGCCGCACCCAAACCCGCTGCCTTGCGGAGTTCGGCGGCCTTGGCGGTGGATTCCCAAGTGAATTCCGGTTCGTTGCGGCCAAAGTGGCCGCCGGAGGCGGTCTTGCGGTAGATCGGACGGCGCAGGTCGAGGTAGTTGATGATGCCGCGCGGCGTCAGCGGGAACATTTCGCGAGCGAGCGCGACGATCTTGTCTTCTGGCACGGTGGCAGTGCCGTTTGTGTCCACTCGTACGCTCACCGGGTCCGCGACCCCGATCGCATAGGCGAGTTGGATCTCGCACTCTTCGGCCAACCCGGCAGCGACGATGTTCTTGGCGACGTGGCGCGCCATGTACGCCGCCGACCGATCGACCTTTGTCGGGTCTTTCCCGCTGAACGCTCCGCCGCCGTGGCGACCCCAGCCGCCGTAGCTGTCGACGATGATCTTGCGTCCCGTCAATCCGGTGTCGCCGTGCGGGCCACCGATCACGAAGCGACCGGTAGGGTTGATGTGATACTTCGTGGCGGTCGACAGCAGACTGGCCGGGACTTCCTTGTTAATGATTTCGGGAATGATGAAGTCGGCAATTTGTTTCTGGTCGACCGCTTCAGAATGCTGAGTCGAAACTACCACCGCCGACACGGCGATGGGAGTTTTCCCTCGGTACTCAACCGTGACCTGGCTCTTGCTGTCGGGCCGCAGCCAATCGACCACACCCTTCTTTCGCACGTCGGTCAGCCGATTGATGATCCGGTGGGCAAACGCAATCGGCACCGGCATGAACTCGGGCGTTTGATTGCACGCGTAGCCGAACATCAAACCTTGATCGCCCGCACCGTCGCGATCGACACCCATCGCGATGTCGCCGCTCTGGCTGTGCAGGGCCAGGAACACGCGGACCGACTCGGCGGAAAAGCCCATGTCGCCGCCGGTGTAACCGATGTCGTTGATGATGTCGCGAACCAGGGCCACGTGATCCAACTTGCCGCGCGTGGTGACCTCACCCGCCAGCACCACGAGATCGGTCGTGCAGAGCGTTTCGCACGCGACTCGGGACTGCGGGTCTTGCTTCAACAGCGCGTCGAGGACGCCGTCCGAAATCTGATCGGACACCTTGTCCGGGTGTCCCATGCTGACCGATTCGCTGGTGAAGAAATAGCTCGACATCAATCGCAACTCCTAACTTTTCAGAACAAAAACAAGCCGTCGCCGGACGATTTCCACGTTGAATCCGGCCGTAAAACGGGCGGCATTGTAGGTCTGGACCGGAGAATGGACAACCCACGTTCGGTGAGCTGCAAGACATGCAGAGGCCCGGTCCTGTGGTGAAATGACCAAGTCAAATCTCCAATATCCAAAGAATGTCCAAGCCCCAAGGCTCAAAGTCCCAACCTCAGCGACCTGCCTTTGTTTGTCATTGGGACTTGCTCATTTGGCATTCATTGGTCATTGGGCATTGGGCTATTCCTCCTCGCCGACTGGTCGCTGGCCAGCTTGAAGCTAAAGTTGTATTCTGAACCGCGATCTCCCCGCACAATTCAGTCAATCGAAAACTCAACCTGTCAGGAGTTCTATGGATCTCCCCACCTGTCCGGCCTGCGGCCAGTCCGTGCTCGAAGACGATGCCGTGGACTGCCCGTTCTGCGGCGCTCCGATGAAGGGAGGCGCTGCCGGAAAGGGAACGAAGCCTCAGCCCCCGAAGAAGCCGGTCGCGGGACCATCCCCTGCGGCTCCCGCCGGGGTGAAGCCAGCCGCTGCGACCGGCGCGGCGCAGGCCGCGGCTAAACCAGCGGCTTCCGGCGCGAGGGGAGGGGCCGCCGCGAAGGGAAAAGAGGCGGCCGACGACGAGAACATGATCGAGTCGGATGCGTCGTTGAATGCTCAGGCCTTTCCCGTCAGCGTCGAGAAGGCCCCGAACAAAACGCTCGAAGTCACCTGCCCATTCTGCAAGTCGGTGGGATACGTCTCGCAGAAGGCGGCCGGGATGCACGTGAAATGCCACAATCCCAAGTGCCTCGTCCCGATCTTCAAGGCTCCGGAAATCAAGAAGGAGGTCGCGCCTCCTCCGCCTCCGCCGAAGAAAAAGTCCAAGCTGCCAATGATTGCTGGCGCCGTTGTGCTGGTGGGGGCAATCGCTGGCGGGATTTGGTGGGTGATGCAACCGCCCCAAGAAGTCGTGGTCAATCCGAGTAGTTTGTACGTGCCGAAAGGGCCTGGAGAGGATGATCCCAATCAGATCATCACCGATCCCATCGAACGGCAGAGAATCAAGGATGAAGCGGCGAAGAAGAATGTCGTTGTCGCTCTCACTCCCGAGCAAATCCTCAAGACTGCCGCGGCGAATCTCATCGAGGTCGCGCAGGCGACCAAACTGAACACCAGCAAGGCGGAATGCCGGCGCTCGGCCAGTATTGCGTTTGCCGTCCTCGGTGACGCGAAAGCCGCGCGAGACCAACTGGAGCGTGCGAAAGAACTCGGCAAGAATGCTCCCGAATATCAGATCGTTCCACTGGTCGCGATTGCCTGGAATCACCTGGTGAGTGGGAATACGGCGGAATGCGGCAAGTCGCTGGATGCCGCCGCTGCGTTGACTGGCAAGCTGCAAGCGGAAAGCCGGTTCACTGCCGAGGCCACCGTCGAACTGGCCACGGCACTGGTCGCGACCGGTCGCGAGGACGCGGCCCGTGATCTCGTGATCAAACATCCGTTTCCGAATTCACTCGGGCAGCTCACGGCCGTGCTGCACGTCAGCCGTCACGCGAAATCGTTCAACCCCGATGCGACGTATCCCGGTCAGTCACTCGGCGACTGGCAAAACCCATTGTGGGTGGCGGTGACGATTGCCGCCACATCGCACGGGCACTGGGATCAGGCGTTGAAATTCTCGCAGGAGATCAAGGACGAGGAAATCCGCACGGAATGCGTCGCCGCATGGGCCGAAGCGTTTTCCCGCCAGGCGTTGCTGGCGAAGAAAGTGGATGACGTCGCGAAAGCCCGGGACGCCGGTGCCGGCTTGTCCGTCGCAGGGCAGGCGCGCGTGCTGGCTCGCGTGGCTGCGGTGCAGGTCGAGACCGGAGCCAAGTCCGACGCGGAGGCCACATTGAAATTGGCTGCGGGCAAACTCGGCGGCATCACTGTTCCACCCGCAGTGCGTCTTGGGGAACTGAAGGACATCCGCAGTATCAAGCTGCCGGAGCCGGCACCACTCCGGCTCGCATCGGCCGCCGCTGCCGAAATCGCCGCCGTGCAGGATCGACTCGGTCAAGCCGATGCGGCGTGGAAATCGCTTCAAACGAGTCTCGCCTTCGCCCGCGCGATAGCACCCAGCCCCGTCGCCGCCGACCAGCGCGTGGCCGAAAATGACGGGCGAGCCGAACTTGTCAGGCTCGAACTCAAGGCGTTGCTGGAACTGAAAACCGAGGACGACATTCGTCGCGAGTTCAATCGATTCAAGCGCCAATGCACTGACCTGCAGCAGGCGGCGCAGGTTCGATTCCAATGGCAGGTGCGAATTCTCCGTGCGGCGGCTCGCTGGGGCGTTCGCGATCGCCTGTGGGACGAATTCCAGATTCTTTCCGCCAAGACCGATGTGAACGATCAGGAGCCGTATGTCACCACGACGCTGCCGCAGTGGCTCGTGTTTCAACTCACGCAGTCCGGCAAAGCGGCGGCGGCTCAGGAGATCGTCGAGCGATTTGCACAGTTGAAGGTGCCTGCTGACCCGTTCCTCGACATGGAACGAACCACATCGGAATCGATGACCGCGGGCGACGTGGAGGGGACGGTGACGCAGCTCAACGAGTTCCGCGCTGACTCCTACCGCAGTGACCTGTGGGCCGTGCGGTTGGCCAGTCGGCAGGTTCAAGACGGGCGCCTGGATGTGGCTTTGAGGTTGAGCATGAACCTGGGCACCAACCTGTTCCGCGACGACGCCACGCGCTGCACGGCGGCGTTGGGTGCCGTGAACGGTCACGCCGAAACCTTGTGGAAGTTCGCTCAAGAACGACCGGCGTCGTCCGAACGCAGCGCACTGCAACTCGGCCTGATCGAGGGATTGTCCGCCCGTCTGCGAACATCGTCCAAGAACTTGACCGCCAAGTAGGTTCGGCGTTCACGCCTCGCGTTGACGGTCGTCCCCTCGCTTGCAATGGAGTATCGTCGCCACCGCATCCACGACCGATCGAGGGGCCACTGCGATGAGTGTCTACATTCTTGCGACATTGGATACGAAAGGGGTGGAAGCGGCATTCGTGCGCGACCGTCTGGTGGAACTCGGCGTGTCGGCGTTGCTGGTTGACACTGGCTGCAACGGCGAACCGGCCGTCGCGGCTGACGTGTCACGCGACGAAGTGTTCCGCGAAGCGGGGACATCGCTCGCCGAAATGCGACGGCGCGGAGATCGCGGGCTGGCGGTGACCAACGCGGCTCTCGGCGCGATGCGGGTCATCCAGAAATTGCACGCCGCCGGTCAGGTGGATGGCGTGCTGGGTCTCGGCGGTTCCGCAGGGACAACGATCGCGACGTCGGCGATGCGGGCGCTGCCGCTCGGCGTCCCGAAAGTCATGGTCAGTACGCTCGCTTCCGGCCAGGTACGACCGTGGGTGGGTGACAAAGACATTTGGATGCTGAACTCGGTCGTCGACATCCTGGGGATCAATCGCATCAGCCGCATCATTCTCGGCGAAGCCGCCGCCGCGATGGCGGGGATGGTGCGTGGAAAATCGATTGCAAAGCCCGCCACGAGCGACCGGCCGCTCATCGCGGCCACGATGTTTGGCGTCACGACGCCGTGCGTGACGCGCGCTCGCGAAGTGCTCGAAGCGGCCGGGTTCGAGGTGCTCGTGTTCCACGCAACCGGGAATGGCGGTCAGGCGATGGAATCGCTCATCCGCGACGGCCTGATCGCCGGCGTGCTCGATATCACCACGACCGAACTCGCCGACGAACTGGTCGGCGGCATCCTGACTGCCGGCCCCGACCGACTGACTGCCGCAGGTCTGTGTGGCGTACCGCAGGTGATTTCCGTCGGTGCTCTCGACATGGTGAACTTCGGCCCCCCCGACACCGTCCTCACAGAATTCAACGGCCGTCAGTTCTACCGCCACAACCCGACCGTCACCTTGATGCGCACGACATCCGCGGAAAACCGGCAACTCGGCGAAGAGATTTGCCGCAAGGCCGCCGTCGCGAAAGGCCCGACCTGCCTGATGCTCCCCCTGCAAGGCGTCTCCGCGATCGACCGCACTGGGCAGCCGTTCGATGACCCCGGCGCTCGGACTGCGTTGTTCGATGCGATACGCGAGCATCACGGTTCCGTCGAATTGATTGAGTTCGACCTGCACATCAACGATGCGGCATTCGCCGAAGCTTCTGCTCGGAAGCTGATCGCGATGGTCAGAATGTAGCACCGCAGCGCTCTGTGTCGTACGGCGAGAATGTCCGTCATCAGGCCACCGGCCCCGCTTGTCGAACTGCTTCGCTGACGCCGCTGGCGTAGGTCGTGAAGTTCTGCTGGAACAGTCCCGCCAGTCGACGAGCCGCCTGGTCGTAGGCGGCGGCGGTTGGCCAGGTGGAGCGTGGCAGCATGACGTCTGTGGGGACATTCGGGCAGCGAGTCACGATGTCGAACCCGAATGTTGGGTCACGCTGCACGGGTGCCAGCGCCAGTTCGCCGGCGTAGATCGCGTCGATCATGGCACGCGTGTTCGCCAGCTTCATTCGCGATCCGACTCCGTGGGGTCCGCCGGTCCAGCCGGTGTTCACCAGCCAGACTTGGGCCTGATGTTGGCGGATGCGGCTGGCGAGCAGGTCCGCATATTTGCCGGGGTGCCACACCAGAAATGGGCCACCGAAGCAGGGAGAAAATGTCGCCGATGGTTCAGTCACGCCCACTTCCGTGCCGGCGACCTTGGCGGTGTAACCGCTGATGAAGTGGTACTCGGCTTGTTCTGGAGTCAGGCGGCTGACGGGAGGCAACACGCCAAACGCGTCGCAGGTCAGGAAGATCACGTGTGACGGGTGCCCAGCGTAGCACGGGATTTTGGCGTTCGGGAGGAAGTCGATGGGGAACGCTCCGCGCGTGTTTTCGGTGATCGTCGTGTTCGCAAAGTCGACGTGACGGTGAGCTTGATCGTAAACGACGTTCTCCAACACGGCTCCGAATTTGAGTGCGTCGAAGATTTGCGGCTCGGCTTCGCGTGTGAGGTACACCGCCTTGGCGTAGCAGCCCCCTTCGATATTGAAGATGCCGGTGTCACTCCAGCCATGTTCGTCGTCACCGACAATCAATCGCTTGGGGTCCGCTGACAAGGTCGTCTTTCCGGTGCCGGACAAGCCGAACAGCACGGCCGATTCACCCGTCGTCCGGCTGGCAGTCGCTGAGCAGTGCATCGATAAGATGCCGTGTTTCGGCAGCCAGTAGTTCATGAACGTGAAGACGGCCTTCTTCATCTCGCCGGCGTATTCGGTGCCGAGGATCACGACTTCGCGACGATTCAAACTGAGGTCCACGCTGGTCGTGGACGTCATGCCGGTCGTGTGGCGGTTGGCTGGAAACGCTCCGGCGTTGAAGATCGTCAGGTCCGGCGTGCCGAAGTCCGCCAGTTCAGCGTCCGTCGGCCGCATCAGCATGTTGTGCATGAACAGGGCGTGATACGGCCGACCGCAGATCACACGAACTTTGATCCGCGTGGCCGGCTCCCAGCCGGCAAAGGCGTCGATGCAGTACAGCGTGGGGCGCGTGTTCAGGTAGTCGATGGCCCGCTCGCGGTTGATCGAGAAGGTCAGCGAATCGAGCGGAAAGTTGACCGGCCCCCACCAGACGTCGGTCTCGGATTCTGGCTCTCGGACGATTCGCTTGTCCTTTGGCGAACGACCTGTCTTCTCACCAGAATACGCGATGAGCGCCCCGGTGTCTGAGATCGTCGTGCCGCCTTCGTGTCGGATCGCCTCTTCGTATAATGCCGAGGGGGAAAGGTTGCGCAAAACCCGCTCGACGAGGACGCCCATGTTTCGTAAATCGATGATTGACACGCAGATCTCCTCCGGCAACCAGAGTTAGAGCGGGATTTCTGATCCAACTCAAGCTCATTCATCCTTCAAACCGGTGCTGCGAGTGATCGAAACCAACAACGCGACCGCGCTGGCACCAATGCGTGTACCCACGGGCTGGTCGCGATGTTGCCAGCGTTATTGAAGAGCGGCATCTCGGTGGTCTTGGTCGAGCACCGCTTGATTCAGAAAACGATTGCCGACGGAGTGACGCCGCCGGTGAAGGCTCCGTTGCACGATGCCGCTCGCACAGTTCAGTTCGTTCGCAGCAAGGCGAGCGAGTGAAACATCGAGAAACCCCAAGCTCCGGCCGCGAAATGAGTCAGCTCTATCGGCGCCCTCCAATCCAGATGCGGACGTCTCCCTCCAAACCTCCCGATGCAATCGTTCCGCCATCTGGACTGATGGCGATCGAAAACACTTGGCGGAGATGGCCGGCCAGCGGGGCGATGAGTTCACCGGTCGGTAGGTCCCATAGTTTCAGTTGTTTGTCGCGACCGCCAGAGATGAGCGTTTGACTGTCGGGCAGAGTCGCCAAGACGTTGATGCGGGCGGTGTGCCCTTTAATCACGGTGTGCAACCGATGCGGCGAAATATCCCAAAGTTGAATCTCTCCGGTGTTCGTGCCAATCGCGAGAACACGCCCGCCATCGCAGAACAGCAGCGCCGACGGTTCGGACTTCAGAGGGATTGATGGCTCGCGGATCGTGCCGCTGGTGGAATCGAACAGTTCGACATCGTTCTCCGACGCGACGACGAGAAGGCGATCGTCCGGCGAGAACGTGAGCGCATTCACCTTGCCATCCCGCGCCGACAATTCTACCGGTGGCTGGTCCCAATCGGTCGCATTGTAAATCCGAATCGGGCCACGGCGAGTGGCCACCGCCAGTCGGCGACCCGCCGGCGAGAATTGCACGGCGATCGCGCCCGTGGGCGGCACCGGCAACTCGCGAATGACAGCGTGCGAATCGACATCCCACAGAACGACAGTGGGACCGCCTCCCGCGCCGGCCAGCAATCGGCCTCTGGGCTGGAGAGAAACAGTCCTTGCTGCGTGTGCCTGTCCTTCGACAAATGGTTGGGACACTCCTGTTTCCAAGTTCCAAATCCGCAGCTCGCCGGTGTCGTACGCCGCGACGAGTCGCGTTCCATCCTGGAGGAATTCAAGATCCCGAACTGGCTCGTCGTGCCACAGGATGGAGGGTGTGGTCAATTCATCCAGCTTCAGCAATGTGACCGACCCGTCACCGCTGCCGATGACGAGCGATTTTCCGTTCGCGGACCGAGCCAGTGACCCCAACGTCAGGCCGTGCGTGTTGAGCGTGCGGATTTCCTGTTTCCGGCTGGTGTCGAAAAAGTGCAATCGTCCATCGGTCGAGCTAACCATCAGCAGCGGCGTTCCGGCGAGAAACTCCATGTCGTCGATCCGTCCCCAAGCCGATTTATGGACCGACTGCGTCGTTTCGTCCAACGACTGAATCGTCAGCGTGCCGTGGTAGTCTCCTGTGACGACGAGTTGCCCGTCGTCGGAGAGGGCCAGCGTTTCGAGAGTGGGATTGGATTCAAATTCCAAGTCGGGCATCGGCTCTTCTTTGAATCGGTCGAGATCCCATACCCGCAGATGGCCGTCTTCGGTTGCGACGGTGATCCTTTTGCTGTCCGCGGAGAAGCGTACATCTTTGGTGGGGCCTCGTTTGCCGGTTGGGATCTCTGCTCGCAAAGTTCCGTTGGATGCCTCCCAGATTCGGACCGCGCCGGAACTGCCTGCCGCGAGCAGTCGGTTTCCATCGGGAGAGAAGCGGACCAAGATCACCGGCGGACCATGCTGCATCTGCTGCATCACGCGGTCGTCCTGCAACGGATTCCACACGCGGACGAATCCGTCAGCCGAACCGGACACGAGGTGCATTGTCGTAGGCGAGAAATCAATGGTTTGGAAAACCACCGTGTCGTCGACAACGAGCGTGCGCACCAGGTCACCCGTCCGCGCATCCCACACGCGAATCTGCCGGTCGCGACCGATGGATGCGCAGATGCCTCCGTCGCGAGAGACAGCGACATCAGTCACGACGTCTCCGTGGTTTGCAATCGGAATCAGTGGAGCGGTCAGCCGGTCGTAGTAGTTCCACTCGAAACCGCGCAGTCTCGCCATTTCGGCATCGACGGCCACGCGGTGGAGCATTTCTCGCACACCGGCAACGTCTCCATTTCCAAGATGCACCGACGCCAGATTCATTTGTGAACGGTACAACGACTGTCGAGACGCATCGGCACTCCACGCAGCCCGACGCCAGAAATAGGTGACACCGAGCAACCCCAAGCTCAGGCTGAGGAATAGTGCGGCGAGCAGCCCCACCAGGACGGGACGCATGCAACTCCACCGCCAAGCACGCTCCAGCCGTGAGATTGGGCGGGCGCGGATTGGCTCGCCGGCAGCGAAACGTCCAAGTTCGTCAGCCAGTTCCAAGGCCGATGGATATCGTTGATCAGGCTCGCGCTCCAGACATTTCAGGCAGATCGTTTCGAGATCCCTGGGAAGGGAAGGATTGAGGGTTCGCGGAGTCGGAGAATCGTGGTTCACTTTCTGATCCAAGATGGCACGCATGTTCCCTCGAAAGGGAATGTCGCCGGTCAGCATCTCGAACATGATCACGCCGAGCGCATAAAGATCCGAACGGGGATCAGTCTCTCGCGTCTTGCCACTCGCCTGTTCGGGCGACATGTACTTCGCGGTGCCGACCACTTGGCCCTCGCTGGAGATCGTGACTTCCGCGTTGAGCCGTTTGGCAAGGCCGAAGTCGGTGACATACGGCTGCCCCTCTTTGTTGAGCAGGATGTTGGCCGGCTTCACATCCCGATGCACAACCCCCTGCTCATGCGCGTAGTGCAGCGCTCGCGCGATGCGCGTCAGCAAATCGACAGCCACCTCAACGCCCGGCTTTCCCGCCGACAAAAAATCACGCAACGTCAACCCGTCGATAAATTCGCTGGCGATGAAGACCTGATCCCCGGCCTGGCTGACCTCGTAGACCGAGACGATATGCGGATGCCGCAGGCTGGCCGCCGTTTTGGCCTCGAATAACAGGCTCATCGTCTCTGGATCCTGCGACCGCGGAAGTTTGAGCGCCACCTGTCGGCCGAGATTGATGTCCTCCGCCAGCCAGACTTCTCCCGCACTTCCCTGCCCCAACAGTCGGATCAACGTGAAGTGACCGACTCGCGTCTGCGTCCGCGGTTCCCGCGCTGACCGATAGACGATCGTCGGATCCATATTCGAGGGGATCGGCACAGTGCCACAGTTCGGACAGGAAACACTCATCGGCAGTAAATGTCCTCCGGCATCTTCGCCGCGCTCCGGGATTTCCAGTTGCCGGTCGCACATCGGACACGGGACAGTCATTGGGGGCATCGTGTCACTGACCTTGTCAATGTTGCGTGTCGGATGTTGCGTGTCGGATGTCTCGCGTTCCTGAGCGATTGAAGACTGTTCAACGGAAAGCGTCATCCAACTCAAATCGCTATTCAGTTTTGGCACGGTATCCTTCGGGTTGTCTCTACGCCAGTTCGGTGATCCGCTCGGTGTCGTTCACGAGTTGCAGTGGTCGGCCGCGGGGTGGCGGTACGTGGATTGGTCGGGGTCGATACCCAAGAAATGGTCGGGCGTGGCGAAGACGTTCTGCGGGTAGTATGCCTTGCTCGTGGGGTGTTTGGCGCGGGTGTTTGTCTGGCCGATGACCTGGCCTGTGCGGAAGCCGCCTTCCGAAAGACGAGCGAAGCCGGCTCGTGGCCAGTGGCCCGTCCGCCTGCGAAGTTGACCGCGGTGGGCGGCCGAATTCTCCCCACACGACGACCGCCACGTCCTTGCCGAGTCCGCGCTGTTGGAGGCTACCCGAAAAGGTTCGACCGTCATTTAGAGGCTGTCCGGAAACGATACCGCTGTGCAAGAGATTCATCCGCAGATTTCACAGATTACGCAGATTTGGACTTCCGCCTTAAATCTGCGTAATCTGTGAAATCTGCGGACAGGCATGGTTCCTTTTCGGATAGCCTCTCACATGATCCATTGAACTTGTGCGAGTTGGAGTCGACTATTGCCAAACGAATCGTAGAGATCAACAATCCCAGCCCCGGGCTCGTATTGATTGATCATTCGCAATGGAATTGCTGGGGCCGTCCCTGCGGAACCGTACAGGTTTCTCCCGAGCTCTCATTCGTCAAGGAAATTGACCTGCCAGCCATTTCGATTGAGTCCGCTAGACGGCGAGGTACGCAACCATGGCTGCCAATGAGCCCGATTTCGACGCACTGATGAGCCGGTTGCACGCTGGTGATCCTGAGGCAGCTTCCGAAGTGTTCCGCTTGTTCTCCCACCGGCTGATTGGGTTGGCTCGAAATCACTTAGCTGACAAGTTGAAACGCAAGGTCGACCCCGAGGATATTGCCCAATCGGTGCTCAAGAGCTTCTTCGTACGGCAGGCACAGGATGCTTTTGAATTGAGCAGCTTCGACAGTTTGTGGGGCTTGTTGGCAATGATCACGGTGAGAAAGTGCGGCCACCGTTTTGAATACTTTGCCGCGCAGGGTCGCGATGTCGACCGCGAAATCACGGGGTCAATGTTCGGTGACGCGTCGAACCGGGCATGGGAAGTCGTGGCCAAGGAACCGACCCCGGCTCAGGCCGCCATCCTAACCGAGACCATTGAGAATCTGATGCGAGGTTTGGAACCTCGGGAGCGGCAGATCCTGGAATTGGCGCTACAGGGCTACACGCCACCCGAGATCAGCGATCTTGTCTCTCGAAGTGAGCGAACGGTGCGACGGATTCTGCAGCGAGTCCGGGAGCAGTTGGAGCAGACTCGCGAGGGCGAAGCAGCGAACCTTGGCTAGGATCTGCGGATTGGGCGAACTGGATTTCCCTGCCCCATAGAGAAAGCCTCGTGAGCAATGCAATTCCCAAACATTTTGGGACGATAAAGTGCATGTGCCGTGAGCTTCGGAAGTTGAATCACGACGTCGGTCGGTAACGAACTCTGAATCGTCGGGTATCGATTGTCGTCCGAGACTCGGAGATCAGAGGTCTCTCCCTCACCAACTTGTGTCAATCACGTCGACGTTCCGAAGACGAAATGGGAATGGAATTCCAATCGGAACGGAACGGAAATCCGAATCCCGAATGCCAAGGATGGCTCGATCATGTGCGGTCCGATGGGATGCCGTTCAGCGCTGTGGGGGCTGGTCCTGATCGCTTGCGCTGCGACGGCGATCCGAGCTGCCGCTGCAAACGAGCAGCCTCCGGTCGAACATCCTCGGCAGACGCTGCCTGTGATTTACCAAACGATCACTCCCGAAAATCTTTTTGCTGAAGAATCGGTTCGATCGGGGTTGGTCCAATGGCCAGAATTGTTCGAGTCGCCGTCTGCTGAGGGGGAAACTGAGTCAGACTTAGGAAGTCGATTCACTGATCCCGACAGAGTCTTTCGATTAACTCAGGGACAGCGACCTCTGACGCCGCGATCCACACAATCTCTGCTTCCGGAGACGCCGCTGCCGCGCTCCGCAGAACGATTGACCGCTGGGGTGTACGGAGCCGGGGATTTGCGACGAAGTTTGCTCGAAGATTCTCGCCGTGTGCGCCTGGCCGGGCCATCCGCCACGATCATCTCAGGACAAGAAGCTGCGACGCGTGTGACGTCGGACGCTGGAAGCTTGATCGGAAAATCGGCGGCCTCTGCCGGTGTGACCGTTCAGCGCCGGACGCCGATCGTCACCGATCCGCGAGTGCGGGGTTCGCGTGTCGGGCAGCTCGTCGCGTCGGGATCGTATTGGGTTCCCGCCCGAATGGATCTCGACACGATGCTTAGCAAGATTGATTCGCGGTTGATCGCCGACATGCTCGTGGTCAAGGGGCCGTACAGTTCGCTGTACGGTCCCGGCTGGAATTTTGTGGACGTGGAATTTCTGAAATCGCCACGATTCTCCAACGGCTTCGAATCCCACGGCAGCAGCAGCACCGACTATCAAACGAATGGCGAACAGTTGTACGGTCGACAGAGCCTGTGGGGCGGTGACGACCGCTGGGGATACCGGCTCGGCTATGGATTCCGCACAGGCAATGACTACGAAACCGGTTCTGGTGCGATGCTTCCCGCGAGCTACAAGTCCGGGACATTGGATGCCACCGTCGGGTGGGATTTGTCGCCGGATGCCCATCTCGACGTGAGCTATCTCCGGCTCGACCAGGCGGACGTCGAATTTCCGGGCCAGATTTTTGATCTGGATTTCCTCACCACGGACTCAATCGAAGCCAACCTGCTTCTGGAATCGCTCGACTGGTGCGACACAGTACAGGGAGAGGTGTGGTACAACCGCACACAGTTTGCAGGAGACGCTCAACGGTCTGGAAAACGGCGTCAGAACCCATTTCTGTCCGGACCGCTCGGCTACGTTGGGTCGACGGACGCGGATACGATTTCCACAGGGTACACGTTGTCGGCTCGATGGGGCGAATTGGATGAATCGTGGCTGCTGGCGGGTGCGGATCTGCGTTACCTCGCCCAGCAGTTGAATGAACTGTCCACGTTCAATCGGTTCGTGCCGGGGTTGGGGATCATTCGTCCGACGGTCAATTCGCCGATCCCCGCTTCACATTCCGCCAATCCCGGTTTGTTCGCGGAATGGACGCGACCCGTTGACGAACGGTGGACGCTGCATGTCGGCGGTCGTGTGGACTGGGTGGCAAACGACATCGACGAATTGCCTCGCAAGGGGGCAACCAGTCTGTTCACGGAAAGCGAACTCTTGGCTGCGCTGGCAACTGACCGGCTCCAGCGGGACTACGTTTTGTGGGCCGGGCACGTCACTGCGGATTACCAGTGGGATGAGCATTGGACCGCGCGAGGCGGTGTGGGCTACGGGGAACGTCCACCAACTCTGACCGAACTGTATGCAGTGTCGCCGTTCCTGGCGATCTTGCAGCAGGGCTTCACCGCCGTTCGCGGGACACCCGGTTTGAATCCCGAGCGCAACGTGCAGTTCGACTTGGGAATCGAAACGGAGTTCGACCAGATTCGCGGGAGCTTGCACGGCTTTCAGGCTTTCGTGTTCGACTACATCACGTATCTGCCGCGGCATCGTCAGGACGTGAGTGTGGGAGACGCGATCAACGTGGCGTTCGCGAACACCGATCTCGCGACGCTCACCGGCGGCGAACTCGCTGTGGAATGGGATGCGACCGCTTGGTTGACGCCGTTCGCCAGTTTGAATTACGTGCAGGGTCAGGACGAAACCCGCGACACACGCGGAAGTTTGCCACTACCGGACCCGCCCGCCGGGCAGGAAGAACCGCTGCCGGGGATTGCTCCGCTCGACAGTCGCGTCGGAATTCGATGGCACTCGACAGCGGAAACGCCTCGCTGGTGGATCGAATTCGCCACGCGGATCGTGGCCCGGCAGAGTCGCGTGGCCTCGTCGCTGCTCGAACGTGAGACGTCCGGCTTTACGACGTACGACCTGCGGACTGTTTGGAAACCAGAGCCAGGCATCCAGTTCGTGGCGGGCATCGAGAACATGTTCGATCGGAATTACCGGGAACATCTCGATCTGCGCACGGGAAACGGCGTGTTCCAACCGGGACGCAGCGTCTACGTCGGTTCGGAGATCACGTACTGAACAGCATTCCGATCCAACCGAAATCCGTCGTGAGAGAACACCTCAATCCGACCAAAGGTCACCGGAACTCCCGAGTTGTCCCACTTTCATCCAGAATTTCGAGAACGCATCATCAGGGTCCGCTGTGAGCGAACCACAACTCGTCCCGGCGCTTCGTCGCCGCACGAACCGAAGCGAAGTCGTTGTCGAGTCCGTCGATTCGGTGTCTCGTGACGCGCTTGCGATTCGATCGGGAGCAGCGCGGGACAATTGATCTACGATGACTGGCATCGACGTGGGAGCCGACGACGAGACGGTCAACCTCGTCCCGAGCGAACCTGCGGTGATCTGTATCGGTCCCTCGTCCAATGGCACACCTATCCATCGCGTGAGCGAGGCTTGGCGGGCGGGTTGTTGCACGCCACCGGCGTTGGGAGACAGTTCGCGGACGAACCCGCGGGAGATTTCCTGACGCCATCCCGTCTGCACCCCCTCAATATGCGGCCGACCGGGCGTTTTCGTCATTTCAAAGGCCGAGTTTGTGGTGTATACGTGGTCCCCTTGTTGCTGCTGGACAGTGCCCGTCGCCGGTGTGCCGGCTGGGCCGGTGCGGGTGTCCTTGGGGAATAGATCAGTGCGATAAATCTGAGACATCTCCGTCGTGCCAGGTTGTGCGGTGGTGTTGATGTACGCCATGATCCCCGTTCCGGAATTGACTCCCGCCTCTCGGAAGTAAGCTCCGTCTCGCTGAGCGTGTTTGTCGGCCGGCCCCATGAGTTCCAATGCCTCGGCTTCTGGCAAACTCGTCGTCAGGTAGCGGTAACCCATGTCCGTTTGAATACCGGCGGAGGGGGAATCGAACGCGATGCCAAAGTACATCCGATACAACGGAGCCGTCGGCACACCGGGGATCGGACTCATTAAGACAGTGAAGCCCGTGAAGGAGGACGTGGATCGGTCTTGATAACCGAAGCTGTTGATCAGAATTGTGGCTTCCAGTTCCAGGGTATAGGTGTTCAATTGCGCGGCGGCGTTGAATGTCCGCCACAGCCGCACCTCAAAGTAGGTGGCCACCGTCTCGGTCGCGGTACTGAATGCCGTCGCATCACCATTGGTGCTGGAATCGGCTCGTGCGCCGGCCGTCCCCGTCGTGCGATCCCACGCACGGAACGTGAGTCCGGTGTCGAGCTTCGTTTCCGTCGGCAGGTGGCCGGCTGCCACACTTGATCCATGATAGGGAATGAGTGTGGTGACGAACCTCAAGCGGGTGTTGGTATCGGCGGGGAGCAGCAACGCGCTGGTATTTGACACGGGGCCAGCGGAATCTGCGTCGATCCAGTCAGGCTCCGTGGGATTATTGACGAACGTGTATTGCCACTTGCCCAACGTGTTGTCGATGGCCGTCAGAGCGATGCCCTTGAGCGCTCCAGGATCGGGGTCAGTGATCGGATTGCCTCCGGCGCCTCGGGTCAGCAGATCCGTGATCAGAATCCCATTCGCCATCTCCACCGGCAACCGACTCCCCGCCGGTGCGACCAGGTATGGCAAGCCCGTGTTATCCAGTACTGGGGCCGTGTTACCCGTGTCGTTGTCCGTGTTCGTGGCCGACACGTTGCCGGGATTGATGCCGTTGTAGTTGATGTCGCTGCTGGTCGCGGTCGCCGTCACCAGGTTGTACGCGATGTCTCCGTCATCCACGGCGTCATCCACCCCCGTCACCGTGATCGTCTGCGCCGTGTTCCAGTTCCCCGTCGTGAACGTCAGGTTGCCGGTCGAGACTGTCCCCTCCGTCGCGTCGTCCGACGAGATGCCAATCGTCACGTCTGCCGTCGGTTGCGTGTTGAGCACCACTGTGAACGTCGCTGTTCCGCCGCCTTCGGCCGTGACCAGGCCGGACGTCGGTGTCACTGTCACACCCGGGGGAGGATCGCCGACGTAGCGGACAATCGTGAAGTCGGTCGCAGCAAAATTTGGATTTGTACTAAATCCCGCGACGACGATTTTCCCATCGGATTGAAGAGCCAGACCATGCGATTCATCACCAGCGAAGATCGGAGTAATGACCGTCCCACTCGTACCGAACGCGCTGTCGACCACACCATCGGAGAGGAATCGGGACACCGTGAAGGCTCTCGAAACGCCTTCCAGTGCGTATCCCGTTGTGACGAGTTTTCCGTTGGGTTGAACCGCCACGGCGTTGACGATGTTGTCGCTGGAACTCGCGGCGAATGCGGTGAGTCCCACGGAGAGGAAGCTTGTGTCCAACACACCGAGCGACGTGAAACGACCGATGGCCGAATCCTGATCGCCATTGCCCGGCGCGCCTTCGCCATCCGGCGTGGGGTCCACGTAACCACCAATCACAATGCGACCGTCGGGTTGGATGGCGAGGCTCGTGGCCGTGTCACCCGCTCCCAAATCGGCCAGCGCCCAGCCGGTGCTCAAGTCGCCGAACGACGTGTCCAAACTGCCGTTGGTGTTGTACCGCGCCAACAGGAAGTCGCTGCCCGTCGCAGTTCCGCCTCGTCCAGCAACCACGATCTTTTCGTTGGCATCGTATGTCACGTCAAAGACCTGATCGTCGAAGCCCCCGACGTCGGTGATGACGATCCCATCCGAATCAAAACCACTGTCCACAGTGCCGTTCGCGTTGAGCTGGATCAATGCGAGATCGCGATCGCCGTTGTCGGTTTGCAACGGCGTGTCGTCCACATATCCCGCGACGGCAATTTTGCCTGTCACGGGAGAGAGGGCGAGGCTCGTGGCCACGTTGAACTGGCGTCCCAGTTCGAGAAGTACAAAGCCCGGCCATTGCGGATTGGAACCGAACGACGTGTCCACGGTCCCATTCGTGTTGTACCGCACGATCTCGAACGCGTACCTCCCGGAACTCGTATCGAGGCCGACCAGGCTGATGCCGCCCACCAGAATTTTTCCGTCAGCCTGGATCGCCACATCAAACGCCTTGCTGGTGAGCCAGCCGGGGACCGTGGTGGATACTGTCCCAAAGCTTCCGAAGCTTTCATCGAGGGTTCCATCCGTGTTCAATCGTACGGTGGTGAACTGGGTGTTGGGGACACCGTTTCGATCGGTCTCTCCCGTCTCCCACCAGCCCACAACGACAACTTTTCCGTCCGCGGGTTGCACGGCCACGTCGCGAGCCACGTCATTCAAATTCATGCCGAGTATGACCCGGCCGTTGTCACCCCAAGTCGGGTCCAGACTGCCTGCTGACAACAGGCGACGATCCTCAAGGTGTTCCAGAATCCCCAGGTCCGTCCCGGACGTGGAGTTTCGCCGTCGAGGCGTGCGCAACGCAGGACTCGCTCCGAAAATCGGACGACCCGATCGAAGCAGAGATTGCCACCACTGTGCGACACTCACGTTCACTCTCCTGTTGTGAAAGCCATACCTCACGCGGCCCAGAATGAGACACTTCTGCGGTAGCCACTCTCGCCAGAGAGTGGGTGTTTTTCTCGGTGGAACCCACGGTCTGGCGACCGTGGCTACATCTCAATTCAGGCCCCGAGAGGAATAACAAACCAGTGACGAACTCAGAGCACAGTCGGCTCGCCTGCTCAATGAATCACGGTTTACCGGGAGGTGCCGCCGGTTCGATGATGGACAATACTTTGGATGTCTCGTGCTGAAGTTTCAAGAGATCGCGCCGGCCGAGACAATGGTCGCGGACAAATTTCGATGCGACTTCGTAGTGCGACCGTGCCGCTGGCTGATCGTCAAGTCGGGCATGAACCAGCGAAATCCAGAAGGCATCCAGGCCGGTTTCTGTTGTACCCAGCTCGGTGGCGCGAGCGAATGATTTGAGGCTCTCCAGGCAATCGTCGGAACGAAACTGCGCACTGCCCAGCGCGCTCCATGCCGCAGCACTGTCTGGAGAAAGTCGTGTGGCTTGTTGAGCGAGTTCGGCTGCGCGATGGGGATCGCGCAGCGATGCGTCTTCACAGGTCACCAGCCACTGGGCCAGACGAGTCAACCCGATGACTCGGTTTCCGTGCTGGT
>JACRIH010000312.1 GCA_016235885.1 Planctomycetales bacterium | reverse complement strand
CGTCGTTCGTCGTTCGTAGGGTGGGACCAGCTAAGCGCAGGCCCACCTAACGGTGGGCCTGCGCTCGCTTCGCGAGCTGGTCCCACCCTACCGCTTACGATCGGCTAGCGCTTGCTGACGTCGGTTGCCGGAGTGCTGGGCTGCGGCAGGCTCTTCACGAGCTGCTGGTTAATCTTGTGGATTCGCGAGATCCGCTCGGTGGTGCGTTTGAGGTCGTGGTTCAGTTGATCCACGGTGGCGAGTGCCGTGTTGCGCAGCTCTTCTTCGTCCAGCATGGTCGCGAGGAACCCCTTGATGATTTCCGTCGGCAATTCCTTCCCGTCGTTTTGTTGATCGCCGTTGATCTCCTTCATGCGCTGATCGAGTTCTCCGTTGGCGGCGGCTACCATCCTGGTCTGTAGCACCACGTCATCCTTCTTCGCCGCCAAATCCTCGTCGGCGACAAGCAGAGCCACTTCCGTCGCGGTCAGACGTTCACCATAGAAAGACGGCACGAGAGACCGGACTCGCCAATTGCCTGCCTGCCAGCCTTGCGTATCTCCGGGACGAAGCCGCCAGTTCGGCGCGAGGACCGCCAGCTCGTCACGAATGTTGCCGACTTTGAAATCCCCCGCGAGCAGTGACGAGCCGTCCTGGTTCTTTTGGAAGGCCCACACGACCTGCTTGTCCTGCACGCCCCGGTTGCTGCCCACTGCGGCCTGCAACGATCCGCCAGCCGGATCGACCTGCACCGCCACATCGTCCCACACTCGATCCCAGTCGAGCATCAGTCGCGTAAGCTCGTCCTTCTTGAGCTTGAGTTCGGTCTTGCGCTTGGCAATCTCTTCTTGGTTCTTCTGGAACTCTTCCTCCAACTTTTGGTTCTGTGTCATCCAAGCCATGCGGATGCCGAGCATGCGCGACGTCAGAACGAGAGAGGCGATGATGCCGATCACGGCCAACCACAGGCAAATCTTCCCGAAGATATTCATGTGCGGAGTTCCGACGAAAAGGCCGCGAACAGACCAAACCAATATCTTTCATCGACTGGTCAGACGCCTTGTCCGAAGCAGCCGCGTGACGATTCCGATCGTAGCGAAAGAGCGGCTCGCAGCGTGGACTTGCGTCGAACGAGTGGATGACCGCCGAAATCTTAAGTCACTGGTTTCTCTTGGGTCAAGCATAATGTTGACACGTGTTACCTCAGACGAGCGATCCTACGGGCTGTGCCGGTCGGTGGCAGCGTGACGGATGAACCGGTCGCCACTACAATTTGCCCCGCAAGCTTACGGTAGCCCTGTCGCTCCGCGACAGGTAAGCCGAATAGTTCCTCGACGTTGTTCGCAGTCGGATGGGGTCGATGCACTCTGCGTTGTTTGACCACTTGGCTTTCCTGTCGCGGATCGACAGGGCTACATTGCGGCATTGCCGCCCTCTCCCATGAAACGCAAAGACCTCCCCTCGGGCGATGTGTTGTGCAATCACTGCACGGCCCGCTGCTGCCGCTACTTCGCTTTGCCCATCGACACGCCTGCCGAGTGGAAGGATTTTGACAACCTCCGCTGGTTCATGTTGCACGGTCGGATTTCCGTTTTCGTCGATCAGAAGACATGGTACCTCGTGGTTCATAACGACTGTCGCCATTTGCAATCCGACAATCTCTGCGGCATCTACTCCGATCGGCCGGAAATCTGCAGCGACTACAGTACGAAAGACTGCGAATTCGACAACGATTTCGTCTACGACAAGATGTTCGAGACGCCCGAGCAGATCGAGGAGTACGCCGAAGCGGTCCTGCCCCAGAAGAAGCCACGGCGCCAGAAAACGCAATCGCTCGGGTTGCCGATCCTGAATGTTCCGCTTGCAGAACCCGTTTCCCACGAACGCCTCGGGCACAGCCATTCGATTCCGAATCGTGGCGAAGGGCACGGGGATCCGGCGGCGACTTCGGCGCAGGAACTGATCTCGGTTTGAACCCGAACCTTGGCCCCCGCTGTGAGGTCCACACTAACCCGAAGCGTCAGCGAGGGAGTGTGTTATTCGCCCTCGCAGACGCATCGGGTTAGTGTGGGTTCTCAACGGGCAGTGCAGGAGCGAGCTTTCAAGAGTCGCACGAAAGACCGAGTCACCATGATCAAGCCACAAACTTTGAAGGGTTTTCGCGACTTCCTGCCCGCTGCGGCGATGGCTCGCGAGCGGTTGCTCGACATCGCTCGGCGTGTGTATCGCAGCTACGGCTTCAGCCCGATCGACACACCCGCGCTCGAATACAGTGAGATCCTGCTGGGCAAGGGAGGCGACGAATCGGACAAGCAACTGTTTCGGTTTCGCGATCAGGGTGATCGCGACGTGGCGATGCGGTTTGACCTGACCGTGCCGTTCGCCCGCTTTGCGGCCCAGCACCTGAACGAGATCGGCACACCGTTCAAACGCTACCACCTGGCCACGGTTTGGCGCGGCGAGAACACGCAGAAGGGCCGTTATCGCGAGTTCATGCAGTGCGACTTCGACACGATCGGAACCGAATCGAACGCGGCTGACGTCGAGACGCTGCTGGTGATTCACGATCTGCTCGACGCGATCGGCATCGAACGGTTCACGATCCGGGTTAACAACCGGATGGTGCTGAACGGCCTGCTGGAAACGCTCGGCCTCACGGGAAAGACTGTCGGCGTGTTGCGAGCACTCGACAAATTGCCAAAGATCGGCGCGGATGCCGTCGTCGCCGAGATGACCGAGCGTGTCGAGACGACGAACGAGCAAGCCCGGCAAATCATCGCGCTCACCCGCTTGTCCGGTGCTCCGGATGAAATCCTGACGACGCTCGAATCACACCTCGCCGGCAACGAACGCGGCCTGACCGGTACGAAAAACCTTCGAGAACTTTTCGCGGTCGCCCGCCATGTCGGCTTGCCGCCGGAGCGAATCCAACTCGACGTCTCGATCGCCCGGGGACTCGATTATTACACCGGGACGATTTACGAAACGTTCCTGAACGACCTGCCTGGCATCGGCAGCGTTTGTTCGGGCGGGCGGTACGACAACCTCGCAGAACTGTTCACATCGCAGCGGCTGCCCGGAGTCGGTGCGAGCCTGGGCCTCGACCGATTGCTCGCCGCGCTGGAGGAACTGGGATTGCTCCCGGCGAACGTCTCGACTCCCGCTCCAGTTTTCATCGCGCAGTTTCAAGCGGAACGACTCGGCGATTATCAACGCATCGCCCGCGTGCTGCGTGCGGCGGGAATCAACGCCGAGGTTTTCCCCGAGGCGAAACCGGTCGGCAAACAGTTGAAATATGCCGACCGGAAAGGATTTCGTATCGCGGTGATCGCGGGTGAAACCGAGTTCGCGAACGGCAACTGGCAGGTCAAAGTGTTGGCGACCGGCCAGCAGGAGACCGTCAGCGACGCGGACTTGGCCTCGCGAATTCAAGCGCTGCTGTCGTAGTAGCTCGTTGAAAAAACGTAAGGCGGCCATTCCGTCCGTCGTTGGCCGGCGTAATTCGACGGCCTGGAAGGGCCGTCCTACAGAACTCCACCGACTCGGAGCCTGACGACAACCGACCCGAATTCACGACCGTTGAATCACAAACTCCTGGTGCTTCACGTTCGCCTTCACAACGGCGAACGGTCGAGTCGCCGCGAAGTCGCGAAAGGCTTGTTCGGCTCGCTCGGCTGACACGTCGCCCCGATGAGCGTGCAGCAGATAACGCACGACGAGTGGTTGGGACTTGGTCGTGGAAACCGGACCAGCCAGGCAGGCGGCAGCCCCCATCCACCCGTCTTCGCGCACGTGCCAGTGCGTGGGATGACCGGGATTGGTCGGGTGATCGAAATAGGTGATCCCTTCGATCACCGTGTTGGAGACCGCGCCACTGTAATCCATCCATCGCGCCCGCTTGGCGAAAATCGCCGGCTCACCCTTCGCTCCCTCACTGCTGGTGATTTCTCCGCCACCGAAGTGCGCGGAAATACTCTTCGCGACGCGCACGGCCAGGAATCCGAAGTTTGTCTGACCGAACTCCAGTGAGTCCGATGTTGGACGAAACGTGGACTGCAATTCGACGAACGTGTCGCCGTCAGCACCGGGGCGCACACTCGCGACGAGTTCCTGTTCCAGCAGTTCCTTCGGATCGTGCCCGTCGAACCAGCCGAGCAGGACGGCCATCGACGCGGCATCGTCACCGTCCTGATAGTGCAACCACCGCTTCTGCCGAATGCGAGCGGTGGTGCCGTCGCTCCAGAAGTCGATCCCCAGCACTTTCGCGTGCGCAAACCAGATCGACCGGTGGTGATCGTGATTCGCCGCGCCGGGGTGTCCCATGCGAGTCAGTGAACTGCCGGAGTGACCAACGAGTGGGAAGAAGAACGGGCGCGGATACGTCGGGCCGAAATGCCACCGCAGACGCTCGGTGCCATCGAGCACGAATGAGACCTGATGATCGGGAAGGGGCAGCACCTGACAGCGAGGCAGCGGGCGGTGAGGCATGGCAGACTCCAATGTCGCCGGCACACGGAGTGTACCGACTATTTTGTGGGTGGTTCGAACGGCGACGGCCAGACGCGGCACAGCGGTTGAGCTTCGCGAGAAAATCCGTCACGAGACCAGTTCGGGTTGGTCGAGAACACACGCTCACCAGTCGTGGCATGAATGTAGCGGAAGAGCGGCACGGTGGCCTTTGGTGGCGCAGCGGCATCAAGCGCGATGGCGAAAAACTGCGGCGGATCGAGGGGTTTGGCAGTGACGATTCGCAGCGTTGCCTGACCAGAGTTGGTCTCCCCGTCGAAGACCGGAATTGTGTTCACCCCGGGACGGTCTAGCGCGAAGAACGCCGGGCGGACATCGTGGAGCCAGCGGTCGTTATACACATGCCCCCAATGAAACCGGTTCGGGGTCAAAGCGTCTTTCGCGTAGAGCGCGACCGGCACGGCCGTCCGCACGTCAGTCAAATCCAGCCGGTACATGATCTGGTTGTAGTCATACCGCGGCGTCGGATCTTTGTTGCCGGAGAATGTGTGCGTGTACGTCCCCTCAAGGTAAATCGCGAGGCCGTGCTTTTCGTCAAAAAACGGGTGTTGCTTGGGGTTGTAGAAGCTGTAGTCGTCATGCGTCACGATTTTGGTCGCGTACACCCACGGACCGACCGGCGTGTCCGCTTCGGCGTACCAGGTTTCGCCGAGGAACGATGATCCGAACGACTGGCCCGTGATCATGCCAAATCGTCGACGGTGCGCGTTCCAAGTCACCGACCCGGCGTGCGCCAGCACGGCGGCACCGGTGTCGCGGTCGCGAAGTTGCAGGAGGGCTTCGTGCGGTTTCAGTTGGCCCGAGTCGATGAGCTTCTTTTGCTCGAACGGCCCGACTGCGGGCGTGTTGCGTTTCCATGCGTACCGCAGTTGCCCATCCGGCGAGCGGTCGAGTTCCTTTGCGCCGAGCCGCGTCCCTTCTTTCAGGCAGGTGAACGCTTCGTAGCGGTCAAGGTGTTGCCAATCGTCGACGGTCGCTCGCACGCGCACGAGCGGGTACGGCGTGGCGAAGTAGACATGCACGCCATCAGGCTCGAGATGGCGGAACGGATGTCCGTCGGGATACAGCGGAGCGCCGACGTCGAACCGGGAAACGAGGTCGAACTTCTCCGACTCGTCGTTGAATTTCACGAGGCCCCGTTCGTAGACCGTCATCGGTGGCTTGATTTTCACGTACGACGCGAGCAGCGTCTCGCGATCGTTTTCGTCCGGGACGACAGTCAGGCCGCCGATCCACGTCGGCCCCTGACCGGCCATCCGGCACGTCTCCTTGGCGAAGCCTTTGCCATCGGTGAAGTAATTCAGGTTCACGCCGACCGCTGGATCGAGGCCCCCCTGCCCCGGCAGGTTTGAGATCGCTCCCGGCACGTGGAAATTTCCCAGCGGATATCCCGGCCGGTTCGTGTCGCCCCAGAACCAGTACACCTTCCCGCGATACACCGCGTTGACCACGCTGTCCGATCCAAACACCTGCGCGTTGAGCAGCGGTTGCTTGATCGGTACTGGTTCGCCTACGAGAACGCTGTCGCGATAAATTCCGCTGCCGGTCATGCGGTACAACCGCTCAGCGAGGTTGACCCGTTTGATTTTGAACTGCTTCCGTTCCCCCGGCGTCACCGTCACCGCCACGCCGCGATACCCGAAGCCGTCTTTCGCGTATTCGTATCCGTGGCTCAAGATGTGGAAGAACACCTTCTGACCGACCAGTTCCGGTTCGTCGATGGCCGCGAGGCCGTGACTGTCGGTGATGAACTGCTGCTGATTGACCGTTTTCAGTTCGACCAGCGGCACGCCCCGTCCGGTTTGTTCATCCACGATCTGGATCGAGAACGGACGTTCGGCCGCGCCCACAATTGCAGGCCACAAGAAGCAGAGAAACGAGAGCGGCAATCGTGACAGCATGGCAGTCTCTGTTGTTGAATCACACGGGAAGTAGGGTGGGACCAACTCGCGTAGCGAGCGCCGGCCCACCATTACGACTCGCGTTCGGAGATGCTGCTCAAGGTGGGCCTGCGCTGCGCTGGTCCCACCCTACGACGTGTGCGGCGGTGATGTCAACCGGGCGGCACAGTCAACGGTTCGTTCTCATCTCCCAATTCGTAACCGAGGTCTTCCAGTCGATGTCGCGGCCGGTAGCCCAGCACCTGTTCGGCTCGCGAAAGATCCCAACGGCGGCACGTGCTGTCGCCGACCACGGTGATGATCTCGAAGCCAATGTCTGGTGCCACGAGCGCCAGGCGATAGGCTTCGAGCAAATCGGGGAACGCGATCCATTGCGGGCGCAGTCGTCGCCGCTTCCACGTGGGGTCGGTCAGGTCGATTGGCTTCGAGATGCGCAGACAGACGACGGACAGGCCGTGGGATTTTGCAAACTGTTCGCACAAAGTTTCACCGAGATGTTTCGTGACGGCATACGTACCGACGGGACGAGCCGGGGCATCGGAGGCGACCCATTGCGGCGCGGCGTATCCCCACACGACGGTCAGACTGCTGGTGTACACGAACCGCCGCACACCGGCCAACCGGGTGGCTTCGAGAACGTTCCACGTCCCCTTGACGTTCACGTCAAACCGCCGTTGGTTGAATGCATCGTCCTCGAAATCCCCCTCGTGTCCGGACGCGATCGCAGTATGCACCACGGCGTCCATGTCCTGCATCGCAGCGCGAACGGACTCGGGTTGCGTGACGTCGAGCAGTACGGCTCGGGGATCGTCCGCCGGGCGAATGTCGCCGAGTCGCAAGTCGTGCTCAGATTCCAAGGCGGACACCAGCCGACTGCCGATCAGTCCCGACGCTCCAGTGATGAGCACGCGCATGGGGCAACCTCTCCACGAATCAAATGCTGTCGTTTTTTGGGACTCAAGTCGATGTCT
>JACRIH010000317.1 GCA_016235885.1 Planctomycetales bacterium | reverse complement strand
TTCGTCACCGTACTCGGCGCGGCGGAGATCCTGCCGGTAGGCACTCGTGTTCTTGAGAAACGTGGTGAAGTTCGCGATGCCGACAATGTCGACCGTCGCCTTGATCCGATCGCCGAAAAGTGTGGCGGATGACAGCACCATGAACCCGCCGTACGATCCACCGATCACGGCGACGCGATTCGCGTCGAGGTCCGGCTGCTTGGCGATCCAGTCGAGCAGCGCCCCGATGTCGCGCACGCTGTCCTCGCGCTTCTCGGCGTTGTCCAGTCGCACGTACGTCTTGCCGTAGCCAGCCGAACCGCGCACGTTCGGATAAATCACAGCGATGCCGAGTTCGTTCAAGTAGAACTGATCCGTGCCGGTGAACGTCGGTCGCGACTGACTTTCCGGTCCGCCGTGAATGTTGATCAGTACGGCCGCCTTCTTCGTTGGGGAGGCGGTTTTCGGTTTGAAAACGAACGCGGGGATTTCGCGATCGTCGAACGAGCGGTAACGGATGCGAGTCGGTGTGACGAACGTTTCGGGATTCAGTCCGCCGACTTCGCTGAACGTCCAGCGTGTGACCGTGCCGTCCTTGATCCGCAGTGAATACGCATCGCCGGGTGCATCGGGGCGAGCCATCGAAAAGCCAAGGTGGTTGCCGTCCGGTGAAAATTCGAGCGAACCCACCACACCCAACGGGATGTCCATGCGCTGCGGCTTGCGTCCCTGTTGCGGCACGAGCAGGTACAGCGCACTCGCGCCGTCCTCGTTCGTCGTGAAAGCGACCAACCCGCTGTGCGGTTCGACGGTGATCCCGCCGACATCCCACTTGATCTCTTCCGCCAGCCATTCGTACTCGAACGTGGACAGGTTGACACGGGCGAGTTCGTGGAATTCGCCGCGCACGTCGGTCGAAACGTAGGCGTGGCGGTTGTCGGGGGCGAACGCAAATGACGAGAACGACGCCGTGCCACCACCGGGGATGGGGATCAGCCGTTTTTCTCCCGTCGCCACGTCCAGCAGCGCGGGATACGATTCGTTGATCGACACGTAGCGGTTCAACAGCAGAGTTTTCCCGTCGTGCGACCAATCGGTCGCCGACCAGAATTCGTTGGTGACCTGCATCAACAGTTTGAGCGACCCGGCCTTGCGAGGGTCACCAATGTACAAGTCAGTGTCGCGCCCGTTCCGTCCGTTGTGACCGAGCACCATCCGCGTTCCGTCCCGCGTCAACGCGCCCAGCAGGTTCCGCGACTTGCCATCGGTAAGCAGCGTGGCCCGTCCGGTCTGGCGGTCGAAAAACAGCACCTGGTCATTCTCGTTGCCGCCCTGGCTCATCGTGAGCAGGATTGCCCCGTCCGATGCTTCGGGGATGAATGAGCCATCCACCGGTTCGCGAAAGAACGTGATCTGCTCGCGGCGTCCGCCCGGTTCGTACACGCGATGCAACTGTGCCGTGTCGCCGAACCGCGTCGCGACCAGCATCCCCTTGCCGTCCGGCGACCACCCGCGAAACGCCGCCGCCCGCGTGTTTTGATACTGCGTGAGTCGTTCCACAAGCTCCGGCGGCACGACCGGAACGTTCTCTGTGGCGATGGCCGGCGGACAAAACGGATCGCGATCGGCGGCCGACAGCGAATCGACCGACAGGCACAGAGCAGCACACAGACAAGACGCCGCGGTCACCGCAATGGCACGCATGGTTTGTGCTCCCAAGAGTTCAACGAGAAGAGCAGACAGGTGAATTGCAAAGATACTACCGAGTCCCAACAATGCTGTCATGCAACGTGAGGGTGTGAGTAGCCCTGTCGCTCCGCGACAGGAAAGCCAGTTCTCCCGACGACGTGGAATGCCTCTTCCGCGATCTTTCACAAACAACGTCAATGAAACATTCGGCTTTCCTGTCGCGGAGCGACAGGGCTACTTCAACGATGATTTCAGCGTTAACGATCTAGGAGTGTTCAGCAATGAGTTCGACAGACAAGCCGCTCGTCGGCGTGATGATGGGAAGCAAGTCCGATTGGGAGGTGATGAAGCACACGCACGACATGCTCGACAAGTTTGGCGTGCCGCACGAGTGCCGTGTGCTCTCGGCACATCGCACACCCGAAGCGACGACCGAATTCACGATGTCCGCCGCGTCGCGCGGGATCGAAGTCCTGATCGCCGCCGCCGGTGGGGCGGCTCACCTGGCGGGTGTCGTGGCGGCACAAACTTTGTTGCCGGTGCTGGGGGTGCCCATGCAGAGTGCCTCGTTGCAGGGGCTGGATTCGCTGCTGTCAATCGTGCAGATGCCGGCGGGCATCCCGGTGGGTACGCTGGCAATCGGCAAGCCGGGTGCGATCAACTCGGCGCTGTTGGCGATCCGCATCCTCGCCGCCACGCGGCCGGAGTTGCGAGAAAAGCTCAAGGCCTACCACGCCGAACAAGCTGCCGCGGTGCTGAAGGAGACGTTGCCGTGATCGGACTTGCATTTCATGGCCGACGTGGCGAACCGAACAACACACTCCCTCTCCCCTTTGAGGAGAGGGCTGGGGTGAGGGGTGGTGCGATTTTGGAAGGTGCTCACAATCAATGCTCGGGAACGCTCGCCCCTCACCACCGACCCCTCTCCCCCGAAGGGGGAGAGGGGAGTACGCGAACTCGGCGAACACTCTCAGTCATCATTGGTGTGCTGCTTCTCGCCGTGACAAGCAACTCGACGCCGCTTCGCGCGGACGAACCCGCATCGAAACCGGCGAAGTTTGATCCCACCAGTCGTTACGAATCGCAAGTCATCCAAGGTTGGACCGTGCTCGTCCATCGCACACTGTCGGGCGATCATCCCGATCTGTGTGACGAAACGCTGGCGTTGCTGCGCGTCCAGTTGTACCAGATCACTCGCGTGGTCCCGCAACCGGCCGTTGAGCAGATGCGAAAGATCAAGATCTGGGTCGAACACGTCGAACCGCATCACCCGTGCATGTGCTATCACCCCGACCCGCGCTGGCTGCGCGAACACGACATGAACCCCGAAAAAGCGGGGGCGGTCGAAATCGCCAACGCCAAAAACTTCCTCAAGTGGACGATCGCCCAGCCGTGGATGGTGCTGCACGAACTGGCGCACGGCTACCACCACCAGTTCCTCGACAAGGGCTACGACAACGCGGACGTCCTAGAAACATTCCGCGCGGCGAAGGAAGCCAAGACGTACGAATCCGTCCTCCGCATTCAAGGCCGCCGCGAACGGCATTACGCCCTCACCAACCAGATGGAATACTTCGCCGAAGCCTCCGAAGCCTATTTCGGAACGAACGATTTCTTCCCGTACGTCCGCTCGGAACTCCGCGAGCACGACCCGGCGTTCGAGAAGCTGCTCGGCACGCTGTGGAGTGGTGAGGATCGTCAGCCGGCGAAGTGATGGATGGTCAGACGCAATGCGAAACCGGCAGACTTGGAACTCCTGTTTGCCGATTCTCGATCGAGTTGTCTCGACACTCCATCTCCCGTTCCCAATCGAGATTCCCTACCCCCAGACGAACTTGATCGGCATCTGCACGTCGGGGTGGATGCTTTGATGCACCGGGCACGCGCGGGCGGCGGTTTCAAGTTTGGTGCGGTCGCTGGCGGAGAGCTTCGCGGCCTTGTCGGCGGGGATCGTGATCGTCACGGTGAGTTGTCCGATCCGCCGCACCGGCTGCTGGATCATCTCTTTGACGACGTGAACTCGCGTCCCCGTGATGTCGAGGTTCCCCCGCTGAGCGACGATTCCCATGATCGTCAGCAGACACGTACCGAGCGCCGTCCCGACGAGGTCCGTCGGAGAAAAGCTCTCGCCGCGTCCCTGATTGTCCACCGGCGCATCGGTGGTGAGCGTCACACCGGACGGCCCATGCGTGGCCACGCAGCGCAGCTGCCCTTCGTAGACGATGTCGATTTCGACGGACATGGAATGGACCTTGGCTGGAGGAGTGACTTGTTTCGTTGTCACGGGATAATACTCCACCAGGGGAGTGGGAAGTAGGCAGTTGGCAGTGGTGCACAGCCACCACGACTGCCCACTGCCCACTCCCCACTGCCTCTTCTTCCCACCCGCTTGAAACTCCCGTGTCCGCAACCAACAATGCCCTCATCCATCACCCCCACCAACCCCCGAGGACCGAGCATGTCGGAGAACCCCCGCGTCATCTTGAGTGCCTTTGCCGATGAAGCTTCGTCGTCGAAGTCGATCGTCGAACAGTTGACGGCGATTGCCGCGCTGGGGTTGGAGTACTACAGCCCGCGGTTCATCAACGTGACGGGCGAAGTCAAGCACATCATGACGCTCAGCAAAGACGAGTTGAAAACGCTCGTCTCACTCCACGCGGACTTCGGTGTCCGCGTCACCAGCATCGGGTCGCCGATCGGCAAGGTGAAGTTGCTCGACATCGACGATGGGACGCACAACCGGTTCGTGCCGTTCAAAAAGTATCTGGCCGAAGACGTGCAGACCGCAATCGACCGGGCACTCACGGTCGATACGAAGCTCATCCGCGGCTTCTCGTTCTACCACCCGCGCGGCACCGACCCGTGGACGCATGTCGATCAGGCGTCGGACCAGATTTCCGCGATCGTCGACAAGTGCCGGAAGAACGGCGTCGTGTACGGCCTCGAAGTCGAAGCGAACCTCGTCGGGCAGAACGGCCGGTTGCTCGCCGAGTTGGCTCGCAAGGTGAACAGCCCCCATATCGTCTGCATCTTCGACGGTGGGAACATTTCGTCGCAGAACCTGGACGCCATCGACTGCTTCAACGAATACAAGGCGATGCAAAAAGTGATGGGCTGGATGCACATCAAGGACTACAAGATCGACCCGTCTCTGAAATGGACCGGCGTCGTGGACGAAGAGCGCTTGAAAAACTTTGTGCCGGCGAACCTGGGAGACAGCGGTCACGAAATCATCCTCCGCGACCTGCGCGATCAAATGCCGAAACTGAACAAGAAAATGCAAAAACTCGGCGCTCCCGGTTTCTTCCTGGAACTCGAACCCCACCTGAAGGGTGGCGGCCAGTTCGGCGGCTTCAGCGGCCCGGACGGTCTGGGTGTGGCGTGCCGCGGCCTGTGCCGGATGCTGGACTACGTCGGTATTGACTACGAACTGCGAGGATTTGAGCACATCCGAAAGGCAAGAGGATTTTAGAAGCGAGTCCGGCGTAGCCACGTTCGCCAGAACGTGGGTGTTCCCTGGGTTGGCCCACGTTCTGGCGAACGTGGCTACTGAAACCGCTTTCAATCATGTCCTTCGATCCCAAACTTCTCGACAGCCTGCTCGTCTGCACCAAGTCCAAGGCGAAGTTGGTTCAGGATGGCAGCCGTCTCGTGAGCAGCGATCCTGCGTGCCGGCTGGCGTATGCCATTCGGGACGGCATCCCGATCATGCTCGTGGACGAAGCGGCCGAACTTGTGCCGGACGAGTGGCGTCAGGTGATGCAGCGGCACGGACGCGATCCGGTTTCCGGCGCGGTGCTCAAACTCGTGCTGCTCGCGATCTGCGTCGCATCCACCTTCACCGCGCTAGCCGATGACCAGCCGGCGGCCTCGCAGCCGAAATCAAAATCGGCCGCGAAAGAGAACGACGCGACGAAAGACAAACCCCGTCGCTATGAAATCCGCCGCGAGCACGATCCCAATGGGATCGGCAAGTTTTACATGGGGCGCGAGATCGCCCACGTCATGGGAGCACCCGCGGCCACATGGCTCGAACGGCCGGAGCGGGAAGCCGAGGAATCCATCTCGAAACTGATTCCCGCACTGGGACTGAAGCCCGGCATGATCGTGGCCGACATTGGGGCCGGCAGCGGCGTGATTACGTTGATGATGGCGGACAAGGTCGGCGACGAAGGCAAAATCGTCGCCGTGGACATTCAACAGGAGATGCTCGACCGACTGGCGAAAAAACTCAAACTCAAAGAGATCGACAACGTGGAACTGGTGAAGGGTACGGACAAATCCCCGCGAATCCCCGCCGCGTCGGTCGATCTGGCTCTGATGGTGGACGTGTACCACGAGTTCGAATTCCCGCACGAGATGATGGTCGAGATTTCCAAGGCGATAAAACCCGGCGGCCGAGTCGTGTTCGTCGAATATCGAAAGGAAGACCCAAACGTCCCGATCAAGCTCGTCCACAAAATGACCGAAGCGCAGGTGAAGCAGGAAATCCAACAACCCGAGTTCGGCCTGAAATGGAAAGAAACAATCGGCGGTCTCCCGTGGCAGCACATCATCGTGTTCGAGCGAATGCCGGTCGCGGACGATTCCCCAAAATCCAAGTCCGATTGACGAAGGAACCGCAATGGTCGCCCCAAACTTTCAAACCCTGATGCAGCACGCGTTGTCGCTCGTTCAGTTGGGAATGGTCATCGGCGCTGTGACCGTGGTGGCGCTGAATATGAACCTCTCCAGGCGGATGTGGATGCCTCTGGTCGGCTTCTTGATTCAGGCTTTGGTTGTCGTCGCGTCTGCCGCAATGACGTTCGCCATCCAGTCGCAAGTTTTCTCTGGAGGTGGTTCCAACATGATTGGTGTCGTGTTCCTGCTGATCCGCGCCGGCGGATTGCTCGGCTGGCTGCTGATCGTCGGCGGCCTGTGGGGAGTGTTCAGCGACATCCAACAACAGTTGGCGCGACGTGATGATTGACCTCGCGAACCGCTCCGACTTCGTCAAGCTGGCCGTGCTGTTTGAGAGCGGGTTGATCGTCGTGGCGGTCGCGGTGGGTTGGATGTTTGATGTGGAACCACAAGCGCGAATCGAGTGGTCGGTCGCGGACATCGGTTGGGGCGTGCTGTTCGCAATCCCAATGTTCGGCCTGTTCCTGCTGGGCTGGCGATTTCCCTTCGGTCCGCTGCGGCCGATGAAACAGTTTCTATTGGAGAGCCTCGGTCCGCCGATGGCGGCTTGCCGGTGGTACGACCTCGCCGCGATAGCGGCCGTCGCGGGCGTGAGCGAAGAATTGCTGTTCCGGGGCGTGCTGTACCCGCTGACTGGCAAGTGGATCAGCGGCGTGCTGTTCGGCCTCGCCCATTTCATCACACCTCTGTACGCGCTGCTGGCCGGGCTGGCTGGCCTCGCGCTGGGGGACTTGATGGAACGCACGAACAATCTGCTCGCCCCGATGGTGGCTCACGGGGTCTACGATTTCCTCGCGTTTGTGGCTGTGGCGCGCGGGGCACGTCGGCAAACGCCGATTTCCAATCCTGATGAGTATTAGGAGGGAGGTCTGCCTTCGAACCTTCAATGGTTGGATCTGGCTCTTTCGGATTGCTCACCTTGTGATCAAGTGGTGCGGCAAGTATTTTCTAAACGCAGGTGTCGCAGATTCTCGCAGAAAAGAGTTGGACGTCTTGAACCGGGTCTCTGCGATAATCTGCGGAATCAGCGTTTCCATCCGCTGTTGAGAGGTCGAACCCCATGCCGACTCGTTACCTGTTCGGTGTTTCGTGTGTGTTGCTTTCCCTGCGGCCGCTGATCGCCGCCGACTCGGCAGTGGACTTTGCGAGGGACATCCAGCCGATCTTCAAACAGCACTGCCTCAAGTGCCACGACGCTCGCAAACAGCAGTCGGGCTACCGGCTGGACCTGCGGGCGAACGCGATCCGCGGCGGCGAATCGGACAAGCGGGCGATCGTGGCAGGGAAAGCCGCCGACAGCGAACTGATCCGCCGCGTGACGAGCGATGACGACGACGTCGTCATGCCATCGGAGGGAGATCGACTGACGGCGAAGCAGATCGACCTGCTCCGAAAATGGATCGACGCCGGAGCCAAATGGCCAGACGATCTGGCGGGCGCACAAACCGATCCCAAAAACCACTGGGCCTTCCAACCTCCCCAGCGTCCTGCTGTCCCAAAAATCTCAAATTTCAAATCTCAAATTCGAAATCCGATCGATGCGTACGTGCTGGCTCAACTGGCGACGGAAGAACTGAAACCATCACCCGAAGCCGCCAAGACCACGCTCATCCGCCGGCTCAGCCTCGATCTGATCGGTCTGCCACCGACGATTGAGGAAGTCAATGCGTTCATCGCCGACACGAGTGACGGCGCGTACGCGAAACTCGTCGAGCGGCTGCTGTCGTCGCCGCACTACGGAGAACGCTGGGGCCGACTGTGGCTCGACGCGGCCCGGTACGCGGACAGTGATGGATTTGAGAAGGACAAACTGCGCCAGGTGTGGTTCTACCGCGACTGGGTGGTGGACGCATTCAATCGCGACCTGCCGTACGACCAATTCATCATCGAACAGTTCGCGGGGGATTTGTTATCGACAACTCCCCTCGCCCCCGGAGGGGGAGAGGGGCCGGGGGTGAGGGGCGAGCGGCTTCCAAGTCCCCCATCAAATGGAACCGAGAGACGCGCAGCCCCCTCACCCCAACCCTCTCCCCCGAAGGGGAGAGGGAGCGACTCGCTCGCGCAAGACCGCGTCGTCGCGACCGGGTTCCTCCGCAACTCGATGATCAACGAAGAAGGGGGCGTGGACCCCGAGCAGTTTCGGATGGAGGCGATGTTCGACCGCATGGACGCGATCGGCAAGTCGGTGCTCGGTCTGACGATTCAGTGCAGCCAGTGTCACAACCACAAGTACGATCCGCTCACGCAGGCCGAGTACTACCAACTGTTCGCGTTCCTCAACAACGATCACGAAGCGAACGTCGCCGTGTATTCGCCGGACGAACAGATGCGGCGGGCGGACATTTTTCGAATGGTGCGTGAGATCGAGGACGACTTGAAGCACCGCACGCCCGACTGGTCGGAGAAAATGTCTGCGTGGGAAGAAACCGCGAAACGACCTCAGCCCGAATGGGAAGTGCTCCAGCCCGAACACATCGGCGACAACGGTCAGCGCTACTTCCCGCAGCCGGACGGGTCGATCGTCGCGTCGGGGTACGCTCCGACAAAGTTCACGTCCATCTGGAAAGCCACCACGAAACTCGCCAATCTCGGCGCGTTCCGGCTGGAACTATTCAATGATCCCAACCTGCCGTGCGGCGGCCCGGGCCGTTCGATCATGGGGACGTGCGCGCTCACGGAATTCAAAGTCGAAGTCGCTGACGCGGCCAATCTGGCGTCCAAGCAGCAGGTGAAGATCGTCAAGGCGACCGCCGACTACTCGAACCCCGAGCGCGATCTCGAATCGATCTTTGGCGACAAGACGACGACGAAGCGCGTGACGGGACCCATTGAATTCGCGATCGACGGGAAGAACGAAACCGCATGGGGGATGGATGCTGGTCCGGGGCGGCGCAATCGTCCACGCAACGCCGTGTTCATTCCGGAAAAGCCGGTGGGGTTCCCGGGCGGAACCATCGTGACGATCAGCCTGGCCCAAAACCACGGTGGCTGGAACAGCGATGACAACCAGAACAACAACCTCGGCCGGTTCCGTCTCTCTGCGAGTGCAGCCACCGACGCCGTCGCCGATCCCGTTCCGAAAAATGTGCGAGACATTCTCGCGATTCCCCGCGATCAGCGCACGCGGGCTCAGCAAGCCGCCGTGTTCAGCCACTGGCGCACGACCGTCGCCGAGTGGAAGGCTGCGAACGACAAGATCGAAGAGGCGTGGAAACAGCATCCCGAGGGAAGCACGCAACTCGTGCTGCTATCGCGAGAGATGCCGCGCGGCACGAGCATCCTGAAACGGGGCGACTTCCTGAAACCAGACAAACCGGTTACCGCCGGAGTCCCGGCATTCCTGAATCCGCTACCACCGGACGAACCGCTCACGCGCCTCACGTTCGCGAAATGGCTTGTCAATCGCCGCTCGCCGACCACAGCCCGCGCGATCGTGAACCGTATCTGGCAAGCCCATTTCGGCACGGGCCTCGTCAGCACCAGCGAAGACTTGGGGACGCAGTGCGAACCGCCGTCGCACCCGGAGCTTTTGGATTGGCTGGCGGTGGAGTTGATGGAGCCGACCGTGGAAATGGAGCAAGGCGCGGAGACACGGAGACGCGGAGACACGGAGAAAACACTGCCGCGAACATCCGACTCTACCTCTCCGCGTCTCCCCCTCTCCGCGTCTCCGCGTCTGGCAACCCCCTGGTCCCTCAAGCACATCCACCGGCTAATCGTCACATCGGCCACGTATCGGCAATCGTCAAAAGTGACGCCCGACCTGTTCGCGCGCGATCCATACAACCGGCTGCTGGCTCGCGGCCCGCGATTTCGTGTGGACGCGGAACTCGTCCGCGACATCGCGCTGGCGGCCAGCGGGTTGCTGAACCCGGCTGTCGGCGGACCGCCATCCTTTCCGCCGCTCCCTGAATTCATGCTGCTGCCGCCGGTCAGCTACGGCCCGAAAGTGTGGTACGAAGACAAAGGCCCCAACCGGTATCGCCGCGCGATTTACACGTTCCGTTACCGCTCGATCCCGTACCCCGTGCTGCAAACTTTCGACGCCCCGAACGGAGACTTTTCGTGCATCCGCCGCTCGCGATCCAATACACCGCTGCAAGCCTTGATGACGCTGAACGAACCCGTCTTCGTCGAATGCTCGCAAGCCCTGGCCCTGCTCACACTGAAGGACGGAGGTTCCACCGACTCCTCGCGTCTCGATTTCGCTTTCCGCCGTTGCGTCTCCCGCCCGCCCACGGTCGATGAAGCCGCAGAACTTTCCGCGCTGCTCGCAAAGCAATTCCAACGCTTCTCACAGCCCGACGCCAAACCGCTCGAAGTCGCCCTCGCCGACCCAGCCAGCGCGCCGCAACTTCCGGAAGGCACCACTCCGGCCCACCTTGCCGCGTGGACGGTCGTTTCGCGAGTGCTGCTCAATTTGGATGAGACGATCACCAAGGAATGACAATCGTTTCCATTTCGTGCCGGACGCGGCCAGCGTCCGTGTTCAATAACGCCCTTGGCTCTTCAGCCATTTCGTGTCTTTCGTGTGTTTCGCGGGAAACAATCCGGGTTAGGCCTCCGTCGACGTTTCTTGTCCGATCCATAATCGGTTTCCGTCCGGATCGCTGATTCGAAACTCCGTGAGGCCATAGAAGGTGATGGTCAGTTCGGCCACAGCCAAGCCGTTCGTCCGAACTTGCCTGTGATACTCGACGACATTATCCGGGTACAGATAGAGGATTGAGTCGCGCGGCTTGACCGGGTGCGCATTGATCGATTGATCTACCATCAACCGGCACTCGTCGAAACGAAGCATTGCCCAGCCCCAATCGTCGTTTCTCTTCTCGACTTCAAAACCCAGCATCCCGCAGTAAAAGTTCACGCTGACTGGCATGCTCTTGACCGGCAGCATTGGTATCAATCGGTTCATCTTCATTGAACTGCCGTTCGTGTTTCGACGCCTACCAAAACAGGTCAACGATCGGATGTCCCGTGCTGGCGGGAGTCGTGAACCCATCGGGACTGATACGGGTTTCCGGCGGGATGTCCAGCGCGTGGAATAGAGTGGCGGCGAAGTCTTCGGGCGACACTGGTTTGTCCTTCACGTACGCGGCTTGAGCGTCCGAGGCTCCGTACACGAGACCGCCGCGCACGCCAGCGCCGGCCAGCATGGCCGAGTAGCAATTCGGCCAGTGATCGCGACCGATGGCGGCGGACCCTTTGCTGATCCGCGGCGTCCGGCCGAATTCGCCCACGAGGACGACGAGCGTGCTGTCGAGCAGGCCGCGGTCGTCGAGATCGTCCAGCAGCGCCGAGACCGCTTCGTCGCAGCGCGGGAGCGCCCAGCCGAGGCCATTCCACCCGTTGCCGAAAATGTCGATCCCCGCGTTGCCGTGCATGTCCCACGTTTCAATGCTCACAAACTTTTCGCTGGGGGCCAGCCCGGTCCATGCGACAACGCTCGCCAATCGCACACCCGCTTCGATCAGCCGCCGGGCGAGCAGCAGATTCTGGCCCAATGGGTTTCGGCCGTAGCGATCGCGAGTAGCGTCGGATTCCTGGCTGATGTCGAACGCGCGCCGCGATTCCGCGCCGGTGATCAAGTCGAACGCGCTCTCCTGAAATCGCGACAGCGACCGCTCCGCACGCGAAATGTCGGAACGGGCGGCAACCGGCGCGATCTCGTTCAGCAACCGCCGCCGTTCGGTCATGCGTGCGAGCGGCACATCGGCGGCTGTGTCGAACGCCTGCACGCGAAAACCAGGCGTGGCCGGGTTGTCGTCGTGCCCCGTGCCGATCAGCAGCGGGCTGTACGCCACGCCGAGCGATCCGCCGGTGAGGTAGGTTGGTTCGGGTGGCATCGCCCCGCCGCCAAACTTTTGCAGCCAGACGTGAGACGGCACGTTCGCATTCGTCGGCCGGAGTTTTGAAACGATGGAGCCGAACGACGGGGCGTTGAGTGCCGGTTGCGTCTGGCCGGCGAGCAGCATGCGGTTCGCCACGTCATGCACCGGCACGTGATGCGACATCGAGCGAATGACGGCGTACTTGTCCGCCCGTTGTGCCAGCCTCGGCATCAGTTCGCCGACTCGAAATCCGGGGACGGTGGTGGCAATTGGTTTGTACGGCCCGCGACTCTCGGCAGGTCCATCGGGTTTGGGGTCCCACGAGTCGAGCTGGCTCAGGCCACCGTATTGAAAGATGAAGAGGCACGACTTCTCATCAGCCGGGCTGCTCCCAGCAGCCGGGCTGCTCCCAGCAGCCGGGCTGCTCCCAGCAGCCGGGCTGATCTTCGCGTTGAGCAACTGCGGCAGACCCAGCCCGACAGCGGACAGGCCGCCAACCTCCAGCAGCCTCCGCCGCGAAAGGCCACCAGGGCAGGTCTTCTGAAATGTCGTCCGTCCGCTGCTCATCGTCATCCTCCGAGCGATTTGTGAGGGAAGCATAACTTGAGTTGCCGTGACTTGTCATCATCCTTCAGGACTTTGGCCACGGATCGAACACGGATGAAACACGGATAAAGTGAAAAGGATGTGCGACCAAAAATCCGTGTTTCATCCGTGTTCGATCCGTGGCCACCTTCAGACTGGTTTCGCCGTGGGTGGTGATGTAAAAGGCTGGAGGATCGTCCGAGTCTGTGGAGGTCGCTTGTCATGAACTGTCAAACGCATTTGCATCGCGATCAAGATCCGAGGTTGACCGCCCGGCGGTGGTTTCTCAAGGATTGTTCGGTTGGGCTGGGGGCGATGGCTCTGGCCGACTTGCTGGGCACGTCCGGTTCGGCCGCGCCGGCCGTTGCCGATCCGCTGGCTCCGAAGCGACCGCATCACGCGCCGCGTGCGACGCGAGTGATCTATCTGTTCATGGCGGGGGCGCCGAGTCATCTGGAGCTGCTCGACTACAAACCGCAGCTCGCGAAGTTCGATGGCACGCTGCCTCCGGCCGAACTGCTGGAAGGCTATCGCGCGGCGTTCATCAACCCGAGTTCCAAGCTGCTCGGGCCGAAGTTCAAGTTCGCAAAGCACGGCGAGTGTGGAGCCGAAATCTCGGAACTGCTGCCGCATCTGGCCGAGGTTGTGGACGACGTGGCAATCGTGAAGTCGATGGCAACGGATGCGTTCAATCATGCGCCGGCTCAAATCATGATGAACACCGGCAGCCAGCAGTTCGGCCGGCCGAGCTTTGGGTCATGGTTGACGTACGGGCTGGGAAGCGAATCTCACGACCTGCCGGCGTTTGTCGTGTTCAGTTCGGGGAAGAAGGGGCCGAGTGGTGGGAATTCGAACTGGGGGAACGGCTTCTTGCCGACCGTTCACGCGGGCGTGCAGTTCCGCGGCGCGGGCGATCCGGTGTTGTATTTGTCGAACCCGCGCGGCGTGGATGCGAACGTGCAACGCGATTCGCTGGACTCGATCAACAAGCTGAATCGGTTGCGACTCGACGCGGTTGGCGACCCGGAAATCGCGACGCGGATCAACTCGTTCGAGATGGCGTACCGGATGCAAACCAGCGCCCCCGAATTGATGGACCTCGCGCAGGAGCCGAAGCACATCCTCGACCTGTACGGAGCCGAACCGGGTAAGCCGTCATTTGCCAACAACTGCCTGATTGCCCGGCGATTGGTCGAACGCGGCGTGCGGTTTGTCACTCTGTTCCACGAAGCGTGGGATCAGCACGGCAACCTCAAAGCCGATCTCAAAAAGAATTGCCAGGACACCGACCAGGCGTGTGCGGCGCTGGTCAAGGATCTCCGGCAGCGCGGGTTGCTGAACGACACGCTCGTCATTTGGGGCGGCGAATTCGGTCGCACTCCGATGGTGCAGGGTGGCGGCGATGACGGCCGCGACCATCATCCCAACGGGTTCTCGATGTGGTTCGCCGGTGGCGGGATCAAGCCCGGCGTCACCGTGGGCGAGACCGATGAATTCGGGTTCAACGCGACGACCGACCGAGTCCACGTGCATGACCTGCACGCCACGTTGCTGCACCTGCTGGGATTCGATCACACGAAGCTGACGCACAAATTCCAAGGCCGCCAATTCCGTCTGACGGACGTGCATGGTGAGGTTGTGCGGAAGCTGCTAACTTGAATCATCAAGCCGCACCGGAGGAATGACCATGACTTACATTGTGTTGGATGACGAGCAGGCGCGAGTGGTCGCGGAGACTCCCGACAGCATCGAACTTCGAGATCGCACCGGCCAGCATTTAGGCTATGTCGCTCACGGGTTCACACCGGAAGACATTGCGATCGCCAAGCAGCGCAAGGTTTCTGGCGAGACGTGCTGGTCCACACAAGAAGTGCTGGAAAATCTCCATTCGCTGGAGAAATAATGGCCCGCTACACCGTCTTGTGGATGCGGTCCGCCCAACGTGAATTGGCCCAGTTGTGGGTCGCCTCGTCCAACCGAAATGCGATTGCGCTGGCCGCGAACCTGATCGACAGTGAGTTGACAACGGATGCCGGGGCAAAAGGCATTGAAATCGGTGAAGGCATTCGCGGACTATTCGTTCCACCGCTTCGAATTCTGTTCGCGGTGAATGAACAGGACCGCAAGGCCATCGTGCTCCGCGTGAAATCACTGTGAGTGGAGACATCTTCTAGAGTGCACCGATCGGCACGCACACGACTCGCAGCCCATTCCCAATATCCCGTCGCGTGGCTCGTGTGAAGTCGCGGTTGGACGAGCGGCAATAAGTCGCGGTCGAGTTCCACGCACCGCCGCGGATCACTTTCCCGGTTCCTTCGGGCGGGCCGGTTGGATCGGCGGCGGGGGAGCGGACGAAGTAGCCGGGATCGTACCAGTCGGCGCACCACTCCCACACGTTGCCGTGCATGTCGAAAAGTCCCCAGGCGTTTGGGGGAAACGAACCGACCGGCTTCGGCTCGGTTGTGGCGAAACAGGCGTGTCGTGGTGACAGCTCGTGGCCTGTGGAGAAGGTCGTCGTGGTTCCAGCGCGACAGGCGAATTCCCATTCGGCCTCCGTCGGCAGGCGGTATGTTCTGCCGGCTTGCTTCTCGGCGGGGAGATCGGAGAGTCGTCGGCAGAATCCGACGGCTTCGTGCCACGTGACGTGATCGACCGGGTGACATCTCGTGTCGCGTTTGCCCACGTCGGCTCGCGCGGGGCCGGTTGGAGAAAACCAACTCGGGTTCTCGCCCATTACAGTCTGCCAATCCGCCTGCGTGATTTCGTACACGCCGAGGAAGAAGTCTCGTGAGATGCGGGCGGTGTGCGCGGGTTGTTCGTCGAAGTCGCCGCCGTCGGTCGCTCCCATGCGGAATGAACCCGCGGAGATCTTCGCGAAGCGCATGCCCAGCGAGTTGGTGAGCGGGCGGGGATCTTCGGAATACGTGACCGCTGGACAAAGCAACAGCAGAAAGGCGAGCAACCAAGCGACAGTTGCGGGCAATCTTGTGAAGTGTTCCATGCGAGCGCTCACTTGGGACGCGTTGAGAGGCACGCGGCCCCCTCACCCCGGCTCTCTCCCCCGGAGGGGAGAGGGGGATTACGACTTGGTGAGCAGTTTCACTTTGATGTTCTTCCAGCGGCACTTGGCTCCGTCGGGCCAGCTCTTTCCGCCGTGCACTTGAACGGCGATCGAGCCTTCGTTGCTGAGAGTTTTCACGACGTTGTCCTTGTCGTAGCCCTTGCCCTCGAATGTGTTGCCGTCGAATTCGCTCACCTTGACGCCGTTGATCCAAGTGGTGATGACGGCCGGATTCCCAACCACGCGAACTTTGGCTGTGTTCCAATCGCCAACCTTCCAAGCCCTCAGCCACGCGTCAGGTGCGATTGAGAACGCGGGAGGAACAGGGGCGTTGTTCGGTTTGGCGGTCAACGAGACGAGATCTTTCTTGTCGTTGTACGTTCCGAAAATCTCGAACGGTCGATTGTTGAAACCGCCGACGCCTTCGCCGTAGATATGTCCCACGTTTCCGGCGTCGTGGTAATCGACCATCATCTGGTAGCACTGCCCCTTGTCGTTCGATCGCACGAACAGGCCGGAGCAGACGCCCCAGTCGGGCTTCATGTCGATCGTCAATTCGAAATCCTTGAACTTGCGGTCGGTGAGCATGAGGCCGCCGTTGCCGCTACCCGGCGGGTCTTGTTCCCCGGTGATCGCTCCATTTTCGACGAACCAGTGGCCTCCCGTGCCGTGACCGATCCGCTCGGGATTCTTATGCCAGCCGGCAAGCGACTTGCCGTCGAACAGTTCGATGGTGTCGTCGGCCGTCGCGATCGATGCGACGAGAAGATTGGTGGCGATGGCGAGAGCAAGCAGGCGGGGCATTGTGTGGCTCCAGAGTGAGAGAAACAAATGGTGCAGCAGAAACGATTGCCCCTCACCCCCAGCCCCTCTCCCCCTGCGGGGGCGAGGGGAGTTACGCGCCACGCACCACGACGGCACTGGCCTGGCCCATGCGGGTGACGTTGATTTTGAGGAACGTGCGATTCGTGACCGGCAAGGGTTTGGCGCGGACGACATTTAGTCGGCAATCGGGGTCGGGTGTCTCGTAGTTGAGCGTGGGGAAAACGATTCCTTGTTGCAGGCCGATCAGCGATGCGGCCAGTTCCAGCGGACCGCAACCGGAACCGGAGTTGCCGAGGTAACTCTTGAACGCCGTCACGGGAACTTTTTCCGCGTCGGCTCCAAACACGTCGTGGATCGCAGCCGATTCGTCGCGGTCGGAATCGGATGATCCCATGCCGTGCGCGTTGATGTGGCCGATGTCGTGCGTTTCGACTTCGGCATCTCGCAGTGCTCCCCGCATCGCCTGCGCGAGGGCTTGGCGGACGTTCGGCTTCCCGTCCTTTCCGAGAACGCAAGACGAACCCGCGCCGAGTACGGAACCGATCACGTTGGCTCCGCGCTTCGCGGCGTGTGTGGCTTCTTCGAGTATCAGCGTGCAGGCTCCTTCGCCCACCGCCTGACCGGTGCGATTGAGATCGAATGGTCGCACGGCTTTCGTCGGATCGTCGGTCGGTGCAGCAAGCTGGTCCCACATGGCGGCGTGCATGGATTTGACCGCGTGCAGTCGCGTTCCCGTCGCCCCCGAAATCATCACGTCTGCATGGCCGCGAGCGATGACGCGGAACGCTTCGCCCAGCACCAGGCAGCCGGAGGCTTCATCGAGCGTGATCGAATTGTTCGGGCCTCGGGCATCGGCCGCAATTCCGATGTGGCACGCGGGCATGTTCGGCAGGTACTTGAGCAACCAGAGCGGAAACATTTCGCTCATCCCCTGCTTGCCCCATCTGTCGAACCGGAATTGCCCCGTCTGTTCGTCGATGCAGGCGAAGCAGGCCGACCCGAGATCTTCCGGCGGGCTGAGCATCAGGTTGGCTCCAAAATCCACGCCGAGACGTTCCGGGTTGATCTGACCGTCCTGAATGCCAGCATGGTCGAGCGCGAGCGAGGCCGAGACGACGCCGAGTTGAATCTCCCGGCACATCACCTTGATCCCCTTTTTCTGCTCCTTGGTTTTGGCGTACTTGGATGCGGAAAAGTTTTTCACTTCGCCAGCGATGTGATTGGGAAACGGTGTGTACGGCAGCAAGTCGATCGGGGCGATGCCGCTCCGCCCGGCGTTCAGGCTCTGCGTGAATTCCTCGGCACCCACGCCGATCGGACTGACGACTCCGATGCCGGTGATGACGACCTGTCGCTCTGGTTGATGACTCATACAATGGTTCCACTTCAGCCTGATCATTCGTCGCCCGGTCAACGAATCCAACCGGGTGACACGAATAAGCAGAGACGATATCGAGCCGAATTTCAAGCCGTCGGCAGGAAAGTTCGGCACGCGGGCAGCCGGAAAAAACGCCAGGCATAACAGCCAAATGAAATTCTCCGTGGCATAGGCTTCCAGCCTGTGAGTTCACGCTGAAAACGACCGGCTGGAAGCCTATCCCACGGCTGCTACGGAGCCTTGCCCAGCACCAGGACGGCGTTGTGGCCACCAAAACCGAAGCTGTTTTTCAGGATTGTGTTCAGCTTCATCCGACGCGGTTCGTGGGGGATGTAGTCCAAGTCACATTTTGGATCGGGGTTGTCGAGGTTGATCGTCGGAGGCGCGACCTGATTCTGAAGCGCCAGCACACAGACGACGAATTCCACGCCACCCGACGCCCCCAGCAAGTGGCCGATCTGGCTCTTCGTACTCGACACGCTCAACGTCTTGGCGTGCGTACCGAACACCGTTTTTATCGCCTGCGTCTCGGCCACGTCGCCCAGCGGGGTGCTGGTGCCGTGCGCGTTGATGTAATCGATGTCTGTGAAATTCTTCCCCGAGTCTTCGACGGCCAACCGCATGGCATGGCCGGCTCCCTTTCCTTCGGGACACGGAGCCGTCATGTGAGTGCCATCGGCGCTCATGCCGTAGCCCAGCACTTCGGCGAGGATCGTCGCGCCGCGTTTTCGCGCGTGTTCGAGTTCTTCGAGCACGACCATGCCCGCCCCCTCGGCCATCACAAAACCATCGCGATCTCTGTCCCACGGGCGACTGGCGCGTTGCGGGTCGTCGTTGCGAGTCGACAGCGCACTCATGCGGGCGAAGCCGGAGAGGCCCATCGGCGTGATGGCTGCTTCGCTGCCACCAGTCACCATCACGTCTGCTTTGCCGAATTGGATGAGACGGAACGCGTCCCCGATGGCATTCGTCGCCGAAGCACATGCGGTCGCGACGGCACTGTTCGGCCCGCGCAGGCCCCAATGCACAGAAATGTTTCCGCTGGCGGCATTGACCATCAGCTTGGGGATCATGAACGGCGACACCCGATTGGGGCCGCGGTCGAACAGCACGCAATGCTGTTCCTCGATTTCGTGCAACCCACCGATACCGCTGCCGACCATCACGCCGTGTCGGTAGGGGTCACCCTGAGAGAAGTCGATGCCGGAGTGAACGACGGCTTTGTGAGCACCGTACACGGCGAACTGCACGAAGCGGTCGAGCTTCCGGGCATCGCGCTCGGCCATCACTTCGGTCGGATCGAAATCCTTGAGCTCGCCACCAAAGCGGACCTTGAAATCCGAACAATCAAAGCGCTGGAGCAGTCCCACGCCGCTCTTGCCCGCGCAGATCCGATCCCAGAACTCGGAGACTTCGCAACCCAAGGCGGTGACGACACCCAGTCCGGTGACGACGACACGTCTGGTCATGACGGCTACTTCTTCGCCTCGATGTAGGTGATGGCGTCGCCAACGGACTTGATCTTTTCGTAGTCTTCGTCGGGGATGGTGATGCCGAACGCATCTTCAAATTCCATCACCAGCTCGACCACGTCCAGCGAGTCGGCATGCAAGTCTTCTTGGAAGGTCTTCTCGCGGCTGATCTCTTCCTTGGGCACTTGGAGCTGTTCGCAGATGATTGCGATGACTTTTTCTTCGACTGACACGCAACGTCCTCCGGCGGAAAACTAGGCCCTGGGTGAATTTGACTCGCGTGGCGGCGACGAACCTGGCGACCGAACAGCCCAGCCTGGCTCCCGATCGGTCAAGAGAAACGGACGCCGTTTCGCCTCCGTCTTCGGGTTGGAGGTATACCGCTTTTCGCTCACGCTGTAAACACAACGATCACGAATCGTTGACCGTCTGGCACTCGACCTTGCGGTCGATCCGTTTCATCAACCCTTTGAGCACTTTGCCGGGGCCAATTTCGTAGAACTGGTCCACCCCGTCGGCCAGCATTTTGCGGACGGAGTCTTCCCACAGCACGGGGCTGACCACCTGCCGAACGAGCGTATCGCGGATGTCGTCGGGGTCGGTGTGAACGGTCGCGTCCACATTCGACACCACCGGAATCTCTGGCGAACGGATGTCCGCACCTGTCAGCGCTTCGGTCAGTTGCACGTCAGCGGGCTTCATGATTTCGGTATGAAACGCCCCGGCAACGGCCAGTGGTACTGGTTTGCCACCCGCCTGCTCGGCCAATTCGGCGATCTTCTCGCACGCGGCGAGCGTGCCCGACACGACGATGTTGCCGGGGCAGAGAAAGTTCGCGATTTGAATCGTCCCGGCGGCCGAAGCGGCAAGGCACAACTCCTCGATCTTCGGCCGATCGAGCAGCAGCAGGCTGACCATTCCGGACGGGGTCGCGTCCGCAGCGGCCTGCATCGCCTGACCGCGACGCTGCACCACACGCAAGCCGTCTTCGAACGACATCGCCCCCGCGAAGACCAGCGCGGTGTATTCGCCGAGGCTCAAGCCGGCCGCCATTTCACACGACAAGGCGACATCGGGCGAATCGGCCCGCAACATTTCCAAGCACGCCAGACTGGTGACGAAAATCGCCGGCTGACTGATCGCCGTCGTGTCGAGATCCGATGCCGGTCCCTCGCAGCAGATGCGAGCCAGGTCGTATCCGAGGATTTCCGCTGCGTCATCGTAGAGCGCTTTGGCTCGCGGATATTTTTCGGCGATCTTCCGCCCCATCCCGACGTGCTGGGCACCCTGTCCCGGAAACAGAAATGCGATCTTGCTCACAATATTCTCCTGCGTCGAACGAAATTCATTTCGTTCTTGTCCGCCAGTACGATGCTCGCTGCCCTGCCATCCTGAAAGATCGTTGGTGAACCACGACACCGGTGGAATGAATGTCGCCGGACTGATGAACGGAATGAATTCCGTTCTACGGCGTCGCGACGGGGACCATCTTTGCCAATTCGCCGACGATCTGCGAGTTGATGTGTCGATCGTCGAATTCAACGGCCACGCGCAGCGCGTTCTGGATCGACATCGCGTTGCTGGAGCCGTGGCAGATCATGCACACGCCGTCCACACCCAGCAGTGGCGCTCCGCCCGATTCGTGGTACGAGTACCGCTTGCCGATATCATGAAACGCCTGCGCCGCCACGTGCTTCTCGCCGCCCAGCCGCTGGACGACTTCGTGCGAGATCTTTCGCAGCATCATGTCAGCCATCCCCTCGCTGACCTTGAGCACGACGTTGCCGACAAACCCCTCGCAGACAATCACATCCACCGCACCCTGATATAGGTCTCGGCCTTCGACGTTGCCGATGAAGTTCAGCCCATGCTGGGTCGCGTCGAGGATCTCGTGCGCGTCGCGAATGAGTTCATTCCCCTTGCCGTCTTCACTGCCGATGTTCATCAACCCGACTTTCGGATTGGCGATCCCCAGCACATCGCGGGAGTAAATCGAACCCATCACCGCGTATTGAAAGAGATGCTCCGGCCTCGCGGCGGGATTTGCTCCCACGTCGAGCAGCACCGCCTTGCCTGTGAGCGTGGGCAACACGACCGCGATCCCCGGCCGTTTGATTCCCTTGAGAAACAGCCGCGTGCGCAGACCGGCCGCGACGACGGCTCCAGTACTGCCGGCGCTCACGACTCCGTCCACTTCCTTGGCCGCCATCAATTTCCAGCAGACGGCGATCGAGCAGTTGGGCTTCTTGAGGAGCGCCTCGGTCGGCTTCTCGTCCATCCCAGCGACACCATCGGCGGCGACGATTCGCAGCCGGTTGCCACACGACGGACCGCGCTGATCCAGCAGCGATTCCAGTTGCGCCTGGTCACCGACGAGCAGGACTTCGAGATTCGGATTGGCCGCCAATGCCGCAATCGCACCGTCGACATTGGGGTCGGGAGCGAAGTCGCCACCCATCGCATCGAGCGCGATCCGCATGTGAGATCAGCCCTTGTGTTCGACCACATTCCGTCCCTGGTAATCGCCACATTTCGGGCAGATGACGTGGCTCGGAATGGCCGTCTGACAGGTCGGACAGTAATGCAATTGAACCGGCACGATGGCGTTGTGACTCCGCCGCTTGTGTGTCCGGGAGTGAGATTGTCGCCGCTTGGGAACTGCCATGATCTGTCCGCTCGAAAAAGTCTGAAGTTGTGGCCAAATGCCAGTTTGAGTTTGACCACCCGCGCAGAAATTGTCCGCTGGACGATTCAAAACCGGGCGGCATCCTACGCGACCGCCGCGACGAGTGTCAAGCAATCGCGCGATCGTGGCCGCGTTCGACAGGGCGTGTTGATTTAATGTGGTCCCGACACTCCGTGGCGGGACATGTTGTGGTCGCCCTGCGGGGCGGCAACAACATGCGGTGTCACGGAGTGCCAGTACCACATTAAATCAACAAGCCCGCCAGAACGCGGGCGGCTCGCACTCGCCAGAGTGCGGGCGGCCGTCCCGCGTTCTGGCGAACGCGGCTACCTGCCCCGGCTTGTTTGTCCCTTGCGATTGGATAATACTTTCGTGCGTCGTCGTACGAGTGGGGCAGCGCCTTGTGGACAACCGGTCTTCAGAGGCAAGTTTCTCTGAGGACCGAACTTGTCGCACGAAACGCAGCCCTCGGCGGCCAAGCCGCCGGTGCCCCCGGAGT
>JACRIH010000034.1 GCA_016235885.1 Planctomycetales bacterium | reverse complement strand
TGACCGGGGGCTTTCGCCACCTTTCGGATCACACCGAATCGCCGCTCGGAATTGATGAACGTACCGTCCTTCTCGCCCCACGCCGCCGCCGGCAACACGAGGTGCGCCTGCTGAGCCGTCTCGGTGTTCGCGTACATGTCCTGCACGACGAGGAAGTCGAGTCGGTCGAGGATGTCTTTCGCGAGGTTCTGATTGATCCACGAGTGAGACGGATTCGTGGCGATCACCCACAGCCCGCGAATCTTCCCGCCCAGAATGCCTTCCATGATCTCGGGGTAAGCCCAACTGTTCTGGCTCGGGATGCGTTCGACCGGGATGTTCAAAACGCCAGCGACTTTGGCTCGATGGTCGGCGTTCAAAAAGTCGTGACCGCCGAGCAGATTGGTCGTGTTGCTGAACAACCGCGACCCCATCGCATTGCACTGCCCGGTGATCGAATTGGCTCCGGTCCCCGGCCGACCGATATTCCCGGTCATCAGCGCGAGGTTGATGATCGCCTGCGCCGTGCGAACCCCCTCGTAGCTCTGGTTGACTCCCATCGTCCACCAGAACGACACGCGTTTGCCCTCATGAATCAAGCACGCCATGCGGTGGAGACGTTCCTCGTCGATCCCCGAGTCGGCGGCGACTCGCTCCGGTGTGAACTCTCGCACGTGCGCCGCGAACTCATCGAACCCGTTCGTGTGCGCGGCAATGAAATCGCGATCGATCCAATCGTGCTCGATCAGAATGTGGGCGATGCCGTAGAACAAACTCAAATCGGATTTCGGCTTGAGCGCCAGGTGTTCGCCCGCCTGCATCGCCGTCTCAGTGCGACGCGGATCAACGACGACGATTTGCGGCGTGTGCGGGTTCCGCAGCACTCGTTCCCACATGATTGGATGAGCAATGCACGGGTTGGCCCCGATGAAAAACATCACATCGGACTCTTCGAAATCCGCGTACGTGTACGGTGGGGCGTCGAACCCGAACGACTGCTTGTACGCCACGACTGACGTGGCCATGCACTGCCGCGTGTTGCCATCGCCGTGAATCACGCCCATCCCGAACTTCGCCACCGCGCCGAGCAGTGCCATCTCCTCGGTGGGGATTTGCCCGGTGCTGATGTACGCGACCGATTCGGGGCCGTGCTTGGCTTGGATGTCTTTGAACCGCGTCGCAAACGTCCGCAGCGCCGTGTCCCAGTCAACAGGTTCGAGCTTGCCCTTCGCATTCCGCAGCAGCGGCGTGGTCGCGCGGTCGGCGGCGAGGAGCACGGTCAGCGATTCCCACCCTTTCGGGCACGCCATGCCGAGGTTGACGGGGTAATCGGTCTCCGGCGACAGGCTGATCGCCTCGCCATCTTTCAAATGCAGCTTCAAACCGCAGCCAGTCGAACAGAAGCCGCAGACCAACGTCGTGGTCGCATCGGGTTTCAATCGCTCCGGCACCTGGCCCAACCCAAAGCCGCCCGGTCGGAGCAAAAGCTCGCGTGTGAGCGGTCCATCCGTCTGCAACAGGAAGGACGAGGGTGACGGCGGAAGGAGTTGTTCGGTCGGTTCCATCAACAGGCATTGGCTCATGTGCGCAACCCTCCTGGCATGCGCGGAGCGACGACGGCACTGAAAAACAGGTAGCGCTCGAGAAATTCGCCAGCGACCAGCAGGGTGAAGGCGACGCAGGCGGCAATTGCGAGCAGGCCGTCGGCTGGCGCTGCGGTGGAATCTGAACTCCCCACAAGGAGCATCCCGAGCGGCAGCAATACGCCGCCGACCAGTCCGCACCCGAATCGCCATTTCGTCGCGGTGACCAAGTCGCCGGTGAGGAGCATTGCCGAACGTTTGGACGGTGTGTTCAACCTGTCTCGCACGTGACGCAGGAATGCGGCCTCGAACAGCAACTTGAGGCCGCTCGCCAGGGCCAGCGTTTCGCATAGCCGGCGACCGAATTGTGTCAGCAGATCGCTGGCCGTGATCGAATCGGACCAGGCTGCCGCGCTGAGCGACGTGGCCAGCGACATCCCCAATCCCAAAAGCACAGTTGTGCTCAGGAATTTCAGGCTCGTGCTGGTGCCGTTCCAGAAACTGCGGAGCGTGCATTGGTAAATCATGATCGAACAGACCACGCCAGCCAGACCCGCGGCGACAACGATGGCTCCCAGTGTGGACTCCAGATGCGCCGGAATCACAGCTCCCGGTTCCAGCCAGAGCGTCGCCGCATAGACCGTCGCCAGTCCCGCGAAAACTCCAAACGCAAGAATCTCGCGGCTGAGCCAACTCCTGCGCAGGCCGAGGATCGCGCGGTACGCAAGCCACGGTCGGCCGAGGTGGAACGTGCTCGCCGCCAGCGCCAGCAACCCGCACCCGAGCGCGGTGATCGCGTGCAGCGGTCGAATCGCTTCCAACACTGAGCTGGCGACAAACGAATTCAACCACAGCCCGACGGCGAACGCTCCGACCGAAAGCTGCGTGAGGACCAGCATCACTACGAGTGGCCAGTGCGCGTGCTCTGGTTTGACGGTGTGATAGTCGGCCGGCAGCATGTTCCGAGGGAAGACGCAGTTCGTTTTGTAATTCGTGGTCGGCAGCGTGATGCCGGGTTCGGGGGCACCGGGCAAAAACAGATCGGTCTCGCAGTTGTCACGCACTTGCTGCTGGCTGACGATCGTGATCCGAATCGCCTCGTGCGGACACGCCTGCACGCACGCGGGGGCTTCGCCGACCGCCAGCCGGTCGCTGCACATGTCGCATTTGCGGACGATCCCCTTCGACTTGTGATACTTCGGCACGTCGTACGGACACGCCAGCGTGCAGTACTGGCAGCCGATGCACTGGTCGTCCAGATGCTTGACGATTCCCGTAACGTCATGCTTGACGTAGGCGTTCACCGGGCACACGTTCAGGCACGCCGGGTCGAGGCAATGGTGACATGCGGCCGTGACGTGTTGTAGCACGGGCAACGCATCCGTCCCCCCGATCAGCAACCCCACGTCGCGCCACGTTTCGGACTCGTCGAGACCGTTCAGCGAATGACACGCCGTGACGCAC
>JACRIH010000313.1 GCA_016235885.1 Planctomycetales bacterium | reverse complement strand
CTCGGAGACAGCGTGGATGCGACTTCACCAGTGATTTGTCGCGGTGCGTCTGACGACGTCGTGTCGCAGATCGCTTCGCCGCGGCACCATTCCAATGAAAGGATCTTGATCATGTATCAGTTCACAGCATCGGCGGTGTTGGGTTTGTCGAGCCTGTTTTTGGTGTGCGATGCGGCTCAAGCTTGTGGTCGCGGCTGCGGTCGTTGTGCTCCGTGTTGTGTGGCTCCAGCGCCGTCGTGCCATGCACCGGCTGCGGCTCCGTCTGGACAGCACCGCGATTACGACGCCCCTGCCCCGGCAACGGCACAGAATTCAGGACCGCGGCAGGCGTACCGGAGCTTCTCGGCCGAACCGACAGCGCCGTCGTACCAGGCGCCGATGCGGTCGTACCGTTCGGCTCCGTCGAGTCAGGACATGTTCCGCGCTGACCGCAAGGCGCGCGGGATTTACTAACGCGTAGGGCTGGCGGCTCGCCTGCCAGCAATCAGAAGCAGCCCGGCTGCTGTGAGCAGCCGGGCTGCTATCGCGTGGCATAGGCTTCCAGCCTGTGAATTCCTGCTGGAAGCGACAGGCTGGAAGCCTATCCCACGCTGATATGACAGGCTGCCCATCCCCGCACTCTTCGCGAACGAAACCATGACTCCAAAACTCGAACATCCAGAATCTGTCACCCCCACGACTTCCCCCACCGCTCTCGACGAAGGCGGCCTGCGGGCACCGCCTGGTCTGAGTTCTTGGGGCAAGGCGTGGTGGTGGTTTGATTTTCTCATTCTCGTGAAGTTGGCTCGGCTGCGGTTCATTGCCGTGCTGGTTGCCATCGGGGCCGTGATCACACAATGGGATCATCTGCAGGCGATGTACGACAAGTGGTCGCGGCCGGCGAGTGCGGTGGCGGGTGCCGGTTCTGACACGGAGTATTTTTGTCCGATGCACCCCACCGTTGTGCGCGACACGGCAAAGGAGAAATGCCCGATCTGTTTCATGCCGCTGTCCAAGCGGAAAAAGGGCGAAAGCACTGTCGAAGCTCTGCCGTCCGGCGTCGTCAACCGCGTTCAGCTTTCGCCGTACCGCGTCGTCCTGGCCGGAGCGCAAACGTGGCAGGTGGACTACCTGCCGCTGGTCAAGGACATCACGGCTGTCGGCTTTGTCGAATTCAACGAACGCGGTTTGAAGACGGTCACGGCGCGAGTCAAAGGACGTATCGATTCGCTGTTCGTCAACGAAACGGGTCAGATGGTCGAGGCGGGTGACGAACTCGCGACGCTGTACAGCCCGGAGCTGAACGTCACGATGCAAAACCTCGTCGATGCAAAAAAGGCCGGCCGCGATGACATGCTGCGGATCGCTCGGTCGCGGCTGCGGTTGCTGGGGGTGGATGACAAACAGATCGACGACGTGTTGCAAACGGGCCAGCCGAACACGCACCTGAAGATTCATTCGCCCATCGTCGGGCATGTGATCCGGAAGTACGTCCGCGAGGGAGACTACGTCGAGGAGGGGATGCCACTGTACGACGTGGCCGATCTGTCGTCGGTCTGGATTCTTGCCCAAGTCTACGAAGACGACATGACGTTTCTGCCGGTGGAACAATCGCACAAGCCGTCGCTCTCGCAACTGAAGGAGTCGCTCCCGGTGACCGTGAACACGCGGGCGTTCCCCAACGAACCGTTTCAAGGAACGCTGGGGTTTGTGTATCCGCACGTCGATCAAGAGACGCGCACGTTGACGGTCCGGATCGAAATGCAGAACCCCGGACATAAACTGCGACCGGGAACATCGGCTACCGTGAGAATTCATGTCCCACCGAAGGGACTGACTTTGCTGACCGGTTACCGGGAGGGCGAGGCTCCCGCCGAGCCATCGCCGCGACAGATCCAGCTTGCGAAGGGTTTGGTCCTCGCCGTTCCCGAGTCTTCCGTGATCGATACCGGATCGCAGACGATCGTGTACCGCGAAGCCTACCCCGGCACGTTCGAGGGGGTGCGCGTCGATCTCGGCCCGCGGATGACGGGACCGGGGGACGTGGTGTTCTTCCCCGTGCTCGGCGGTTTGGAGCCGGGTGAAATGATCGTGACGGCGGGATCATTCCTCGTCGATGCCGAAACGCGGCTGAATCCGGCGGCCGGGTCGATCTATTTCGGCGGCAGCAGCGGATCGAAGTCGGCCGGTGGCACGACCGTTCGCCCATCCACGCCGGAGGACACCGATGCGAAAATCGTCGCCGTGCTCGCCAAACTCTCCCCGGAGGATCGGAAAGCCGCCGAGTCGCAGAAGTTCTGCCCGATCCTCGCCGACAGCCAACTCGGTTCGATGGGTGTGCCGATCAAGCTGATGATCGACGGCCAGCCGGTGTTCATCTGCTGCTCCGGATGCAAGAAGTCCGCACTCGACAAACCGCAGGAGACGCTTGCCAAGGTCAAGAAACTCCGCAGCACCAATCCCCCCTCTCCCCCCGGGAGTGGGGCCGGGGGTGAGGGGCGAGCGACTCATAAATTCGCTCTCGAGAGTGATGCAGCGAGACATGGGCCCCACACCCCAACCCACACCCCCTTGCGGGGGG
>JACRIH010000310.1 GCA_016235885.1 Planctomycetales bacterium | reverse complement strand
TGGTCACCCGCCGCTGAACAGCGCCTGATCGCGCAGCGTTTCGGCGGAGAGTCGGAAGCGCGGGCCACGCGCGAGCAGCCGGTTGTCGGGATCGCGCTGTTCCAACTCGGGAGTTGTCTTCGACGACTGGCGATACGCGGCAGACGTCACGAGCAATTTCAAGAACGCTTTGACGTCCCACTTCTGCCGCACAACTTCGGTCGCGAGCCAGTCGAGCAATTCGGGATGGAACGGCGAGTCCCCCTGTGCTCCAAACTCTTCGCTGGTGGCGACGATCCCGATTCCGAACAGTTGTTCCCAATACCGATTGGCGAGGACTCGCGGCGTGAGCGGGTTGTTTTCATCGACCAGCCATTTCGCCAGAGACAACCGGTTGCGCGGAGCATCGGCGGGCAGCGCTGGAAACGCGGCCGGCGTTCCCTCGGTCACTTCCTGCCCCACGTCGAGGAAGTTGCCGCGATGCTGAAGTTTGGTCACCCGGCGCTGCGCGTGCGCGAGTTCCTTCATGATCGGGACCGTTTCGGGCTTCGTGTCCGTGAGCTGTTTTTGCAGGTCGGCGAGTTGTTTCCGAGTCGCAGCAAGTTCCGGTGCGATGCTGAGGAAGTGTTGCGTCAGCGAGTCGTGTTGAGCCGGCGAGCGATTGGCGGCGGCGATTTTCAGAACGTCGATGATCGGTGTCGGCGTGCGTCCCCACGTGTCGGCCCCAGCCTCATCGGTCAGCGACAGACGGAAGTGTCCGAGTGTGTGATTGGCGAGATTCGATTGGTGCTCGATCGTGACTGTCAGCGTCGAGCCGGCGGGGATTTCGACCGGAGACTTCGCGATCAATGTCAGCGCGTGTGGCTGACCGAGTTGGCCGCCGATCGCCCAGCCCTTGGTCTTCGGATCTTTGTTGTTGATCACGTTGTTCGCGTCGAACATCGCCTGCGAGTAATCGGCCAACGCAACTTGGAATTCGATGGCCCGCTGGCCGGTCACGGAAAGCTGGGCGCTGGGGTTGGGAGGTGCCGCGACGGTTTGTTGCCAGACCGGTTCGCGCTTTTCGTTGAGGATGCTCACGCGAAAGTTCGCGAGCCGTTCACCGACGCTCGCGTCCGTGCGGTTCCAGACGACGAGCCGGTCGATCTTTTGATCGGACTTGAGATCGACTTCCCACCACGGATCGTCCGAGGCGGCCGTATGCGAGGTGGACTTGGCTTCGACGTAGCGCCCATCGGTGTTGCCGTCGATGGCGAGTTTGGCCGGACCGTCGTAATCGGTGCTGCTTTGTTTCGCGTCGCCGCGAATCGCGACATTTTCCGTCCCGCTGAACACCTGGACTTCCGCCAGCGACAGGAACTTTTGTTTGCCGGGCAGTTCGATGCGCACGATTCTTCCGGTCAGCGACGAACCCTGCGGCGGCGTCACCACGGCGGAAACGCGAGTGACCACAAAGTTGCCGTTCGCATGACCGGGGCCTTTGCCCGGCAGCGCGTCGTCGGGGAGAACTTCGAGCCGCAACGCGCGGAAGCTGGCCGCGTCGGTCGTGACGTCGACCGTGTAGTTGTCATTCTTCGCTCCCGCTGCCACGCGAATCGATCCGTCGTCGCCGATCTTGGTTTCCAATCCCATCTGCGACTTCACGGTCGTCGGCTTCAGTCCGCGCCATTTCAGGTCGAGCGGGAACGACTGTTCCCACTTGGTTTGAGCCGCTTTCAGTTCGGGAGTCGGCGTCTTCAACGATTGTTCGAGCTTGGCGATGTCCGCCTGAAACTGGCCGCGCTGACGTTTCTGTTCGTCGGTGTAAATCGACAGCAGCGGCGATTCGTCGTTGCGGTCGGCGTCTTCGGTATTGTTGAAGAACGCGAAAAACTGAAAGTATTCCGTCTGCGTGATCGGATCGAACTTGTGGCTGTGGCACTGGGCGCACGCCATCGTTGTGCCCATCCAGACGGCCATCGTTGTGTTGACGCGATCGACGATCGCCACGTTGCGGAACTCTTCGTCGTTCGTGCCTCCTTCGCTGTTCGTCAGCGTGTTGCGGTGGAACGCGGTCGCGATGAGTTGTTCGTCGGTCGGGTTCGGCAACAGGTCGCCGGCGATTTGTTCGAGGGTGAATTGATCGAACGGCTTGTTCACGTTGAGCGCCCGGATCACGTAGTCGCGGAACATCCAGATTTTGCGAGCCGGGTCGTCCGCGTAGCCAGCCGAGTCCGCGTAGCGGGCCAGGTCGAGCCACAGATGCGCCCAGTATTCGCCGTACGCTTGCTTCTGGAGCAGCCGGTCCACGAGCTTCTCATACGCCTTCGGGTCGGCGTCCTTCACGAACGCATCGACCTCTTCGATCGTCGGTGGCAGGCCGGTCAAATCGAGCGACACTCGGCGGACGAGCGCGTACCGGTCGGCTTCCGGAGACGGTTTCAGTCCTTCGCGCTCCAACCGCGCGAGGATGAAATGATCGACCTCGTTGCGCGGCCACGCGCCGTCCTTGATCGTGGGCAACGGTGGACGAACCGGTTTGACATACGACCAATGCCCCGCGGACTTGCCTCCCTGCCGAACCCATTCCTTCAGCAGATCGATCTCCCGCGCCGACAGCTTTTTGCCGCTGGCCTTGGGCGGCATTTTTTCCGTGGGATCGTCGGAGGCGATTCGGCTGACGAGTTCGCTCTCGTCCGGCTTGCCCGGCACGACGGCCGCGTATCCGCCGAGGTCCACGAACATCCCGTCCGGCGTGTCGAACCGCAAACCGTTTTTGCCTCCCTTCCGCTGAGCCGCGTCCGGCCCGTGGCACTGGAAGCAGTTGTTCGACAGGATCGGTCGGATGTCGCGGTTGAAATCGACGGGACGGGCGGTTTGGGCCTCGACCGGTATGCCGCGGCACAGCAGAATCACCGCGCAAAGGATGATCGGCAGGGATCGGAATCGCGTCATGATGTTTCTGTCTCACGAGTGCAAAGTTTGGCGGTCTCGAAATGATCTGTACCCCGAAGGGGTTTCGTCTCATAGCCCAGGGTTGGCCGCGCAGCGGCCTACCCTGGGATGAGTAGCAATCGAGAAATCTACCCCAACGGGGTTGCGGCATTCGGACATTGATGACGGAACCCCGTTGGGGTTCATGTGATTGTTCCCTCGGTCCCCGGGGTAGCTCGCTCCGCTCGCAACTCGCAACCCCGGGCTATGAGACGCAACTCCTTCGGAGTAAAGACGGGTGTCGAAGAAAACCTTATCGCTCATAGAGGCTCTCCCGCGTCCAACGGCGTTCGCCCATATCCCGACTGTACTTCGCAAATGTGGCTTGCAAGCGCTGCGCGGCGTGAGCTGATTGGTTCGACGGACCAGACGGGAGCGATTCGAGGAAGTTTTGAATGAGGGTCGTCACCGTTGTGTGCTGAGTCACGGCCACGGCTTCCGCTTTGGCCAAAAGATGGTCGTCCAAATCAAGAATCAATTGGCACATGGTCAGGCTCCTGAATTCCGTGTAATTCCGTGAAGCACAGGCACACCGATTGTGACTACTTCCGAAACATCAGGTCACTCGGGTTTCCTCGCGACAGCAGGTAGGCGAGCAGGTCGAGGACTTCGTCTTGGTTGAGCTGTTTGAGCAGATCCTTCGGCATCAGCGACGTTGTCGAGGCCTGTTGCAATTCGATGTTGGATTTCTTGATCTCGACGGTTTTGGTGGCGATCTCCGGGTCGGTGGAGATCGTGATCGTGTCCTTGGATTCGGAGATGATTCGGCCGGTGATGACTTTGCCGTCCTTCGTTTCCACGACGGACGCTTTGTATTGGTCGGAGATCACCTTGCTGGGATCGACGATGGCTTCGGTCAGGTCTTTGAGATTGAACCGGCCCGCGAGTTGAGTGAGATCGGGGCCGGTCGAGCCGCCGTCGCCGCCGAAGCGGTGGCAAATGACGCAGCGCGTCGCGGAATACATCTTCTGGCCGTTCTTGAAGTCTCGACCTTTCAGTCCGTCGGTCGCCAATTTCACGACGTCGTTGAGGGCGTACTCGCGGCCGGGGCCGCGCGGCTTGGGGAGTTCGGGGATGACGTAGGGTTTGCGGACGCCCAGGGCTTCGACGGCCAGGCGTTCGGCGTCGGTGCAGTTGGCGAAGGCGTCTTTGTCGATGTTGGTCAGGAATTTTTGATAGCTGGCCCCGCCGCTCCAGGTGCGCGCTTTCTCGAACCACGCGAAGTACGTCTTGCGGTCGTCGAGCGTCCAGCCGGTCTTCAGGTTCCGCAGGTGGAAGGCGTAGTGGTACTGCATCTGGTCGGGCTGGTTGGCGAGCATCGCGGCGATCGTTCCGCCGTAGCCTTTGTTGCGGCTGAGCAACTCGCCGATCGGCTCCTGCGACGCGACTCGCTCCTGAGCCAGCAGCGGCACCAATTTTTTGACGGCTCCCGGCGACTGGAAGTGAATCATCAGGATCGACAGCTCGCGGTTGACGAAGTCCGACTTCTGCGGGAACAGATCGTCAAACTTTTTTGCTAGTGCGGCTGAAGTGTCTTTGTCGGGATTGCCGAGCCGGATGAACGCGAGTTGGTAGGCGCGCAGCAGACCGAGTTGCCGCTCTTCGGTGAGCTTGGCCCATTCGATTTCAGCAAGCTTGCTTACGATTTTTGGCAAAACAGACGGCTCGGCCTGACGTGCTAATGCGACGCAACCGTTGATGATGCTCCCTGGATGTTGTGCTACTTGAGTCCCTTGTAAAGCATCCAGAAGCAAGTTCGGTGCAATTCTCTCCAAAGCCACCCGCGCGGCATACTGAATCTGGCGATCCGGCGAATCGGTTTCTCGAAACGCACCCTGGATCACTGCGTCAGCGTCATGCTTGCCGACGTGGTACATCTCGATCCGGCGACGAAGCGCATGGATTGGCGTGGTCGGTCCCTCACTTCGAGCGTCGACGCGATCGGTGTTTTCCTTGCCGACGTAGGTGACTCGGAACAACTCGGACTGAGCGCCTCGGCCGCCGATGGTGAAGTACAAGGCTCCGTCCTTCCCGACGGTGCAGTCGGTCAGCGGCAGCGGCGTGCGCGAGACGAACTCTTCCTTCGTCGCTTTGTAGCTGGAGCCGGACGGCTCGATGTGGATGGCGTACATCGTGCCGAAGGTCCAATCGCAGATGTAGAGCGCCTGCTGATACTTGGCGGGGAACTGGGTGCCGTAACCGAACTCGACGCCGACGGGCGAGCCGGGGCCGATGTTGATCAGCTCCGGCAGGCTGTCGATGTAGTAGCTGGGCCACTTGCCGGTGCCGCTGCGCCAACCGAACTCGCTGCCGCTGGTCGCGTGGACGACTCGCGTCGGACGATACCACGGCGAACCGAAATCCCATTCCATGTCGGCGTCGTACACGAACATCTCGCCGTCCGCGTTGAACGCGAAATCAAACTCGTTGCGATACCCGCTGGTGAACACGTCCCACGTCTTGCCGTCTGGATCGATTTTGCAAATCCACCCGCCCGGCGCGAGGATGCCGGTCGCGTGCCCGCCGCCGTCCCACTGTCTTGGAAGGAGCAGGTCTTCATCCCAGTTCGGCATCAACCGGCTGGTGACGCCTTCCGGCAGAGTCGCTCGGAGTTGCTCGGTGCGCTGCCCGCCCATCAACTGCGGCGGAGCGTTCGTCTTTACTTCAAACGGCATCTTCGTGTGATTGCCCGCCGCGAGGTACAGCGACTTTCCATCCGGCGACAACCGAATCGCGTGCGGCCCGTGCTCGCCGCCGCCGGGGATGTCGCGCAGCTTCTCGACCTTGTCGAACTGATCGTCGCCGTCGGTGTCTCGGCAGCGATACAGCCCGCTCCCCGGCCCGCCGTTGCAGACGACGTACAACGAGTCGAATGCATACAGCAGCCCGTGTGCTCCGGTGACGAGCTGGCCGTTGATCTTCACGTTGAGCCGTTCGACTTTCGTCGAATCCTGGCTGCCGATGGCCGGCGGGGTGACCCGGCACAAACCAAAGTTTCCTTGATCGCTGACGATCAGCCGGCCTTTCGGATCGCTGGTGATGTTGACCCACGAACCGAGGTCCTCCTTCGGCACGGTGAACAGCCGTTCGACTTGGAATCCCGGCAGCAGATTGAAGGTATCGCGCGGCGAATCCCCCGCCGCGGCCCCTTCGGCGAACACCTTCCCCCCCGGATGACCGTCGAGCTTCGCGACGACCTTCACCTTCATCCATTCCTTCGCGTCGCGAGATTCCGCAACTTGCCACGAATCGTCCGTCACCACAAAGCGGTCCTTGCCGTCTCGCCCCAACAATGCAATCTTCGCCACGAAACCGGAACTCCCGCCTTGGTTCGTGATTTCCGCTTCGATCAGATTCTCGCCCGGTTTGAGCCGCGACTTGATGTCGGATTCAGTCGGCTCCTGCCAGTTTTCGCTCGACGCGACCTTCTGCCCGTTGACCCACACCGTCATGACGTTGTCGCACGACGCCTTCAGAAACGCGAACTGCGCTGTGCCAGTGAACGACTTTCGCACGAAATACTTCTTGTTGGCGTCCGCTCCCCAAATCCAATTCGGAGCCGGCCCGTCCGCAAACACGTTGAGTTTCGGTTTGTCCGAGTTCTCAACCGGCTGTCCCGCGGGGGCGATCTCTGGCTTTTGCGTGAACAATTTTCCGTCGGTGGTCTCAGCGGCAACCGCCACCACCGACCACAGGGACGCGACGGAAGCCAGCGACAAAAATCGTCCAAACGCAAAATGAGAGGCCATCTGAATCAGCACCTTTCCGAGTTGCGGGTCTCAGGGAATGAGGAAACCAGTCACCGGCGGAATCCACACCGGCATGCCATCAATGTTTCACCAGGAGTTGCCTCGACGACGAACGCGGCACGACGACCATTGTCGTTTCGAGTGGGCGGCCATTTTACCGGCGAGGCGGGACGCACAAACTGTCTCTGGCGAGGTCGTTCGCGATGGTGGGAGCAGACAGAACCAATCCGGTCCCGTCCACGATTCGGAAACGATTCTACAATAACCTCCGGGAGATGAAATGGGAGGTCGACAAGATCAAGGGTCCCCATGCGGTGGATTCGGTTGTCGGCCGGGTCGCGAGTTGTAGAATGTCCGCCACGGTTGCATTGAGACAGCCGGGTGGGAAACCTCCAAGGAAGGCCGGAATTCGCAGCCATTCGAGTTCGCTCAGGAGACGCTGATCATGTGGGATCGAATCGTTTCGTTCGGAGGAAGCTGGTGGACATCGGCTTTGCGCCAGGCAGCGAATGGCATTCCACGCGGCCGGGTGACACACGGCAGACGAAGTGCTTTGCGGACCGGCCATTGGCGAATCGAACGCCTGGAGCGCCGCGAGCTGCTCAGCCACCTCGATGGACTTTGGACGGGCACGCTGACCGGTTCCAATGTGCATGCGGACTTTCAGTTCGCCGTCCATGACGATGCCGTCACAGGCGGTTCCATCAGCGGAAACGCTTGCGGATACGACAATGTCGAATACGGCTTTGACAATCAGAATGTTCCCATTGTTGCCAACCATTTCGCAGTGCCGATCCCTGCCCAATTGCCGCTGCTGCTGGGAGGGTCAGTCAGCGGAACCATCACGTCGGACACGACGGCCACGGGAACGGTGGTGGTTCTCAGCCCGATTTGCACAGTGGTTGGAACCGTGACGGTGACCAAGATCCAGCCCCCCACGATCGGTCTCACGCCGAATGCCCGCAGCTTCTCCGAAAATGGAGCACCGGTGGTCCTCGATTCCGGCGCGCACGTACGCGACCACGATTCGCCCAACTTCGACACCGGCTCGCTGATCGTGACGATTAGTGGCGGCGCGAACGCCGATGACCGCCTCGAATTGCATCATCAGGGAACAGAAGCCGGACAGATCGGCATCACGGGGAGCAACGTCACATTCGGCGGGACGACCATCGGCTCGTTCAGCGGCGGGACGGGAACGACTCCGCTGACGATCGCGTTCAACGCCAGTGCGACCGCCGCCGCCGCGCAGGCTCTGTTGCGAAGCGTTACCTTCCGGACCTCCGGTTCGCCAATCGATACGGCTCAACGCACAATCGACATCGTCGTCTCGGACGGCGACGGCGGGACGAGCAACACAGCCAGCCGGGCGATCAACGTGGTTGCCGTCGGCACTTCGGTCCACGTCACGCGGATGCATCGTGCCTACAATCCGCACGCGGACTATCACTTCTTCACGATCGCGACTGCGGAATTCTCAAACGCGGTGAACGCTGGCTACCACGATGAGACTGCCGGCCAATCGGGCTTTTCCGTCATGGACAGTCTCCAGCCGAACACCGCCCCGATCCATCGTCTGTACAACCTGATTTCGGGGCGACACTACTACACGCTCAATGACTTCGAACGCGATTATCTGGTGTCGATCGGCTGGCGGTTCGAAAAGGACGAAGGATACATGTCCACGTCAACCGCACCGGGGACGACGACGATCTTTCGGTTGTACAACACCAACTCGGGAGTCCATTTGTACACCGAGGACGTGGGGACGAAGACTGCGATCCTCACGACGTTCGCCGGGATTTGGGTGGAACACAGCCCGCTGGGAAACGCATTCGCCGTGATCGTCAGTCACGCACGTTCGCAATCCGGAGAGGCGCGTTCCAGTTCACCACAGGCTGCAACACTCGCAGGGCCGGAAGAATTCATCGCCAGCACATCGAACCGCGAACCGCTTGGACCAACGATCAACGCCGGAACCGTCGGATCGGAACGAGCGGTTTCGCGATCTCGAAGTTCCGACGCGAGCGAGGGGATGAACCCAACCATAGAATCGACGGGATCGACTCGCCCGACTTCTCGACGCGGACCCATCGGCAAACAGCCGACGGCAGGTACCGTGAAAGCAGTCGATGAACTGTTAACCACTCAGCGACTGATTCGAGACTTGTACGGCGTCACGACAGGACCAGGCGCGAACTGACAGCCTGTTGAATGGCCGTGGGATAGGTCCAGCCTGTCGTTTTCACCAGGAATTCACAGGCTGGAAGTCGATGCCACAAGTTGAAAGATTTCCGACACCGTGGCGTTCCACGAAAGGACACTCCCATGAGAGACGCCTCGTCTGCTGACGGATTCACGCGCCGCGATCTTCTGGGAGCAATGGGAGCGGCGGGTGGGATGATGCTCGTCCAGCACGCCGTGGCCCAAGAGAAGAACCCGGCCGCGCAGGTGGCGGATTCGGCATCGAGCATCCGCATCACCGGCATGAAGACGCACCGCGTGCAGCACAAGGTGTATCTCGAAATGCTGACGAATCAGAAGATCACCGGGTGGGGCGAAGTCAGCGCCCTCGTGCCGACGGCAGCCGAAGAGTTGTCGAAGTCGCTGTTCGAACTGCTCGATGGCGAGAACCCCACACGCATCGAGCATCTGTGGCAGAAACTGTATCGCGCTCACCGCGACATGCGCGGCGGACCGTTCATGTGCCACACGCTGGCGGGGATCGACATGGCATTGTGGGACATCACCGGTAAGCTGTGGGGCGTGCCCGTCCACCGGCTGCTGGGGGGACCGTGCCGGGACAAGATTCGCGTCTACCCCACGTCGAAGGCTCACAAAGTTCCGCCGCACGGGATCTACCCGCATTCGGGCAATCCGAATGAGATCGAGCGCATGGTGAACGCGATCAAACAGACTCGCGAGCGAGTCGGCCCCGACGGCACCGTGATGTTCGACGCGCACTGCGCCGTGCCGCCGGCCACGCTGATCCAGCTCGCCGCGGCGGTCAAACCGTACGACGTGCTGTTCTTTGAAGAAGTCGCCGTCCCCGGCAACATCGAAGTCTTCAAACGGCTGAAGGCACAAATCTCGATCCCGATGGCAACCGGCGAACGCGACCACACGATCTGGGAATTCATCCCGTACCTGCACGAGGGGTGCATCGACATCCTGCAACCCGACGTCGCCCACTGCGGCGGCATCACGCAGATGAAAAAAATCGCCGTGCTGGCCGAAGCGTACCACGTGCCGCTCGCCCCGCACTGCACCACGTCGCCGCTCGGCGCGACAGCCAGCCTGAGCGTCGCCGCGTCGATCCCGTTCCTCCTGATTCACGAAACGGCCCCCGGTTCGTTGCAATGGGGCGAGCAATTCATGAACCGCCCGTGGACGGTGGACGACAAGACCAGCTACGCGACGCTCCCCGAAGGCCCCGGCTTGGGTGTCCAGATCGACATCGAAAAACTGAAGCAGATCGCTGCCGACCCAAAATACAAATGGGCCTGGCCACGCCTCACGTTGCCGGATGGATCGGTGACGGACTACTGACGCGGTGAGGGTGCCACCGGCATCCCGGTCTTGGCCCCAACGGGGACCGATTCGATAGCCCAGGGCGCAGCCCTGGGAATCAATCGGACGATTGATGTGCAGCCCCAACGGGGCGTGATATCACGGACGACGTTCGCGAATTTCGCCCCGATGGGGCTACACGACGGTTGGCACGCGAAACCCAGGGCTGCGCCCTGGGCTTTCGAATGACGCCCCGTTCGGGGCTGAAATCCGGAAGGACGGTTACACCCAACGCGCAGTGCCGTCACCCTTCCAGCGCCTGACGCAAATCGGCAATCAGATCGTCCGGGTGCTCGATTCCCACCGACACGCGGATCGTGCCGTCGCCGATGCCGGCGGCAAGGCGGGCGGCGGGAGGCATCGAGGCGTGGCTCATCATGGCCGGGTATTCGATCAGCGATTCGACTCCGCCGAGCGACACGGCGATGGCGAACAGTTTGGTGCGGTTCAACACGCGTTCGGCTTTGTCGCGACCGCCTTTGATGTCGAAGCTCAGCATCCCGCCGAAACCAGTCATCTGGCGCGTAGCCAGTTCGTGATGGGGATGGCTCGGCAGGCCGGGGTAGTAGACGCGCTCGACGACGGCGTGTTTCTCCAGCATCCGCGCCACAGCCATTGCCCCGCGCTGATGCGCTTCCATGCGCGGACCGAGTGTCTTCACGCCGCGCAGCACGAGCCAGGCATCGAACGGCGAACAGGCGAGGCCGATCGCGTTCACGAGGTAGCCGATCTTCTCGGCGTGTTCGGGATGCCGCGTGATGACGGCGCCGCTGCACACGTCCGAGTGGCCGTTGAGGTACTTCGTGGTCGAGTGGACGACAATGTCCACGCCGTGCTCGAACGGCCGCTGGAAATACGGAGACATGAATGTGTTGTCGCAGACCGAGATCGCCCCCGCGTCGCGAGCCAACGTCGCCGCGGCGGCCAGGTCGGTCAGATTCAGCAGCGGGTTGCTGGGCGTTTCCAGCCAGAGGCATTTCGTGCGCGGAGTGATCGCCCGGCGCACGGCGTCGAGGTCGCGCATGTCGACGAACGAGAATTCCAGCCCGAGGTTGGCGAACACTTTCGTGAAGACGCGATACGTCCCGCCATACACTTCCGTCCCCGACACGATGTGATCGCCGGGCTGGAACAGATGCATGACAACGCTCGTGGCCGCCATGCCCGTGGCGGTGGCTCGGCAGTCGATCCCCCCTTCGAGCGCCGCCAGATTTGTTTCGAGCGCGGTGCGTGTGGGATTACCGCTGCGAGTGTAGTCCGGCCCCTTCGGCCCCCCCGCGAGCGTTTCCCACCGAAACGTGGACGTCTGGTAAATCGGCGTGATGCAACTGCCGAACGCCGCGTCCTGGTCCACGCCGGTGTGAACGCAGCGGGTTTCGAAGCGGAGTGGTGACGGATCGGGGTTCATGATTGTTCCGGTCAGGAGGGAGGATTTGCGACTTGGGTTCGGATTTTAGGTTTTCGGTTGTCGATTTGCGATTTGAATCGTCAGAATGATGGGGGTGGAGGGGCGAGGGGCGAGGGATGAGGGGCGGGCGTTTCACTCACCACTCACCACTCACCACTCACCACTCACCACTCACCACTCACCATCCACCATCCACCATCCACCATCCACCATCCACCATCCACCATCCACCATCCACCATCCACCATCCACCATCCACCATCCACCATCCACCATCCACCATGCAACAACACTCCATCGACGACGCCCTGTCCGCCTTGCGGGCCGGCAATCTGGTGATCGTCGTCGACGCGGCCGAGCGTGAGAACGAAGGAGACTTCGTGTGCGCCGCCGAACATGTCACGCCCGAGATGGTCGGCTTCATGCTCGAATACGGACGGGGCGTGATGTGCGCTCCGGTTACGGGCGACGTGGCCGAACACCTGCAACTCGGCCCGATGGTTCCCGGCGATCAAAACAATGCGCCGATGCAAACTGCGTGGCTGGTCCCGATTGATCACCGCGATAGTGGCACCGGAGTCAGCACGGAGAATCGGGCGCGCACGCTGCGAGCCATCGCCGATCCGAAATCGAAGGCCCCGGACTTTGTCCGACCGGGACACGTGTACCCGCTGCTGGCCAAGCCCGGCGGCGTGCTACGTCGAGCCGGACATACCGAAGCGACCGTCGATTTGCTCCGCATGGCTGGCTTGCGTCCGGCGGGCGTGCTGATCGAAATCCTCAGCCGGCGCGGATCGGGCATGGCCGATTCGGCCGAACTCCAGGCGCTCGCGGAAGAATTCCACATCCCGATCATCTCGATTGAGGAACTCATCAAGCACCGCCGGCTGCGCGAGCAACTGGTCCGGCGCGAAGTCGAAGCCAATGTGCCGACCGAATTCGGATTGGCGCGCGTCATCGCGTATCACGTCGAACACGACGATCAGGTGCCGCTCGCCATCGTAATGGGCGACCTGACATCGAAGGCCGCACCGCTCGTACGCATGCACTCCTCCTGTTTCACCGGCGACCTGCTCGGTTCATTGCGCTGCGACTGCGGTGACCAGTTTCGCATGGCGCTGAGCATGATCGCCGCGGAAGGAGCCGGAGCCGTCGTCTACCTCCCGCAGGAGGGACGCGGCATCGGGCTGGTGCAGAAGCTGAAGGCGTACGTCCTTCAGGACGAAGGCTACGACACCGTCGAAGCGAATCACAAACTGGGCTTCAAGGCGGACGAGCGGGATTACATGGTCGGTTTGCAAATCCTGAAAGACCTCGGCTTGAGCCAGGTCCGCCTGCTGACCAACAATCCGAAGAAGACCGACGCCTTCGTCTACTCTGGCGTCGATTTGAAAGTGGTCGAGCAGGTGCCGATCATCGCGCCGCCGGAAAAGCATCGCGAGAGTTATCTGGCCGCGAAGCGAGACAAGATGGGACACAAGCTGCCGCCGAGCTAGCACCCTAAAGTCGCAGGCGAGCCGGAGGGCGTTAGCCCCGGACCATTGCGGCTCGCAACCGAAAAGTCCGAGGGCTAACGCCGCCCGGCTCGCCTGATCGTGTTTCGTGAACCGGTTGGCGTCTCGTGCGGATCACGAACCATCGCGGCGAAGCAGGCGGCCAAACAATTCGCCCCAGCCGCTGGACGAGACCGTGGTCTGTTTTCGCTGGATGAATTGCCACAGGCTCTCCAGCAGTTCGTCGGCCGATTGGAAACGAAGTTCGGGTGTCCTCTCCGTGGCCTTCAGGATGATTCGTTCGAGTTCGACGGGGATGAGGCGGTTCACCTCGCGCGGTCGCGGTGGAATTGTCGTTTGCATCTGTGCGACGAGTTTCGTCCGCGTGGTGGCTTCGAACGGCGGTCGCAGAGTACACAGTTCGTACAGCGTGGTGCCGAGGGAGTAGAGGTCGCTGCGTTCGTCGGCCAGACCGTCGATTTGTTCCGGTGCCGCGTACGGCAGCGTGCCGGCCAGGTGTCCCGCTGAACCGCCGAGAAGATCGTCTCGCTGCGACGCGACGCCGAAGTCCGCGAGCCACACCGAACCGTGGGGATCGAGCAGCAGGTTGGCCGGTTTGACGTCGAGATGGAGTGTCCCGCGCGCATGAGCGAATCGCAGCGCGTCAGCCGCCTGAATTCCGATAGCGGCGATCTGCTGCCACGAATCGCGACGCAGAGTTCCGCCCGGTTTGTCTCCCGTGGGGGACGTGGTCGATGGCGGAGCGCTGGCATCCGTGGTGGCTCGCCCCGCGAGGTTGCCGGTCGCGAAAGCACGCTGGATGTCGTCGGCCGAGACGGTGCCTGCGGGTTGTTTCAACAGACGAATGATCCGGTCGAGCGACAAGCCTTCCACGAGTTGCATCACGTAGTAGCACCATCCCTGCTGCTCGCCGAATTCGTAAACGGGCACAATGTGCGGATGCCGCAGTCGAGCGGTCGTGCGGGCTTCGGTGAGGAATCGTTGCCGCCACGGCGAGGTTTCCGGCAGCCGCCACGGCAGGAGTTTGAACGCGACTCGACGTCCGCTCGGTTCCTGCACGGCTTCGTAGACGACCCCCATTCCGCCGCGCCCGATCTCGCGAACGAGGCGGAATTCGCCGAGCCGTTCGAGGCCAATTGCGGCGGGAATCGACTTCACGCCGCCGGGTGATTCGCGGGCGGTTTTCCACGATTCCATCGCGGCCACGAGCGGCAGGACTTCTCGAATTTCGTCCGCGTGCTCCGGGTAACGCTGCGCGAATTCATCGACCGAGGGCCGTGTCCCGCGGCGCAACCCGTCCATGAAGCTCGACACCGCCAATTCGACGACATCGCGCGAGGCATCCGCGCTCGTGGGGTCGGAGACCGGAAGCCCGAAGAACTCCGCATCGCAGTCCGTTCCGGTCGGCGGGTCGGGAGGCGGCGTGTTCATGTCGGGCGTCTTTCGACGAAGCCGGGAATGGCGACCAGAATGTTTTGCAAGCGTTTCAACGCGCGGACGTAACGAACGCTGGCCGCCTGTTCCGAAATGCCCAGCACGCGGGCTGATTCTTGATTTGTGAGCTCCTCGAAATGCCGCATCACCAGCACGTCGCGATCCAGTTCGCTCATCGAATCCAATGCCGTTTCGAGTTGTTCCGTCAGCTCCTTTCGCAGCATGGCCTGGCTGGGTGACGTCAGGTGACCGAACAGCCACGATGACATCACGGACGACGATGCGTTGGCGTCGCGCGATGTGCGTTCCCGACCGGCGTCGCGGGCTTGTGCCCCCAGATGACGGCGATGAATATCGACGAGCGTCTGGCCGACGATCAACCGGAACCACACGAACAGGCCACCGCTCCCGTCCCCCGTTGATTCCGTGAGCACATATTGCAGACGGTCCTGAGCGTTGAGATACGCTTCCTGCAACACGTCCTCGACATCGACACGGGCGGCCAGCCGGTGGTCGAGGCGAAACCGCACGATTTTTCTGAGCCGGTCGCGGTACAGTTCGAACAATTCCGCCAGCGCGCGGCGGTCGCCGTGGATCACCCGATCCACGAGTTCAGCGGTCGGCGACGGTTCGGAAGAGAAACTGCTCACGATGTGATTCTGGCCGGGATCGGCGGACGCAACAGGGCGGATCAAGTCCGTCAGGCGTGGCATTCTATGCCCGGCCCTGTCAGTCGAACAACGGACACTCATCGAGAAGATTCTGAAGGAAACTTGAAAACTATCGTTCTCAGCCTGTTGAAAGCCGACGTGTCGCAGCGTTCACAGTCCTTGGGTGACAATCAATTCGTCCCAAGTCAGGAGCGGCGGCAATGCAATGCAAACGATCGAAACTCTGGTACAGCAAGGTGACAGTTTGGACGGCGACTGTGTTGGTGGCGGGCGTCATCACAGTCGGAGCGGCCCACCCCGCGCACGCGTGTGGACGCGGACAAAGCGGGGGCGGAGGCGGTGGGATGTCCAGCGGTGGCGGCGGAGGTGCGATGGCCGGAGCGGGCGGAGGCATGGCTAACGCTGCCGCCGCCATGCAGATGCTGAACACGGCTCAGCAGGCACAACAGATGAACAACATGCTGATGCAGCAGGAACGACTCCGGCAAATGGCCATCATGCAGCAGCAACAACAGTCGCAGTCTGCTCAGACACGAACTCGTGGAGGCCAACAGACTTCGACCTCCGATGGTTCCGAACAGCAGATGACTCGTCAGGAAATGCTCAGTGAACGCCGCAAACAAAGCGAAGAAGCGAAATCGCAGCGACGTGACGAACGCGTCACCAAACGCGGTGCAACGAATTCCAATCGCCGGTCGAATAGTTGAGGCGTGACGTAGGCCGGACCCCGTGGTCCGGACGAAGTCGACTACAACGGCTGAACTGGACGAGAAACGGTTAGTCCGGACCAAGGGGTCCGGCCTACG
>JACRIH010000323.1 GCA_016235885.1 Planctomycetales bacterium | reverse complement strand
GGCGGAGCGTCTCGTCGTACCCATCGTCGCACAGGAAGAACAGTTCTCCCGCGACCGATTCTCCGGGATCTTCCACGACGACCGCAAACCCGTGTCTCGCGGTTGTGGCACGAAATCCCGGCAGCGTCGCGGGCAACCAGCGATCGTAACAACCCAGCAGCAGACCGTGATTGCATTCGCCGCGGCGGAGAGTGCCGAACGCAAACAGTGGGAGATGGTCGGGCACGGGATGGTTCGTTGGCATGCAGTTGATCGGTGGGAGACACTCGCCCTCACCTCCGGTCCCTCTCCACCTCCGGGGGCGAGAGGAGTTGTTTGGCGGCCCACGGGGCGAGTTTCTCGCGAAAGATCTTCACATTGTGCCGGACGTCCACGGGGAGTGACCGGTGAAACAGAATCGTGTCGATCTCGTGCGTCAATGGATTGGCTTCGGCGAGTAATCGGAGTTCCATGCGAAACTTGTTCGAATCGGACTCCGTATCGGGGAAGCAGCCCGGTTCCGGTTCGATCACGATCAGCGGCTGTTGGTTCGGCGGCTGGCCGATGCCAACAAGCGCAGATCGGAACACGCGGGGATGCTCATTGAAAATCGGTTCGCAGCGGTCGGTGAACAGCCGTCCGCGCGGCGTCTCCACAATGTGCGCCTTGCGACCGCAATACCAGAGACAACCGTCGGTGCCGAGGTAGCCGACGTCGCCCATGCGATGCCAAAAGCTGGACTGCTCGTCGGGAATCTTTGCCAGCCGAGTTGCATCTGGCTGGCAATAGTATTCACGGGTGACGACGGCGCCTCGCACGATAATCTCGCCAACTTCTCCAGCAGGCAACTCGTGCGCGTCGGCAAGCGACACGATCGGTCCGGCGGTGATGTCGATGATTTTGAGTTCGATGTTCGGAAATGGCCGGCCAACACACGTCCCGGCACCGAGGCGAGTCAACGCGGCCGTGCGCTCCAACACTTCTCGGCCGGAGATCGAACAAACCGGAAGCGATTCCGTCGCACCGTACGGTGTGAACACGTCGGCATCGGGCGCGACGAGGCATTTCCGCATTCGTTCGAGAACCTGCACCGGCACCGGAGCACCAGCGGAGAGGACTCGGCGGAGCGTCGGTAACGTGATGCCATTTGCTTCGCAGTGGCGCCCGACTCGATTCCAGATTGCGGGGGAACCGAAGGCCTGTGTCACTCGGTTGTCATGGATCGCCTCGACGATTCGCTCGGGGTTCACCTTGGCGGGGCGAGTCGGGTCCATGTCGGGAATGACGGTTGTCACACCCATCGCAGAATTGAACAGCGCGAACAACGGGAACCCCGGCAGGTCGATTTCTCCCGGTTCAATTTTGTAGTAGTCGCGGAGCCACTCGACCTGTGCGGCAAACATGCCGTGCTCGTACAGCACTCCCTTCGGCGGACCGGTCGATCCGCTGGTGAAAATGATCGCTGCCGGATCGGTCGCGGCCGTCGCGACGATTTCGAACGGTTGCCATTCACCGCCGAGCAGGGCACGGTACGTGGGACCGCCCCAAAACCAACGCCGACCGCCGACCGTGACGTTGAACTTCGCGTGCGCGAACCGGCCGCGTTTCAGAATGCGGATCGCCTGCACGATCGGTACGGCGACGAACCCCTGCGGTTCGACTTTATTGAGGCAATCGAAAATCCCCGTGCGACCCATGCCGGGATCGATCAGCACCACGACCGCCCCCGCCTTGAACAGCGCAAACGTGAGGGCGATGAATTCGAGGCTCGGCCGGACCATCAACACGATCCGCGTCCCCGGCGTCACGCCGAGGTCTCGCAACCCGCGAGCCAACCGGTCGCTCTCGCAATCCAGTTGTTCGAACGTCAGGTGCGAGTACGTCACACGGCCGCTGGACTCGCGTCCCGCCGGAACCACGACCGCCCGCTGGTGCGGCCATTTCACCGCCGAATCTCGCAACGTCTGCGCGATGTTGATCCGTGGTGTCACGACGGCTCTCGAATCGAGTCGACTTCGATGGGGATGGTGTACTTCGTTCGCAGTCGAAAGATCAGGGGCATGGCGGTGAGATGGCTATAGTCTTGCGAAAGTGCATGGCCGTTCAGTACAGCATCCATTCAAAGACACCGCTTCGATTGCGCCAGGTTATGCTGAAGTTTTTGTCCCACGAGAATTGTACCAGGCAACAGCGAGCACGATCACGAGTCCTATGAACAGTCCCCCGCCTAGACCTTGCGTCGCTCCGAGACCTAACCCTGCGTGCGCTGGATCGAGGTCCACATCTCGTGGAATGCGAAACACGATCCGATAGTAATCTGGTGCGAGTTTTCCGAGTGCGAAGCCAAGCAACCCGCCCACAATTGCAAAGCCCGCACCACTGGCAATTGTGATCAGAAAACCGCGAACAACAGTCATTGGCAATTGGTCTCCACTTGCCCCTTTTGCTCGGTGATGAATGACGGGCGGGCATTCTAGCGCAACTCTGCCATTGCCAGCAAGCGGCGTGAAAACACGTCGAAATTGGTTCCCGCCTGTGGTAGACTCGACACGCTGGACAAGTGACAACCTGACACACGCGAGCAAAAACGAGATGATACAACACCGTCAAATTGTCCTCGTGACCTGCTGGATGATGCTGGCCGGCATCGCCATCGTATCGCTGGCGGCGGACCAGCCGCCGGTCGAACCGGCCAAACCCAAGTTCAGTGACGCCGAGCGATCCTACTGGGCGTTCCAAACTGTCGTGAGGCCGCCGGTGCCACAAGTTGCCGCAGCCGGACAAGTCCGCATGCCGATTGATGCGTTGCTTCTCAAACGGCTGGAGTCGGCAGGAATCGGCGGATTCAATTCCGAAGCATCGAAACGCGAACTGCTACGGCGGGCAAAGTTTGATCTGCTCGGATTGCCTCCGACACCGGAAGAGATCGCCGAATTCGAAGCCGATCAAAGCCCGAGCGCTTACGAGCGATTGATCGACCGGCTGCTCGAGAGTCCGCACTACGGCGAGCGGTGGGGGCGGATGTGGCTCGATCTCGTGCGCTACGCTGACACGGCTGGCTACAACGCGGACCCATTGCGACCGCTCGCATATCAGTACCGCGACAATGTCATCCGAGCGCTGAACTGCGACATGCCGTATGACCGATTTGTGCAGGAGCAACTCGCTGGGGACGAACTGTTTCCCGACAACACGGACTCCGTCATCGCGTCGGGTTACAACCGCCTCTGGCCGGATGAAAGCAATGCGTCGAACATTCTGCTGGCGCGGCAGGACATGCTGAACGATCTGACCACCAACGTCGGTGCGGTGTTCCTCGGCGTGTCGATTGGCTGTGCGCAGTGCCACGACCACAAGTTCGATCCCCTGCTGCAAGCCGACTTCTACCGACTGCAGGCGTTCTTCGCGGGGATCATTCCGGAAGACCGATTGCCTGTCGGCGAATCCGCCGCGCTGGTGAAGTACCGTCAGGAATTCAACGATTGGTTGGCCCGAACGGCCGCCGTTCGCAATGAGCTGCGGGAATTGGAAGTCGTTGCGTACACCCGCGTCTCGAAGGTCAAGCGAAACAAATTCCCGAAACCGGTGCTCGATGCGATCGACGCGCTGCCGGAAGACCGCAGCACGCTGCAACATCAATTCGCGTTCTTTTCCGAACGCCAGATGGAGAAGGACAAGGACGAAAAGAAGATGCTGGCGGAGATGTCAGATGGTGACAAGAATCGCCGCATCGAGTTGCGGGCGGAGGTCGCCCGGCTCGAAAAGGAGCAGCCGCAGCCGTCGCGGTCGGTGAAGGGGATGCTGGTGCGAGAACAGACGGCCAACATGCCCGCGACGCACCTGCTGGCGGGGGGCCGATACAACAAACCGCTCGACGAATTGCGTCCGGGGTTCATCAGCATCCTGCTCCCACCGGACGCGAAATACGATGCCGACGTGCTGCCGGTGGCATCTCCGAACGGGTCGGGTCGCCGCGCCGCGTTGGCGAAGTGGATCACATCACCAACTCACCCGCTGACCGCTCGTGTGATGATCAATCGCGTGTGGCAGGGACATTTTGGTCGGGGTCTGGTGGAAAATGCGAACGACTTCGGCGTGCAAAGCGCCGCGCCGTCGAATCCGGAACTGCTTGATTGGCTCGCTGCGGAATTCGTATCGCCCAGTGTGATGGAAGCGACCGGCCCTGCGTGGGGACTGAAGCGAATGCACAAACTCATCATGCTGTCGGCGGTGTACCGGCAGGAGGGGCGAGTCGAGAGTCGGGAGTCGAAAGTTGAGAGTGATCGAGCGAAGACGGCTGCCGAGAAAGATCCCGGCAACCGGCTGTACTGGCACTACCCGCGGCGACGTCTGGATGCCGAAGCGATCCGCGATTCGATGCTCGCCGTGTCGGGATTGCTCAACGAAGCCCTGTTCGGTCCCGGTGTGCAACCGGAATTGCCCGAGGGGTTCTACACGAAAGAAGCTTGGAAGAAATCGTCCGATGCGGCGGATCGGCATCGCCGGTCGATCTACATCCTGGCGAAACGCAACTTGCCGTACCCCTTCTTGCAGGCGTTCGATTTGCCGGACATGCACGAAAGCTGCGCGTGTCGTCCCACGACCACGATTGCTCCACAGGCTCTGATGCTGCTCAACGGCGAACAGGTCGTGGGATACGCACAGGCTTTCGCTGGGCGGCTGCTCCGCGACCATCCGCAAGCCGAACTCGAGCCATTGTGCCGTCAAGCCTTCGAATTGGCGTTCGGCCGAGCGCCTACCAAGATGGAATTGCGGCTGACAACAGAGTTCCTCGCCTCGCAAGAGCGTCTCGTGGCCGAACATCAGGCCGCCGGTGAACCAGTCGCCCTGCCGCAGCCGCTGCCAAAATTCCTCGACCCGGCTCGTGCCGCGGCCATTGTGGACCTGTGCCACGCGCTGCTGAACGCGAACGAGTTCGTGTACGTGGAGTGAGATCGTTCGCGTGGCGCAGGGAACGCAAACTCGAGTATTCCAAGGATTGCTGGCGAGCTGGGCGGCGTTAGCCCCCGGACCTGCGTGAGTCTCGAGAAAGTCCGGCGGCTGACGCCGCCCGGCTCGCCTACGACTTTTATCGCAATCGTCTCCGCTGTAATTCGAGAGACGGATTGGACCGCCCCTCACCCCCGGCCCCTCTCCCCAAAAGGGGAGAGGGGAGAATCAGAAGGAATGTTGCATGAAAATCGCCGCCGTGCAGATGGATGTCAGCCTGAAGGACGTGGATGGCAACGTCACCACGATGATCGCCCGGCTGCGAGAGGCGCGTGCCAATGGAGCCGTGTTGACGGTATTCCCCGAATGCGCGGCGAGCGGGTATTGCTTCGAGAATCTCGACGAGGCGCGGCCGTTCGCGCAACCGATTCCCGGCCCGGCGACGGATCGGATGCGGGCTGCGTGTGCGGAGTTTGGCGGGTATGCCGTGTTCGGAATGTTGGAACTCGACCGAAGCAGCGGGTCCGAACGAATCTTCAACGCGGCAGTGCTGGTCGGGCCGGCGGGAGTGGTCGGTTCGTATCGCAAGGTCCACCTGCCGTACCTCGGCGTGGACATGTTTACCACACCGGGCGACCGGCCGTTTGCCGTGCATCGAGCCGGTGAACTCAACGTCGGCATGTTGATCTGCTACGACGCCGCGTTCCCGGAGGCGTCGCGTTGCCTGTCGCTGCTGGGGGCCGATCTCATCGTGCTGCCGACCAACTGGCCGCCGGGTGCAGAATGCACCGCGGCCAGCGTGATCAATGCCCGAGCGCTGGAGAACGCGGTCTATTTCGCCGCGGTCAATCGCGTGGGTGAGGAACGCGGCTTCCCATTTATCGGGCGCAGCAAGATCGTCGATACGAATGGTGCCACGCTCGTAGAATCAATGACGCTCGGCGAAGAGATTCTGTACGCCGACATCGATCCGACGCGGGCACGGAGGAAGCACATCATCCGCGTCCCGGACAAGCACGAGATCGATCGGTTTGCCGACCGCCGTCCCGAGTTCTATGGACCACTGATCGAGCCACATCAACTCACGACTCCCCGCCAACTCCCGCGCGGTTCGTAGTCGCGGCTTGCCCGTTTGCGTGGCAACGTGATGAGCCGTTCCTGTCTGTCGAATCGCGATCTGGATGCGAATCCCCTTGGCTTCACAGCGGTTGGAGCCTGCCAAAGAATGCCGCCTCGGTGTGGCACGCGACGTGCCTTGCACCAGTCACACGACTGCGAGACGTTGCGCTGCCGGCCAGAGATAGTCGACCCGCCGGTGCCCCTCGATCGTATCCACCAGACACGAGGAAAAACCGACCGGGGTGCGATAGCCGAATTGACCTCAGTGGTCCGTTCGGGCGAGCGCCTATTCACCCCGGTCGGCTCCTTGCATTCTCAATTGACATCCCATCAATTGACACTCCAGTAGGGATTCGTAGATGTCCTTGTTACCGAAGCCGCACGTATTCTGTGAACTGCCCCGACGGATCGAGCGAGCTTTGGCCGATTGCCTGGTATTGGCACGGTACGAACTGGCCTTCGAAATCGAAGCCACCGTGGTCACGCTCAAGGGTTGCGTGGCGAGCTACTATCACAAACAGCTCGCTCAGGAATCGCTGCGACAAGTCGTCGGACTTCAAGCGATCCGCAATGAAATCGAAGTCCGACAGCCGACGCCGTAAACGGCGAGGCTATTCGCACGTGGCTGAGACGGGTGGCGGGTCAGCTTGACAGCAGTTGTGGCGTACGCGGCAAACTGTCCCACGCCCCTGAAGCGGCCGGGGCGGATGACGAGCCAGTTCCGTGCTACAATCGCCGCCATGCCGGAACCAACTGATCAAAACTCTTCGACGCCATCGGGCCTCGCTGGCCTGCGCGTCTGCTCGTTCGAGAGTCGCCGCGGTGACGATATGCGGTCGCTGATCGAGCGCCAGGGAGGCATTGCGACCGTCGTGCCGTCGATGCGGGAGATCCCGCTCGATCAGAATCCTGCGGCGTTCGCATTCGCCGACGAACTTTTCGCCGGACGGATTGACGTGGTTGTGCTGCTGACCGGAGTCGGTACACGTGCTCTGGCGGAAGTCGTCGAATCGAAATTCGGTCGCGGTCAGTTTTTGGAGGCACTTCAACGTTGCGTCATCATCGTGCGCGGTCCGAAACCGGCGGCCGTGCTGCGGGAGTGGCGGGTGCGGATGGATCACCTGGTTCCCGAACCGAACACGTGGCGCGACCTGTTGGCGGTACTCGACACACACGTTCCGATGTCTGGCAAAGTGATCGCCGTTCAGGAATACGGCAAGCCGAGCGATGAATTATACGCGGCGCTGCACGAGCGCGGGGCTGATGTCTTGCCCGTTCCGGTGTATCGCTGGGCGTTGCCCGAAAACACCCAACCACTCGAGGACGCGATTCGGACGACGGTCGCGGGACAGTTCGACGTGTTGATGTTCACCAGTGCCCAGCAACTTCACAACGTGCTCAACGTGGCCCAGTCGCTTGACCTGCGTGAGGCGTGGTTGAACGCCGCGCGACGCTGCGTCGTGGCGTCGATCGGTCCGACGGCGAGCGAGACCATCGCCGAGGCAGGCTTGCCCGTCGATCTGCAACCCGAGCATCCGAAGATGGGACACTTGGTGCTTGCGGCGGCCAGCGATGCGCAGATGATTCGCGAACGCAAGCGGCAGACTTGAGAATTGGCGGCGTACTCAGTACTCAGTACGCGGTACTCAACCGTCATCACACCTGCCGGGAAGATCTTGCTTGTCCGAACTCAATTCCGCACTGCACAACAGCCGCTTCCTCCGTGCCTGCCGTCGCGAACCGGTGGACACCACGCCCATCTGGATCATGCGTCAGGCGGGTCGATATCTGCCCGAGTACATGGCCGTGCGGGGCAAGGTATCGTTTATCGAACTGTGTAAAACGCCCACGCTTGCCGCGGAAGTGACTCTGACGGCGCAGCGGGTTCTCGGCGTCGATGCCGCGATCCTGTTCGCCGACTTGCTCCCCATTCTCGAACCGATGGGCCTGCAACTGGAGTACGCACAAGGCGAAGGGCCGGTGATCCACAACCCGGTGCGGGAGGCCGCTGACGTGGATCGCGTTGTAGAAATCAACGCGGCAAGGCTTGGGTCGCTGGACTTCGTCTTCGAAACCGTGCGATTGGTGCGACGCGACTTGCCGGGAAACATCCCGCTGATCGGCTTCGCTGGTGCCCCGTTCACTCTGGCGTCGTACGTGATCGAAGGGGGCGGGTCTCGAAATTATGTGAGCACGAAGACGCTGATGTACTCCGACTCCGGGGCGTGGGCAGCGCTGATGAACCGATTGACCGCGAGTCTCATTCGCTATCTCAACGCTCAAATCGACGCGGGCTGTCAGGCCGTGCAACTGTTCGACAGTTGGGCCGGCTGTTTGTCGCCGGCCGATTACCGCGAATTCGTGCTGCCGTACACCAAGGCTGTGATCGCCGGCTTGCATTCCGGCGTCCCCGTCATCAATTTCCTCACCGGAAACCCCGCGCTGCTGCCGCTGTGCCGCGAGGCGGGAGGCGACGTGATCGGCCTCGACTGGCGAGTTGATTTGGCGGACGGGTGGCAAACTGTCGGGTTCGACCGCGGTGTGCAAGGCAATCTCGACCCGGTGTCGTTGTATGCCGACCTGCCGATGTTGCGCCGCCGAGCCAAAGCCGTGCTCGATGCCGCCGCTGGGCGGTCGGGTCACATTTTCAACCTGGGGCATGGCGTGTTGCCGGACATGAATCCCGACCACGTCAAGGCGCTGGTGAAGATGGTGCATGAGATGGGACAGCGGCCATGACGTCGCCCGAGACAACCGCTATTCCGAGTCGTTCGAGCTTGCGCGTGGCAGTCATCGGTGGCGGAATCACCGGCCTCGCGGCGGCCCATCGGCTGCGCGAAGTGGCGGCGACGCTGGATCGGCCGCTGGAAGTAACACTGTTCGAGGCGGGATCGCGAGTCGGCGGCGTGTTCGAGACGCGAGAAGTGGCGGGATACCGGGTCGAGTGCGGAGCCGATTCGTTCATCACCAACAAGCCGTGGGCGATTGACCTGTGCCGGCGGATTGGGTTGGAGTCGCGACTCGTTCCGACTGACGCGACATACCGTCGCGCGCTCGTGCTGCGTGCCGGCCGACCGGTCGAGGTGCCGGAAGGATTTCAACTTCTGGCACCGACGAAGCTGACCGCTCTGCTGCGGTCGCCGATCTTTTCGCCGTGGGGCAAACTGCGGATGGCACTGGAAGCCGTGTTGCCGCGCGGAGCCGAACGAGACGACGAAAGCCTGGCGGATTTCGTGCGACGGCGATTCGGCCGCGAAGCACTCGAACGATTGGTGCAACCGCTGGTTGGCGGCATTTACACGTCGGACCCGGAACGGCTCAGCCTGCGGGCGACGCTGCCGCGATTCCTCGAATTCGAACGCGACGTTGGCAGCGTGATTCGCGGGCTGCGACGACAGGCGACAAGGGCGGCCGGTCGCGACGAATCCGCAAGCGGTGCGCGATACGGTTTGTTCGCCACGCTGGCTGGAGGGATGAGCGAATTGCAGAACGCGCTGGCCAGCCGCGTTCGTCAGCACGATACCATTCAACTGTTTGCCAGCGTGTCGGGAATTCAGCATTCCAATGATGGCTACACGCTGACGATGGACCCGGAACTTTCAACTCCATTCGACGCCGTCATCGTCGCGGTGCCGGCATTTCGCGCGGCGGATTTGGTGCAATCGTTTGCCGTCGATCTGGCCGAGAACCTGAGGCGGATCGAATATGCTTCGACGGCCATCGTCGTCAGCGGACACAAGTTGGCGGATGTCCGGAATCCGCTCGACGCGTTCGGGCTGGTCATTCCGGCGATCGAACGACGACAGGTTCTGGCGGTGTCGTTCACGAGCCGGAAGTTTCCCGATCGAGCTCCGCCAGGCTGCGTGCAACTCCGCACGTTCGTGGGTGGAGCCATGCAACCGAACCTGTTCGGATTGCCGGATGACGAACTGCTCGCCATCGTGCGGCGAGAACTCGAACAACTGCTCGGCCTGACGTGGCGTCCCGACTTCACGGTGGTCGCCCGGCATGCGCGTTCGATGCCGCAATATCACGTCGGCCACTTGCGGCTGGTCGAGGAGATCGAGGCGGCAACGGCACGCCACTCGCGACTGGTTCTCGCCGGCAACGCCTTCCACGGCGTGGGGCTTCCCGATTGCATCCACAGCGGTGAGCAAGCGGCCGAACGAATCATGGAATCGTTGCGGGGAAAAACGAACGGCGAGGCCACCATCAGGTGACCTCGCCGGAACCGAGCCAATTCGAGGGGTGATGCCCCACTGTCACGCTTCAACTTAGAAATCCGAATCCCCGTCGCCGGTCAGATCGGCAATGCGGCGCTGCACAGCCGAGTCGCGTTTCTCCTTGTGCGACCGGACCGAGTTGCGGAGGCGTTCGATCTGTTCTTCCGTCCGCTTGAGTTCCAACTCACGACGTTCCTGACGCACGTTGAAGTGCTGGTTCACAACCTCGGCGAGTTCCTTCTTGAGCTGCTCTTTCTGTTCGCCACCAGCCCCACGATTGCGACGAATCTGTTCTGACAACTCGTGAGACTTGCGATCGAGTTCCTGATCCATTTGCGTCAGTTTGAGCATCTCGGGATCACGTTCGCCAGGGTCCTCCTGATGGCCACCAGGAGGATTGCCGCGCCGAGGACCTTCGGGCATTCCCGGACCAGGTTGGCCGGGGCGAATTCCCTGACCGAAACGGCTGGGGAAACCTGGACCACGTGGTCCTTGCTCGGGACCACCAGGGCCGCGACGCGGGCCTTCACCATCTGGACCGCGACCCGGTTCGCGACCACCTGGACCACGGTCACCTTCGCGACGTTCCCCCTCTCGTCCCGGTCCACCTTCCGGACGCAAACCGGGTCGGGGCGAATCGCCATCGCGCCGCGGTCCACCTTCCGGTCGAGGTCCGCTTCCTGGCTGGCCCACTTCACGGCGGCGGTCGCCCTGCGGCGGACGACCCTCCTCGCGACGAGGTTGATCTTCTCGTTCTCGTTCTCGAACTTTCTCGACTCGCGGCTCCTCTTTGGGGCGATCCTCTTCCGCCTGAATCCAACCTGCGCTGCTGCCTGCCATCGCGACCAGCAGCGTCGCGACCCACGTGGTCTTTTGAATTAACATGACTTTGCTCTCCCTTGGGAATGATTATTTTTCCTTTGAAATCCAGTTTGAGGACGTGCTCCGATTACGGTCGCGGTTCTCCTTCGCGACGTGGCCTATCACCACGGGGCGGGCCTTCCGGACGTGGGCCACTGTCTCGACGAGCATCTCCTTCGCGACGCTGATCGTTACCACGCGGACCCGCTTCAGGACGCGGACCGCCTTCGCGACGCATGTCACCTTGAGGCCGTTGCCCATCACCACGCGGTGGGCCTTCCGGACGTGGGCCGTTGTCTCGACGGACATCTCCGTCGCGACGCTGATCGTTACCGCGCGGACCCGCTTCAGGACGCGGACCGCCTTCGCGGCGAACGTCACCTTGCGGGCGTTGTCCATCCCCACGCGATCCGCCTTCGGGACGCTGGCCGTCGCGACGTGATTCGCCACGCGGCGGCAGATCCTCGGGACGCCTTTCTCGGTCTCCCTCGCGCCCGCGGTCTTGTCCACGTTCCACTCGGGATTCTTCTTTGGGTCGGTCGTCGTCGGCCTGAACCCAGCCAGATGCTCCTGTCGTCAGCGCAGCCAGCACGGCTGCGAACCAAGTTGTCTTCGTCGCTCGTCGCATGAGTGTCTCCATTCTGAAAACGAAACGCAGGACATTCCGAAGCTGTCGAGACGGCTCCAAACCGCCTCGACAAACTTTTCTCACAGGAAATCGTTCGCCAATTCCTCTTCCAAAAGCGTGATGAACTCGCGTGTCTCAGAAACTTGCCAGTCGAGTTCGTCGCTCCAGACATCGTCCTCGGCGGCCAGCTCTGAACCATGCGAACCAGCGGGTGGATACCAGTCAGCAGCGAAGTTCAGCCGCGAGTCATCCGGGGATCGAACCGAATGAAATGGCGAATCAGGAACCACGCCGCGAATCGGCTGTGCGATTTCTTGAATTGTGCGGCCGAGACCAATCCACGCTCCGATCGCGAAAACGCCCAGCACGCTGGCAGCAACGGCAATCGAAATGACACGGCGACGCATCCGCCGCTGCACGACCTGTCTTTGCACACCCCGCAGCAACCGCTCTTCGACCACCACCGAATCGTGCTCGGCCGTGGCCCGGTCGAGCATCTGTGTCAGCCGCTCCCAACCATCGTGCAGCATGCACGATTCGGTGTCGAGCAGTTCCGGGCTGTCGTCACCACGTCGTCGTGTGGCGATTTCCAGCCGGCGAAGCAATTGGTCTTCCTCGCGTTCGCGATTCATGGTTCCTCCGGCATCTTCTTTCGCAAGGCAAGCAGTCCGCGATGGCAGTGGCTGAGCACTGTGTTCAGCGGGACTCCGATTTGTTCGGCGATCTCGTGGAATTGCAATCCCCCAAAAAAACGGAGCAGCAGAATCCGTCGTTGTCCCTCAGACAGGGAATCCAGAGCTGTCCGCAATCCCGTTTCGCTTTCGATGCGTGACAGCGAGTCAAGCGGGAGTTCCGTCGTCGCCTGCGGGTCAATCTGTTCCCACATTTCCACCGCGACCTTGACTTCGCGTTTCGGCCGCCGGACGTGATCGCACACCAACCGATCGGCGATTCGCAACAGGTAGGCACGCTCGCGTCCCGATTCGACATACCGCTCGCGAGCCTCCCACGCCCGACAAAACACTTCCTGCACGAGGTCCTCCGTCAGACTGTCATCCCGCACGCTCACCCACACAAACGTTCGGATTGCCTTGCCATGTTGAGCCACCCAGCGCGACAAGCGATGATCCGCGTTGGCCGTCGACAGAACTTCTTCGGAACGCCCGCCCGCCTGCCAAGGCAGAGTCATCTCAACCGTGGGCAGGATGGCGTCAGAGGTCCGATTTGGCTCGCGTTCCATAATCACACCCTACTCAACGAAGGCCGGCCGGAGATTATTGCACGCGATTTCAATTTCCCGTCGAAGCGGCAGCGAGGGCTGGGCTCCCTTGTGTGTGACACTGATCGACGCGGCCACTGTGGCCCATTCGGCGGCATCAACGAGAGAGCGTCCCTCCGCCAAGCCAACCGCGAGCGCCCCGTTGAACGCATCCCCGGCCGCCGTCGCATCGATGGAAGTGACGGTGAGGGCGGGAATACGGGTCGTCCGGCCGTCCGCGACAAGGCAACCGCGGTCGCCGAGCGTGAGGACGATTGCGGCGGCACCCATCTCGCGCAGTCGCTCGACGGCGGCCTCTTCCGCTGGCGGTCCACGCGACAGGTCAATACCGGCGAGCAATGCCGCTTCACGTTCGTTCGGCGTCAGCACGTCCACCCAGCGGAGCAGTCCGCTGGCGACGATCTCGATGTTTGCCGGTGCCGGATTGAGGATCGTTTGCAGACCGGCCTGCTTCGCTCGCCGGAGCGCATGGGTCACGGTTTCCAAAGGCGATTCGAGGCAGGTCAGGAACACGCGAGCGGCCGCGAGTTCGGCGGGGTCGAGGCGGTCGAAATCACTCGGACGCAAGTGCCAGTTCGCTCCCGAGGCCACACTGATGAGGTTCTGGCCCCGTTCGTCCACCAAAATCAACGCCACCCCCGAAGCCTGCCCGGCGACGACTCGGATCGCGTCGCAGAGTAAATTCTCTTCCCGCAACCGCCGCAACGATTCGTGTCCAAACGAATCGTCTCCGACGGCCGCGACGAACCGCACCGGCTGGCGAGCCGCCCTTGCCGCGGCCACCGCCTGATTCGCACCCTTGCCCCCCGCGGCTTGATAGAACTCGTGACCGAGGACCGTTTCGCCCGGAGCCGGCAGGCGTGGTCCGCGAATCACGAGATCGGTGTTGATCGAACCGAGAACGATCACCTGCGGGGGCATTCAGCAACTCCGTTCTCGCAGCACGTCCAGTGAAGATTGACAGAAGCATATCCACGGCAGAAACGGGAAGGAATGCAGAACGAGAGTCAAAACCGGCTGCTCCGGCTCATTCGCGGCGTCATCAAGGATCTCGCTTCGCGATCGGCAGACGAGACGATTCGTTGTACGACGCAGCGGAGCCGCAATGTGGCCGCGTCGCCCCGCGACTCGGCGGCCGGGTCACGGAGTGACCCGGCCACAAATGCGGCAGGCGGTCGCTGGCGCAACGCGGGAACGGCGATTGCGAGCCGTTTCGCACGCTGGTAGAATCGGTCCCACGACACGGCGGCGGTTGTTCTGATTTCACTGCGAGAACACGTCGAATCACCAGCCGTCGCAGCCCTCGATTTGCAGCGCCGTCGGCCATGAATCATCGCCACCATCCACTCGCTTGGGCATTTGACGCGGGAACTTGGATCGGCGTTCGCGTCCGCATCAGTGTGTATTTTCCGCTGCTGGTGTTCGTGGTCTGCTGGAAGCTTGGCTGGCAGCTTGGCGGCGTGATTTCGGCGGTGCTGTTTCTCAGCGTCGCACTGCACGAACTGGGTCACGTCCTCTGCACTCGAGCGGTCAGCGGCGCGGGACACGATGTCCTGCTCTGGCCATTTGGGGGTCTCGCTTGGATGGACGACCATTTGCCGGCGAAGTCTCAGATGCTGGTGGCGAGCAGCGGTCCGTTGGTGAACCTGATGATTTGCCTGTTGACGCTGTCGGCGGTGATCGTTCCGGAACCGACATGGCTCGCGTTTAACCCGCTGATGAGCGAGATCCAACAGCTTGGAGCCGGTCTGGCCAGTGGCGAATCGACTCGGTCCGTGATGTCGCAGGTCATGCAACTCGTGTTCACCATCAACTGGATGTTGCTGCTGGTGAACCTCGTTCCCGCCAAGCCGCTCGATGGCGGTCGGATTCTGCAATCGTGGCTGGGAACGCGAGTCGGCCCGCGAGCGGCAACCGATATCTCGCCGCGATTCGCATTTCTCGCCGCGGCAGTTTTGATCGTGATCGGGCTGGTCGCGAGTCACGTGTTCCTCATGCTGCTGGCATTCTTGTTGATCCTGATCAACCTGCATGACGCATCGCAGCAAGCTCCGCGCGAGGGAGCCAATGAGGATTCGTTTTTGGGATACGACTTTTCGGAAGGCTACACCAGCCTCGAACGATCAACGCCCGAGGCGCCGGAGACACAGGAATCACCCTCCGAAGGCTCTGGCAGCCTCTTCCAGCGACTGCATAAAAAGCGAGAGTCCGAGCGGCAGCGGCAGCACCAATCGCTTACGGAGCACGAAGCGGAAGCGGTGGACCAAATCTTGGCCAAACTGCATGAGACCGGAATGCAATCGCTCACCGAAGCGGAGAAGCGTCTGTTGAAGCAGGCCAGCGCCCGGTATCGCGAGAAGGGCCGCGGATAGCCGCGCCGAGGCTGATCGACCGACTGTGGCGAATTCTGGCGCAGCATGGGGTCGGGGGTCGTTATGTTGAGATCCGTTTCGCTTGCACTCCTAGTTGTTTCTGTTTTCGGGTGCTACGCCGCGAAAAGCAGTAATGTGATTGGGACAGGTTCGGAACAAGCGACATTGCGTGTCGGCATGGACTTGGCCGACGCGCTGCGCGCGATCCAAAGCGTAGGGCTGGTAGCTACAAAACCTAATCGCGCAGAGGGACGAGCCGACCCGTCTATGGACGTCAGGGCGTTGGAAATTAGTCCGACGGGTTGGAAAGATATACTCAGAATCGAGGTGTTGCGTCGGCAAAATGAGGCAACGTACACGGTTGATTGGGTGGGTTGGCACAAGAACGGGAATGCCGATTTGGATTTGCCGAAAGGTGATCGGAAATATGAGTATGAGCAGGTGGAGGTCCTTGATCTTCATGCAGTCGTGAAGGAGCGTGGAATCGGTGATCTTACGGCTGGAACTGGAGAGATCTTCAATCTTGAGAGACCTGTCAGACGCTCTATGGACGACTGGTTCTCGCACGAAACGGAGATTGATCCAAGAGAAGTGAAGTAAGGTATGGAAGGCAAGCGAAACACACTACGCGCTCACGATCTTCGGGCAGACACACACGGTCGGTTCCGGCTCAAGCCGAGACTCCAGCGGACACACCTGACCGCTCGTCGATTTCTGTCGGTGTCGTCGCGCACGCACGAATCCCAGCAGAACTCGCAGTCTCGGCACAATCACTCTGTCTGATGGAATTGTCTCTGTCCGCAGGTCCAACGCCGCCGGTTCTCGAATCTGACGCATTTGGGGCACATCCCGCAGTCTCGTTCACGACATAACCTAGCCTTCAGTACGCACGGCGCGGAACAAGGTGGGCTTATGGCAACAGACCTCCTGGCCATTTCGCAACAACTGGCCACGATCGATCAACTCTTGTCGCTTCCCGAGATGGAAATCTTGGACAAGCAGTCTGCTGCGCAGTCAGACAGGCCGGCGAACGAGTCGCTTCACGTCCTGCGACAGATTCGTTCCTACGCCGATGATCTCGGGATGCCATTGTTCTGTGTGGACGTGAATTCGGGCAGAATTCTCGGTCGCAGTCACGCGGAATGCCTCGAATACCTTCCGCGGGATTTGCTGCAAAAACTTCGCGAATCGCACACGCCGCTGGTATGGCCGCAATCGTCGGACTTCGCATTGCTGTCGATTCCGCTTTCGCAGGAGAACAACGAACGACTGGTAGCCATTGGGTACGTGCTGAGTCATCCCGGTGCGCAACCATACGACCTTGTCGTGGCAGCCGCCAACCAAAACTGGTCGCAAGCCAAGTTGGATGACTGGCTAAGCGGGCTTCCATTGTGCGACGTTCACACACTGAAACGGTTGCTCCACGCAGTGGTTCGACAAGGAGCCCACGCAACAGCTCATGAATCGCAGCAGCGCGATCTGCACCAACTGACCTCGCAAATCGAATACACGTACGAAGAAATCAGCCTGCTGCATGCTCTGACGCAGAACTTGCAAATCTCCAAGGCCCCCAGCGAGCTCGCGTGGTTGGCGCTCAAACGATTGCACGGCGTCATCTCGGCCGAGGGGCATGCGGTCTGGTTGGACGAACGACGTCGTCCTCCTCAATTCCTCATCCAGGGACGAATGCCAATTGGCGCGGACGGACTTCTGAAACTGGTTTCGCAATTCGATCAGCACGATTGGTCACGACCGCTCGTGAAGAATCACGTCTCGGAAAGCTTGCTGGCGGACGACTTCCCAAGTCTGCAAAATTTCGTGCTCGTGCCGATCGCGGAAGGATCGTATCGTTGCGGCTGGTTGTGCTGCTGCAATGCCGCGAACGACGAGGAGTTTGGCACCGTGCAAGCCAGCCTGCTGGCTTCCGTGGGAACGATTCTCGGCACGCACACTCGCAACCGCGATCTTTACCAGCAGCACGAGGAACTGTTGGTGTGCTTCGTGCGGTCACTCGTTTCGTCGCTGGATGCCAAGGACCGTTACACCCGTGGCCACAGCGAGCGGGTCGCCCTCGTCGCGCGGCGTCTCGGCAAACAACTCAACCTGCCGGAAGAAGATTTGCGGCAGATCTATCTGTCGGGCTTGCTGCACGACATCGGGAAAATCGGCGTCGATGACCAAATTCTCCGCAAACCCAGCAACCTCACACCAGACGAATTTGAACAAGTCAAGAAGCACCCCATGATCGGCTACGAAATCCTTGTGGGTCTCAAGAATCTCCAGACAGTGATTCCCGGCGTGCGGCATCACCACGAATCATGGAACGGCAAGGGATATCCCGATGGATTGAAGGGAGAAGAAATCCCACTGATGGCCCGCATCCTGGCTGTGGCCGACAGCTACGACGCCATGGGAAGCGATCGCCCGTACCGTGCCGGCATGCCGCTGGACGTTCTTGAAAACATCTTCCGTCGCGGAGCCGACTCGCAGTGGGATACCCGCGTGATCGACGCCTATTTCGCAGTCCGCGACGAAATCCGAAGCATCTGCGAAGCCCACGCTCAGGAACCCAGTGCGCAACTGACAATGCCTTCCGCTGGCACCGAATGGCTGCCGAAGAGCGTCATGAACCAGATGTAGCCCCGAGCACTGCCGGATTGGGTGCATGGCGCATCGAAACCTGTAGCCCAAGCCCTTGTGGCCTGGCTGACTCGCAGGATAGCGGGAAACCAGGAATCACCGAGCCACAAGGGCTTGATCTACAGTGGGCCTGTGCAGCAGCGGTTCGCCAACATGCTGTTTGACCCGCGCGCAGTTTTGTTTCTCAACCGAAGTCCGAATCAAACGCTCCATCTTCCCAGATTCTGGAAATGAGAACGCCTCACGTCGGATCGGATTGTCATCCGACCATCAAACGCTAGAATCCGGCACAGATTCAAATCTCTGTGAGTTTCGGCTCCCCTGCAAAGGTCAGTCCGATGGCGAAAAGCGGTTCGAGAAAAAAACTTCCCAAGGAAGTTGCGGTTATCAATGCCGACAACTGCACGGGTTGCGAAGCGTGCTTGGAAGTCTGCCCGGTCGATTGCATCTACAAAGTGCCGGGGGAATCCATTGCCGGGCTGCAATCGTGGTGCGAAATCGACGTCGAACGCTGCGTGGGCTGCGAAGTGTGCGTCCACATCCCCACGAAAAAGTCGGACCCGTACGAATTGACCGTCTGTCCGTGGGACGCCATCGAAATGGTCCCGACCGTGAACGTCGCTCACGTCGTGGCTCAAAAGGGTGGACCGCCGGACTACTTGTCCAAGAACTGGGACCGGGTGGTCGTTCCGGCCATCCGCATGGCCGAACTGGCCGCCGCCAAGTGACGCCAAGGCGTCCGCTATGCCCAACCGCCGCCGCTGTTCCCTGACCTGTCTGGTCGTCTTGGTGGTGGCGTTCTCACGGCCACTGCCGCAGGTGTCCGGACAAATCGTGACCGAGCGTCCCGGTCCCGCAAGCAAACCTGCCGCGAAACCAGCCGCGCGGGATAAATCCTCCAAGGCTTCTCTCGACGTGCAACTTCTGGTCGGCAAAGAAGGCGTCGGATTGCAGGCTCAACGGTGGCTGCGCGTGTTTGAAAAACTCGAGATTCCGCTGACGATTCGGCCGGGAGACATCGCCGAGAAGCTGAGCATCACGGAACAGACGCTCGGCAATGGAATCCGCCGCGTGCAATTGATTGGACAACTTGATCGCGCCGGACGGGTCGTGTTTACCGATCGCAGCTTCACAGAAGCCGAAGCGGACAAGCTCGCCGAATGGCTGATCGAACTCCGCGAATTTGGCGCACAAGGTTCACCAACGGGCAAGCCGGTGTGGGGATTGAGTAGTGATCAATTCGAACGCCTCTTCCGCAGCCTGACACCTCCAGTCCGGGAGGAACTTCAAGGGGAACCGCTCGCCGAAGCGATCGCCGCGTTCGACCTGCCACGCGAATTCCCGCTGAACTTCAGCGACGCGGCCGCGGCTCGCATCGAGGCGGCCGGTGCCACGGCGAAAGTTCGCCACCCCTTCAAGGGGATCGCGAACGGGACGGCACTCGCCGCGTTGCTGAACGAATGGGGACTCGGCTTCCGTCCGCAGCGGTCGAAGACCGGCTCGCTGCAACTGACCATCGTGACGTTGCAGGAAGCAAACGATGTCTGGCCCGTCGGCTGGCCACTCACGAAGAAAGGGGCGGAAACGGCGCCTGTCATGTTCAAGCTGTTACCGATCGAACTCGATGAAATTGAACTCCAGGCCGTGCTCGAAAGTGTCGCCGACGTCGCGAAGATTCCCGTGCTGATGGATCATCACGCCATGCAGGCTCAGCGGATTGACCCGGCCAGGGTCAAAGTGTCGCATCCACGCCGGCACGTGTCGTACAACACGATGTTGAAGACGGTGACCGGAATGACCCGCCTGCAACATGACATTCGCATCGACGAATCAGGCCGTCCACTTATTTGGGTCTCACCCATCAAGAAGCGACTCGACGTGGCCGCTCCTCCCGCGCCGTCTCGCGACGAGTGATCCCCCTCGCGGAGAAGCATGCTGCCATGTTCACCGGAGACCAACTCGTTGCCGAACTCGTGGCGATGGGAATCAGCCACGTGGTCTGGCTCCCCGATAGCACGCTCGGCACTTGGGAATCGGCTCTCGCCGCGTCGCCAAACCTGCGGCTGATCCGCGTTTGTCGCGAAGGAGAAGCGTGGGCCATCGCTGCGGGGTTGCACCTGGGTGGAGCGCGGCCGCTCGTGATGATCCAATGCACCGGCTTGTTCGAGTCGGGCGATTCGCTGCGAAACGCGATTCACGACTACGGTCTGCCACTGTTCGCCGTGATCGGCTACCGGAGCTATCTTATCGCCGGTTCGACCACCACCGATTCCGCCCGCACGTTCACCGACCCGATTCTGCAAGCGTTCCAGATCGACTACAAACTGATTGACACCGCCGACAGACTGCCGCTGCTGCGCGAACACTACGCCCACTGCCGTCAGACAAACCAGCCGGGCGCGGTGTTGATTGCCGAAGGAACAATGTAGCCCTGTCGCTCCGCGACAGGAATGCCGATGAACCGCCCGGCGTCACTTGATTATCGAACGGGCCTCGTTGATCGACTCACGTCTCGCGGAGCGAGACGGCTACAATTTACGCGAGAAAACGACGTCTGCGGCGATATCAAAGTAAGGAGTCCACCCACGTGGCCGCTGCCAATCTGCCTCCTGTCAATGATCTGCTGAATCACCCCGCTCTAAGTTCGCTGCTCGGCGAACGCGGTCGCGACGTGGTGCGCACGTGGATTCGCGAGTCGCTCGACGAACTGCGACAGCATCTGGTGACCGGCGACGCCGACGGCGACCGAACCGGTTTACTCGGCCGAATTGCCGCTGCCGTTCTGCGACGAGCGGAATCGGATGCGGACGTCCGCTTGGGCCGCGTCATCAACGCCACCGGCGTCGTTCTGCACACCAGCCTCGGCCGCGCGCCACTGTCGGATGCGGCAGTTGCCGCGCTGACCGATGCCGCTCACGCATCCAACCTCGAAGTCGACCTCGCCACCGGCGATCGGCGTTACCGCGGGTATCAACTTCAATCCGCCTGGCACGCGCTGACCGGCGCCGAAGCATCGTTGATCGTGAACAATAACGCCGCCGCCACGGTTCTCGTATTGCAATCACTCTGCCACGGCCGGGAAGTCATCATCTCGCGCGGGCAGTTGATCGAGATCGGCGGGTCGTTCCGACTCCCCGACATTTTCGGACTCAGTGGTGCCATTCTCCGCGAGGTCGGCACGACCAACCAAACACATTTCGAAGACTACGCGAAGGCGATCGGGCCGAACACGGCCGCGATTCTGCGCGTGCATCCATCGAACTATCGCGTCGAGGGATTCTCCGCCACCCCCGAGATTGACGAACTCGCCCGGCTGGCGAAACAGCATGACATCCTGTGCCTCGACGACATCGGCAGCGGGTGCCTGACCGATGTGACGAAGATCGGACTCCCCGCCGAACCGACGTTTCAACACAGTCTGTCGGCCGGAGCAGACGTGGTCCTCGGCAGTGGCGACAAACTGCTGGGGGGGCCGCAATGCGGCATCTTGCTCGGTCGCGGAGATCTCATCGCCCGCGTGCGGCAACACCCGCTGGCCCGTGCCGTGCGTGTCGACAAGTTGACGCTCGCGGCTCTTTCCGCCACGCTCGACGCCTACCAACGCGGCACTGCCGAACAGGACGTCCCCGTGCTGCGGATGCTGGCTACTTCCCCCGACGAATTGCGGGCACGTGCCGAACGATTGCGTGAATCGCTGGCCGACGTGAACTCGCTCGATGTGAGCATTGCCACCGAGACTGCGGCCGTCGGTGGCGGTTCGCTTCCGACTGTCGAACTGCCAACCACCGTGATCCGCCTCCGCTCCGCAACGCACTCCGCCGCCGATCTGTCTCGTCGCCTGCGCTGCGGCTCGCCGCGAGTCTTCCCTCGCGTGCAAAACGACGCGGTGTTGCTCGATCTTCGCAGCGTGCTGCCGCGTGACGACGCAGCCCTCTTGCAGGCCGTGCGGCAGTTGTAGCAGTCGAATCATTTTTCAACTTTCAGCCGATGCTGACCCTTCTCGCATGCCGCGACGTTGCGTGACATCCGCTCCGCTGACGATCGTCCAGCAAGCCGAGATTGTTGGCCTCTGAATTGATTTGGTCGCACGCCTGTCCCTTCGCTCAATGGAGCTATTCCGAGCCACGCGGAGTTGGGGCGAGCGATTCATATTCCAGTTGAATCGGTCATGGCGACCACACCGGATATGCCCTTGAAAATGACACCGACGCGAGCGGATTGCGAGCTGCGTGCTGCGATACCGGAGGAGATTGGTCGATTTAAAATCCGTATCGAGCAATTCTTGGCGCTCGATGTCCCCTGACCGCGAATGTTGTAGGGTGTTGCGCTACGGATTCTTCTGCACCGCCAAGGAGCCAGAGTGATAGTCACACAATGGATGCGGTGGATGTTCGCCGGTAGTACAGCGGCGGTGTTGGTTTCCCTGATTCCAGTGGACGATTGCTGCAAATTGAATGTGCAGAACAATCAATGCTAATGCACACCGTTCATCGCACGCTCGGCGCTCTTCCAACTTGAAACTGGAGAGAAAACATGTCCTACCAACTAGGTTCATTCCGTCGATGGCTTGGAATCGGAACCTATGTGGTTTGCCTGTTGACGAGCGGTCTTTTGCCCGCCGAAGTTCACTGGCAGAGAGCTCGTGTTCGTTGCAGCGTACCCGGTTATCGGTACGAAGCGGATGAGCCTTCCACCACGGTGAGCGTCCGCACAAAGGTCTTTCAGTCAGAAGACTTCTCTCGTCCGCCAGAAAAAATGGGGGACAAGATACGATCCGTGAAGTCCAAGCGATTTCTGCTCAATCGCGATGTTGTCGAGAATCAAGAGATCAAACTCAGTCAGGTCGGATTGCGAATCTATGAGGACGGCGGGATTGCCGCCAGTGGGACACTTACTCACACCGGGGGAGCGGATGGCAGCATCCTGCGGAATTGTGTCACCGTCCGCCTCCGCGCGTACGCAGGACCCAAAGATAAGTCCGACGATGGTCGCGATCAAATCGACGGACCGATTCTCTGTGAATGGTCGCAAACTGTTTTGATCCGACGAGGTGAACCGGTGGCGATTCAGTTGCCTCTACCCACTCAGTGCATGAAACGGCAAATTGAGCAACACTTTAGCGAAATCGTGCAACTCGAATTGGACCTCATTGTCAGGAATAACCGATAGATTCGATACGATTGGAAGAAGGGGAAGAGGCGTTCGGAAGGGGAACCGTCGTTTCGTGTTCGTGATTGGGCACGCGATGGCGGCTATGGTCAGGGGGGACCAGCATGAACTTCACGGAGACACTGCGCGCCCGGATTGTTACATCTGGCTCGTTGTTACTCTTGGGAATGGCATTGTTGCAGCCAGCCATTGCTGTTGAACCTCGCGAACCCGGGCTGAACGAATTGGTCATCTACGACCCCGGCGTGCATGAGCGGGGGCTGCCGGCAGTCAACTTTGTCCCGTCCGAGGACGGGATGAAAGTCGATATCCCGCCTATCGTCCATGTTCACCGCTTTTATTACAGTGGGAACAAGGAATATCAGGGGCCGCTGATCGCTGGCGGGCCGACCATCGTCGTCGCCAATCATCCGAAGACCGGTGAGCGGATGTACATCGATGTGATGCTGCCTCCCGGTGCTCCAATCATCGAGTACGACGATCACAGCATCACCTACGCCTTCCCCGACCGCCGCGTTCACCTCTGCTTCTCCAGTTGCGAAAACGAAAAAGTGACGGTGACGTACCTCTCCGGCAAGGGGATCGTTCGCAAGCTGAAGGAACACCGCGACCAACACAACGAAAAGGTGAAGGCCGCGCGGGAGCGCTCTCCCTTGACGAAGGCTGTCAAGGACATCGCCGCCGATGGCCGCAAAGTGGCCAAGGGGGCCGTCACCGTCGCCGGCGGTGCCATCATCGCCACCGTTGAGACGACGACCAAGGTTGTCCGTGTCGTCCCCGGCGTGCAATTCCTGCAAAGCCTCTCCGACCAAAGCACCGAACGGCAAGAACTCGAATCCGTCCGTCAGGCAGGCAATCGGATGCGTGCGGAGGAAATACAGACGGTTCGCACAGTACGTTGAAGTGAAGTGGACGCGTCTTCTCTCGGCCTCATGGATCAAGGATGATTCTCAATGCAACCGGTATCATGGATACTCACGTGCGTCATCACTACGGCATGGCTTGCCGGTCTAACGAGCAACGCATCGGCGGGAGAACTTGAACTTTTGATCGATGGCGCCCAGCTAACAGAGCTAAAATCCTCAAAAACCAAGCCAGACGCTTCCGGAGCGATTCGCATTCGACAAGACGAGGCGTCCAAATCGAAAACCTTTCTAGTGCCGATAGTCCTGAACCGAACTGGCAGCTTGAAGGAAAGAAAACCAGAAGAGGTAGGGTACGAGTTCTTTCGGAGCACCAAGCCACTCGAAAAATCGCAGGTGAAGTTAACCGGTAACAATGCGACTCTCGAATTCGACGCGAGCAGTTCGGGCACACCGTTTACAATCTTCGCCAAGGCAGACACAAAAGATGTACCCGTCGAGTCGAACATCTTATCCGTGTCCTTGGACAACACGCCTCCGCAACCATCGACACCGACAGCGAAACTCAGTGTCGGAAGTACGGTGCTCTTGACCATCCCGTTTGACGACGATGACCTGGATGAAAAGTCATTAGTTGCTGCCGACAAGGATAAGCCGACGTTTGTGGTGAAGTTTCAAGGGGACGCAGTGACCGGCCCCACCGATTTGAAAGTCGAAGTGATCGGAAAGCCAAGAATCAGCGGGGATAAACGGTCCGTCGAATTGGAGATCGCTGGGCGATCTCAAGGCAGCTACGTGCTCAAGGTCGCCGAGCTCGCGGACTTGCTTGGCAACAAAATGGTGGCTGAAGTCGAATTCGTCTTCCGATTGTCGGGAGGCTTGCCTGCGCCAGAGAAGGCGACACATGTCGCATTCCCGCCCGTTCTCAAGCGAGGACAGGATATCGCTCACGAGAGTACTGACTTCCAGCCCGAAGAGTGGGTCGATACGCGAGTCATTCGCTTGTACTACTTCCGTGATGCGCATCGAGTTGTGGAGATCGTCAATCGCAATCTCAAGCGACTCAATCAATCCGGTGTCTCCTTTGAGCGCGACTTGGCGAACCAGGCCGAGGTTGATGCCAAAGCTGTGACTGATACACGGCGCGACAACGAGGCCCGTGCCGCCCAGTCAGTGCAGCGGGCAAGGGCTGCACGCCGTGAACTTGACAAGGCTCAGGCCGATTTCGAACGCAGCCAGCGAATAAGCACTGACCTTCAGTCAAAGATCGAAAAGTTCCCGATGGACAGCAATAAGCCGGATTGGGAACAGCAAAGAAAAAACGCCGACTTGTCCGCGACCAACGCAAACGAGCGAGCCACGCATGCGCGAGCGGATCTTGACGCGGCTCAGACTGAAGAAGTCCGCCTGACCAATGACGTCCGCACCACACAGGCCAAGGAAGATCGAGCTCGCGAAAAACAGTTCCGGTTGGAAGTCAACGCCGGCAAGGCCGACCCGAATACCTACGCCGCTGCAAATCTCGATTCCGTCGATCCTGTCACGCAGTGCAGTCTGTCGGTGATCGGTGAAGGAGTGATTCACGTCCGCGGTCCGGTACGCGGAATCAACAAGATTGCCCGTATGCTTCACCAGATTGACACCCCGGTCGGGCAGGTCAAAGTCGGTATCCACACCGTGCAGGTCAACGGTGAACACGGAGACCGGATGGAACTGGTCTACGAGCGGATCGACAAACACATCGCTCAGTCGCGGTTCCTCGCGCACGAGACGGCTCAGACGTTCCGCAAGGCGGTCATGCAAGTCGCCAGCGAAGTCGCGGCCTCTGTGGACGCCGGTTACTTCCCACCCGGTTGTGAGGATTTTCTTGGGGGGCTGGCTGGAGCATGTCCTCCAAATCACTTGCGGCGGGTGAAATATCTGTGCGCCTTTTTTGGCGGCGACTTCATCCGTGAACTCCAGGAAATGGATTCCGAACTGCTCGGCGGTGAAAACAAACTGCTCTCGATTCACTCCATGGACACGCTAAGCCTTTCGGGGGCGCTTTACGTGGCTGCGGTTGCGAAGAACGATGTACGGATGCGGATCATCCAGCAGTTTCAGGCAATGGTGAAATGCGATCTGCCGCAAGCCGAATTCGACTACTACCTCTCGTTGACCCGCATTCGGCACCCCGACCCGTGCCTGAATGGCATCATCATGGCGCACTTCGGACGTAAACTGGATGCGAAGGACGGCAAGATGATCTTCGAGAAAGCCGCCCGCACGTACACGTTCCCCAACTTCGTGGGCTTCTTTAATCATCAACTCTCGGGTGATGACACTCTCAACAATCTCCAGCACGCCACGATTCGCCTCTCCCAGGCGATGAAGGCACAGTTGGTTGCGGAAATTGAATATAAAAACCTTCTACTCGAACGCTCATTGATGGAGTTCAAACGTGATGAGATACAGTCATGGTATGCAGACGAGGGCGTCAAGGCCGAAATCGCCTCAAAAGCGGCAAGGGAAAACCTTGAGATTGCGGCATCCAATCTCCACGCGTTTCTCGACTTGATTGTGGAGCAGTATATGCAACAGGTCGATGGGCGTCTCAAAGAAATCACCGAGGCAAAGGATCCCAAGCTATTGGCAGATTATCAGGAAGATGTTGACGCATTGAAACGGGTTCTCGCTGACCCCAAGACGCAGGAACTGCTTGCCGAAGCCGCCCACAGGAATACATCAATTCGCGACAAAACTGAGCAAGCCACTAGGGCGGCGAACAAGCTCGTATTTCAGGTGAAAAGTGCTTTGGAGTCGGAGGTGAGAATAGCGCGAGCACGGAATCTGACGGGTCTCATGGAATTGGACATAAACAAACTCGTGCCAATTATCGGTAAGAAAATACCGGACCTTGCAAACCTCGCCGAGCAATGGAAGCTGCACTTGGATATGCATATTGCCGCCGATAAACAGAAAGCGGAGTCCAATAGGAAAAAGGACGGTTACTACAAACAATTATTTGCCAAGCGGGTTCTTGAGCAATCCATCGACGACACTGAAGAAAAATCTGTCGAACTCCTCGAAGCCATGCGGTCGCACGTTGCGAACGTAGACAACTATCTAAAAAGATTGGCCACCGCGCTCGAAGATGACATTAACGCCCAATT
>JACRIH010000322.1 GCA_016235885.1 Planctomycetales bacterium | reverse complement strand
CCGACGTTTCCAGAAAACGGCGACGGGAAAGAATGATGTCCAAATGTTCCGGACGTGGATCGGGGGTGGGCAATTTCTGACTCATCATGGCATCCTAGAGGAGGAGGAACACTAATCTTCGCTGATCGACGCTAATGAAGTTCTCAGTTCGGGGATCAGTGCAGATTAGCGGTGATTAGTGTTCCCAACCGTCACGGATTGGAATTTTCATCACGGATTTCAAACCGCACCGGTACCGCGATTTCTTTCGCGATGGACACACCCATGCGCGTAGCTGGGCGGAATTGCCAGCGGCGGACGGCGGTGAGCGCGGCTTGATCGAATTCCGCGTGGCCGCTCGAACGTTGCACGCTGGCCGTTTGCACTCGCCCGTCGGCTCCGACTTTGACGCGGAGCACCACGCGACCTTCCTTGCCGGCGGCGAGTGCTTCGGCGGGGTAGTCGGGGGACGGGTTGTTCACGACCTGCGGGAGTTCGACACCTTCGCTGCCGCTCGATCCGGCGGAGCTCGGCGACGACACCGTCGCGTTGCCGTCCGGCTGACCACGCGACGGTTGAGCCGTCTGGGGTTGCGGAGTCTGTTCGGTGCGAGGTTTTTCGATCCGTGAATCGGTATCGCGGTCCTCTGATCGAACCGTGTCCGAATTTGGACGGACCGAGGCGACAAGTTCCGCCAGACTCGGGAGCGATTCAGCAGGTGATTCCGTGACGGATGGCGACGGTGCAGGCAGCAACCGGACGGAATCTGGAACGGGAGGACGTTCGCGGTCGCGGGTGGAATGGACCCGCGTGTCGAGCAGTTGTTGTGATCGAAGCGAAGTGTCGGTGGGATGTGTCACATCGCGCGGTTCGGTCAGCTCCAACGTCACGCTGGGCGAACCGGTTTCGAGACTGGCGACGAGTTCCAGCGCATGGCGTCCGCGCGCCACCTGCACCTCGGGAGCGGAATCACCCGACCAATGCAGCATGGCGAGCAGTCCCGCGTGTGCGGACAGGCTCAACAAGAGGCAGTGAATGAATGAACTGCGAACGAACACGGATCCGTCTTTCGCCGAGGTGCAATCCGCGCGGGCCAGCAGCCAGCGCGGTGAAAAGGTGCTCCCTTGGTACGCGACGCGAGACAGAGTGTCAACCGCTCGCGATCACCGGTCGTGTCCAAAGGAACGTGAGCGCAATTACTGTCCGAATCGTGCCGACGTAGTTCGGACCCCTTGGTCCGGACGAAGTCGAATTCGACTTCTGGGTCGGCTGCGAACAAACTCGTCCGGACCACGGGGTCCGGACCACGGGCGGCAGCTCGCGATCATGACTTCTTGACCGGCGGCGCGGAACTGGGCTTGCGATCGCGAGCCTTTTCCGAGGCGGGAGTCGGTCGTTGCTGGAACACGATCAGCACCTGCATCGTGTCGTCTGCGGATGGCTCTGCCGGTTTGTTCACGGTCGTTGGGCCGTCCTTCGCTTGTTGTGCCGGTGCCGCGCGAGACGCGGCTGCGGTTGGGCGGTCGGCTTGGTTGCTGCTGATCTGATTCCGTCGATTCGACTGCTCGATGGCGTCCATCGGCACCTTCAGGGCGAGTTGCCGGGACAACTGGTTCTGAGATTCGTCGCCGAGTTTTTTTCCAGGCGTGCTTGGCGCAGCGATGAGTGCGGGAGGTGATTTGGCAGTTGGATCGCTCTTCGGGGCCACATCCGCTTTCTTCTTTTCCGTCGTCGCGGGCGGCACCGATTCCGCCGTGCGTTCGGCCAGCGTTTCCTTGACGCGACGACTCTGGGCGTCCTTGTCGTTGGTGACGAATCGTCGGTTCGCCTGTCCCAATCGGCTTTGCGCGGCCGCTTCGGGGGCAAACTGGTTCAGAGTGTCGGCTGCAATCGCCGGCTCCAATCGCACGCCGGCGATTTCTGGTTCGTTCTGAATCTGCGCCAAAATGCCTTCCATCTGGTCACGCGGGGCCTGTACGAACAGAGCCCACATTTCTTCCGGTTGGACACCGACCGACTCATCGAATTTGCGTGCCTCTGCCACTTTGCCCTTCGATGCATCGTCAGTCCGGATCGAAGTCGTCAGCAGCAACTGAACTGACTTGAAACCCTTTTGGACGTCGACCACCGTCAGCTTGACGACGCTCACATCGTCTCCCGAAGTTTGCAAAGCCTCCACGACTTCACCAGCCGTGACTCGTCGAATGTCGAAGTCCCGAGACAGCTCGATTCGCGAACCCTGTCCATTCGAAGCACCGTCCAGCTTGGCTTTGGCAGTTCCGCCCGCGACGCCCAACGTCCTCGGCGCTGTTCCGGCCCCACTCGGCGCGGCAGATGCACCTGCCGCAACACCACGCATCGCAAGCGACTTGTCGCCCGAATCGTCCGCCGGTTGCAAGGCGATGGATGCGTCGCCAACTCCTGCATACCGCAACGCCTCGGTCTCCGAGGACATGGCGGGAGTCGGGGACCCATCGGTCGCAAAATTCGGCTGGTCGCGTTGAGCCACCTGAAATCCGCCCCTTCGGCCCCACGGACCGGCCACCATCACGATCACGCACGCGGCCGCGGCCGTCGCAACCAGTCCGAGGCCCACACCCCAGCGGAAGCGCGACGAGCGAGTCGACAACGGAATCGTGTGGACCTCTGCCGAGTTCGGAGGCGACTTTGTCTGCTGAACCACGCGGTCGGCAAAACTCGCGTCGAGCGTGTGGCGCGGCAGTTCGTGCAGCAGCTCGGACAGCTCGGCAAAATCGTCCAGCATCTGCCGGGCTTCGGGCGAGCGTTCCAGCAGCCGCTCAATTTCGACGGCTTCTTCCCGCGTGGTTTCGCGGTCGAAGTAGGCCGACAGCAACTCGTGCGTGGCCGGCGCCGGACTGTGGTGGTTTCGATGATCGTTCATGATGACTTCAACATGACCTGGAGTTTGGAACGAAGCTCAAGACGAGCGCGATGAATGCGGCTGCGGACGGTACCGATCGGGCAGTCGATGGCGTCCGCGATTTCTTCGTAATTCAGCCCGTCAATCTCCCGCAGCACGAGGATGGTCCGATATTCGTCGGGCAGTTTTTGCAATGCCGATCGAACCATCCCCTGCCGCTCCGACACCTCCAGATCGTGGTCGGGTCGGGAAAAATCGCTCGAATCGGCCGGTTCGATCCCCGCCTGTTCGCGGGCGGCGTCGAGTGAGGCGGTGGACCGCCAGTTGCGGCGTCGATGGTTCACGGCACAGTGGTGAGCAATTCGAAATAACCAGGAATAAAACGCACACCGTCCCTCGAAAGTCGACAGCTTCTGAAACGCCCGAATGAACGCGTCCTGAGCCACGTCGTGCGCGTCCTCCGCCGAACCCAACGTATGGACCAACGTGTTGTACAGCCGGTTTTGATAGCGCACCACGAGCACTCCAAACGCATCGGTTTGGCCACTCAAACTCGCGGCAATGAGTTCGGCGTCGGGCTGGTTCACGGCGATTCGAGTGTTTGGACGAGGGGTGGGGGTGGAAAGTTCCCGGCGAATCGTGGTTGAGAGTGAAACGCCCCTCCCCCCCAATCCCTCTCCCCGAAAGGCGGCGAGGGGAGATTTGTTGGTCTTACCGGTTGCCACGATTCTACCGTGTCGCGGGAGCTGCCGTCACGGCTGAGGCGGGCCTTGGGGTCGATGGTGCCTGCCGCTGAAGCCAAATCAGAAAGCCCACCCCCGACGCAAACATCCCGACGCTCACCCATTGAGAAATTGTGAACGTGGTTCCGAACTGCCCCGGTTCGTCGCCGCGTAACAGTTCGATCACGAACCGCGAGTCGGGGTAAGCGACCCAACCGAGGGCAAACACTTCGCCCGCGTGCCGGCGATACGGGTAGTAGGTCACGGTCAGCAGCGTCAACAACAGGCCGTTGATTGAGTCGTAGATTTGTGTCGGGTGCAGCGGCAGGCTGCGGAGAGCCGTCTCGTCGATGACGCCCCGCGCCAGTTGAGACTCCCACGGCACACTGCCGGCCGGAAAGGTGATCGCCCACGGCAAATTGCTCGGGTCACCGTAGCAACAGCCGTGCATCAGGCACCCCAGTCGACCGAACATCATCCCGATGAATATGCTCGGCGCGACCAAGTCCGCCAGTTCGAGCGGATGGATGCCGCGTCGCCAGCAGAACACGAAGTACGCCACAGTTCCCAGGATCATCCCGCCGTAGAACACCAGCCCACCGTCCGGCAGCATCACGATCGACTTGATGATCTCGCTCAGGCTCTTTCCGGCGATGAAATACTTGTCGCGGTACTGCACCACGTAAAACAATCTGGCTCCAACGATCCCCCCGACGAACACCCACATCGCCACGTCCCACGCCAACTCGCCGTCGTAGCCATGCGTTCGCAGTCGCCGGCTACCGAACCATGTGGCCGATAGGAACCCAATGAACAACAAGAACCCGAAGCCGTACACCGGGATCCCATCCGGTACCACCCGCGGCACTTCGTGAATCGCGATGCCAGTCACCAGCCAGCCGATCGCGCTCCCCGGCGTCACTCCCGCGAACCGGCTTCGCCGCCACTCGCGCACCAACCACGCAACCAGCAGCACGCCCCACAGGGCCAGCAACAACCCTTCGCCAAACAGCGGCCACCGGCCCAGCGGCCCGAGCGGAATCTTGACGTCGAACGGGATGGTGAAGAGGGTCGAGCGCATGGCAATTTGGATTCTTTTTGGAGTGCGGCGACTTGTCGCCGCTTTGGTTTTTTTCGTGTTAGGTCGCCAACCAACGATTCCCGCAATCTCGCATCAAACAGACACCCAAAGAATCAGCCGCACAACCAAACCGAAAGCGGCGACAAGTCGCCGCACTCCAAAAGAATCTAAAATCAAATACCCTCAATAATCTGATTGTCGATCAACCGCGTCGCACCCACGCGGGCGGCCACGACGGCGACCAGTGTCGGAAGCACGTGCGAAACTTCTTCCAGCGTGTCCGGGTGAATCAACGTCGCGTAGTCGGGGCGGACGTGTGGAGTTGCGGCGAGCAGATCGAACATCGCGCGACGGATCGCCGGGAGGTCTCGGTCACCGCCTCGCAATCGATCTTCTGCAAGCTTCAGGCAGCGCGACGGAGCCAGCGCCGACTGACGTTCGTCTGCCGATAAATACACGTTGCGGCTGCTGAGGGCGAGGCCATCCGATTCGCGAACCGTCGGGCAAGTTCGGATTTCTATCGGCAGGTTCAGGTCCGCCACCATCCGGCGGATGAGCGTTTGCTGCTGATAATCCTTCTGGCCGAAATAGGTCACGTCCGCCGGGACGACTTGGAACAGCTTGAGGACCACAGTCGTGACACCGCGAAAATGTCCCGGCCGATGTGCCCCTTCGAGCACGTCGGACAGCCCGGTCACTTCGACACAAGTCGCGAACTCTGGCGGATACATGGTCTCCGTGGCTGGCAGATAGACCGCGTCCACCCCTTCGCCAGTACACATCGCCAGGTCCGCATTGAGGGGCCGCGGATACCGCGACAAATCCTCGTGCGGTCCGAACTGTGTCGGGTTCACGAAAATCGAGACCACAACGAAGTCGCACTCGCGCCGCGCGATGCGGATCAAACTGAGATGCCCCGCGTGCAGCGCTCCCATCGTCGGCACGAAGCCGACTCGCCGCCCGTCCCGTTTCGCTGCCAGCACAGCCGAGCGCACCGCTTCGACCGTCGCGTGGACTTGCGGCTTCGTCGAGGATGTCGTTCCCTGAGACACGTTGCACTCCCGCAATCATCTGATGTTCACTCGCAAATTGTACGTAGCCGTCACGCTCCGCGTGACGAGCCGAGTCAGGATTCGGCTTCCACTTGCCATTCGGCTCATCACGCGGAGCGTGATGGCTACGTTACGTCACGCGGCGCGTGGCATCGCGGCGGGCGCGGCGTGATCCAAGCCGACCGCGGTCAGAATCTGTTGCACAGTGCGCGGCACGGCGAATTTGTCTTCGAGGAGCCGGCGGCCGTTGCGGCCGATTCGTTGGCGCAGCATCGCGTCGCGAGCCAGCCGCAGCGCCCGCTCGCGCAATTCCGCGTCGTCTCCGTTCTCGCACACCAGGCCGCAATTGGCTTGTTCCACCACGTCCCGCAAATCGTTGCCGGGGTTGATGCTCGCCAGGATCGGCTTCGAGTAGTACATGTAACCGAGCATCTTGCCGGGAAAGTTTTGTGTTTTCAGATGCCGATCGAGCGTCACCAAGCCGACGTCGAACTCCGAGAGCATCCCCAAGTATTCGCGCTGTCCGACGGCCGGTCGGAGCGAGATGTTGGTCAACCCGCGTGCGGCCACGTCTGCCTGCAACCGGGCGACTTCGCTGCCATCTCCGACGAGGAGAAAATGCACGTCCGGTTCGTCACGTAGGCTGTCGGCCAATCGCACGACGTTATCCATGTCCTGCGCGACACCGATGTTGCCGCCGTAGAAAAACACGATCTGATTTTGCAGTCCCCACTGCTCGCGAAAATTTGTCGCGGGCACGTCCTGTTCGTCGAGCGTCGTCCAATTGTACAGCACGTCGAGGCGATACCGTTTGTCCCAGCCGTGGTCGCGAAAATAGTTGAGGTTCGCCGCCGACTGCACACCGATCACGTCGGCCACGGCGTACTGGTCGAGTTCCTTACGGCAGAAAAACCAGTAGGCCGGTCCCTTGCCGAGCACGCCGGCATCGATGGCCCACTGCGGGAAGATGTCGCGCAGCACGAGGTACGCCGGACAGCCCCACAGTCGCTTCAGCCGCCCGACAAGAGCACCAAAGAAAATGCTGGGTGAGTAAAACACGATCAGGTCCGCCGGGTGCGTCTCGAACACGTCGCGGCAGGAGTTCCACAGCAGAGCCGACAGCCGCGATTCGTGAAAGCCGCGGAGGTATTTCGACGTCCCCTTCATTTTCCCCGAGTGAACGCGCATCACCGTCATCCCCTCTTCGCGGTTGATGACGCGGCCGCTGACCAGCGAATCATCCGGCGCGGCAATGCACACATCGTGACCCTGCCGACGGAACTCGACCCCCAAGTCGTGAATCAGCTTGGCGCTGGACTTGGTGCTCGGCAGGTAGCAGTCGGCGATGATCTGGACGCGCATGGACGGACCCGCAGCGCAGGTTCAGGAAACGGCGGCAAGAAACGGGCGGGAGTGTATCGGAAGGGTCAAAACGTGCAAAGATGGATGCGCTGAGGCAATTTGAGATTTGAGATTTGAGAGTTCGGATTTAGAATCCCCGCCCGATGTCGCCCTCAGTCTCGACAGCGCGGCCCGTCTCGATGTTGCGAGACCTGGTGCCCGTGATGCGGCAGGTGACAGGCTTCGATCAGGTGGTGCAGTCGCTGCAGCGCGGCGACAGTGCCAATATCGACGGAGCCTGGGGATCGTCGTGCGCGCTTGTGTCGGCGGCGTTGGCGGAAGCGGTGGGTCAAAGTAGGATGGGCACCTTGCCCGTCCGTCAAGAGTCAGAGGTCAGAGATCAGAGGTCAGACACCGGCGATGATCCTCAATCCTCAATCCTCGATCCGCAGTCCCCGCCCGTCCTGCTGATCGTCCTGCCGCGCATCAGCGAAGTGGACGACTTCGCCGTGGACTACGCCGGATTCGCGGCCGCGCCGCCGCTGATCTTTCCCGCGTGGGAATCGATCCCGCGCGGAGACTCAGCCACCGACGCGGTGTTTGGAGGCCGGCTCCGAATTCTGCGCGCACTGCTTCACTCGTCCCCTCAAGGGACAGGGGTCAGGGTTGAAGGGCAGGTGTCTCCGCCAGGCGAACCGCAAGAAAAACCCAAGGCACCGCTCGCACGATTCGTTCGAGGAACGAAAAAGACCTCAGCAGCGGACCCGCCGACCAACAAGGTAGGATGGACGCCTCGTCCGTCCGAAAGCTTGCGGGAAAGCACGGACGAGGCGTCCATGCTACGGGCTGATGACCCTCACCCGACGGGAGAGGGGATCTCGCTGCGAGTCATCGTCACCAGCTTTCCCGCGTTACTCTGCCCTGTCCCCAGCCGCGACGAAATCGACCGGGCGACGAAGACGATTCGGGTGGGAGAGGAATTGGACCCGGAGGCGTTGCTGCGCTGGTTGCACGACCGGGGCTGCGAGCGTGTCCCGACGATTGAATTGCCCGGCGAGTTCAGCATGCACGGTGGAATCGTCGATGTCTTCCCGCCCGGAGACATCGACCCGCTGCGGATCGAATTTTTTGGCGACGAGATTGAATCAATTCGGCGGTTTGATTCCGAGACGCAGCGGAAGATTG
>JACRIH010000334.1 GCA_016235885.1 Planctomycetales bacterium | reverse complement strand
CCGCCGAGTCGCGGAGCGACTCGGCCACATTGCGGCTCCGCCGCGTCGTTAATACCCCACGCGGTCTGAATTGAGAGCAGGCCCTGGCGACCGATTCTATCAGCGCACATTGATGCACAAAAGTCGAAGGGTTAGACTGGCACCCACTCGTACCAGTTCTCGGAACTGTCGGAGTCGAAACCATGCTCGCGATTCAAGGTCAGCCACTGCAGTTGTGTAATGGACTCACCCGGCGCGACGTGTTGCGTGCTGGCGGAGCGGGATTGCTGGGGACGAGTTTGCCGATTCTGCTGGCGGCGGAAGAGGCCGGGGCAGTCGTCGCACCGCGAGCCAAGTCGGTGATGTTTCTGTTCCTGTTCGGCGGACCGAGCCAGCTCGAAACGTTCGACATGAAGCCGGAGGCTCCGAAAGAAATTCGCGGGCCATACCAGCCGATCGCGTCGCGGTCGCCGGGACTGCTGGTCAGCGATCATCTGCCGAAAGTCGCGGCGATGTCGGACAAGTTTGCGGTCATTCGCACGATGACTCACCAGCAGAACGATCACAACGCCTGCCACATCATTCAGACCGGCCATGAAATGCCTCCGGCCGAGCGCGGCCCCGCTCGCGTCAACGCGACCGAGAAGGACTGGCCGGCGTTCGGGTCGGTGGTCGAATACCTCGATCAGCGTGCGGACGCGCAGCGGCCTGCCGAACAGCGGCGCGATTTTCCGAGCTTTGTGTATCTGCCGAACCGGCTCGGACACATTCAGGGCTACGACCGTTCGGGGCAATACGGCGGTTGGTTGGGTCAAAGTTACAACCCGCTGGCCACGCGAGTCGGCAAACGCGACGCGAAAGACGATCCATATTTTCGCGACTGCACCGAAGAGGAACTCACCTTCCGCATCGAAGGGGTCGAAGCGCACGCGGACGTCACGCTCGATCGTCTGAATCGGCGTGAGAGCTTGTTGACGCAGTTCGACACCGCGCGCCGCGACCTCGATCAATCGCGCGGCGTGCGCGACTTTGGCCGGTCGCGCGAACGTGCGTTCGATTTGGTCTCGTCGGAAAAAATGCGAGCCGCGTTCGACATCCGCCGCGAGTCACCGCAACTTCGCGACCGCTACGGCCGGCATTTGTTCGGCCAGTCGACCCTGATGGGTCGCCGCATGATCGAAGCCGGAGCACGCTTTGTTACAGTCTTGTGGGACGCGCCGGGCGGCTACAGTTGGGACAGTCACCGCGATTCGACCGAAGTCGACAAGTACCTCTTGCCGGGCTTCGATCAAAGTTTTTCCGCCTTGCTGGAAGACATGACCGATCGCGGGTTGCTCGACGAAACCTTGATCGTGTGCCTGGGCGAAATGGGCCGCACGCCGCGCGGCAACGCGAACTGGGGCCGCGATCATTGGGGCTATTGCTTCCCGGCCGTGCTGGCCGGAGCCGGCATTCGCGGCGGCGCAGTCTACGGCCGCTCGGACAAAGACGCCGCGTACCCGCAGGACAAGCCGGTTAGCCCGGTAAACCTTGGCGCGACGATCTTCCATGCGCTGGGCATCTCGCCCGACACCCGCGTGCAGGATGCCCTCGGCCGCCCGGTGCCGGTCATGGAAGGCGGTCAGCCGCTCACGGAATTGTTCGGCTGAGACGAGCCCGCGAAAACAACTTCTTGCTGGAGCACCCATGCTGCGGATCAGAACTCACGTTGTTTTTCTTCTCTCGCTCGGACTGCTCGCAGCGGCTCTCGCGCAGGAGACTCCCAAGCCGACGTGGAATTACTCGGCCGAACTGCTGCGGCCGTTCTGGCAAAGCGAGACCAGCGAAGGCGAGTCGGTGCTGTTTATCAAAGACGAGAAGTCCGGTGAGGCGAGAGCGTCGGTGCTGTTTCCGATTCGCGAAGTATTGGCGGTTCGGAATACGGTCGGCGACGTGACGTACGAGAGTGGCAAGGACTTCGTGTGGAAGCCGGAGTCTCGCGAGATCGTGTTGCCGGCAGGTTCGCGGATTCCGTCACGCACTCCGGCAGAGATGCGGCGGCCGGCGAAGACTCAGAAGTACGAGCTGACGCATCGGGACGGCAACGGAGAGATCTTTTTTGGCGGGCGGTTGGAATACGCCGAGATGCAGACCTGCATCACGTATCGGCACGCGCCCGATTTGTGGAAATCGCCGGTACCAAAGTTCGATCCGCAGATGCTGCCGCGATCGGTGGCCAGGCTCGTCAGCCGGCAACCGTTGACGATTGTGACACTCGGCGACAGCATCTCGGCGGGAGCGAACGCGTCGGCGTTGTACGACGCGGCGCCGTATCAACCGGCGTATCCAGAGTTGGTGCGGCGGCAACTGGCCGAGCGGTTTCGCAATCCGGTCGAGATGAAAAATCTCGCGGTCGGCGGGACCGACACCGGCTGGGGACTGACACAGATCGACAAGGTTGTCGAAGCGAAGCCGCATCTCGTGATCCTTGCCTTCGGCATGAATGACTCGGCGGGGCGCTCGGCGCAGTCGTATCAAGAGACCACAAAGAAAATGATCGCCGCGATTCGCGAAAAGCTGCCGGATTGCGAATTCATTCTGGTGGCGTCGATGCTCGGTAACCGCGATTGGGTGCGGCTCAAGCACGAGGCCTTTCCGCATTACCGCGACGCGCTGCGGGAACTTGTCGAACCCGGCGTCGCGCTCGCCGATCTGACTTCGATCTGGACTGACTTTCTCGAACTGAAGAAGGACTGGGATCAGAGCGGCAACGGAGTGAATCACCCGAACGATTTCGGGCACCGAGTCTACGCTCAGGTCATCACCACGCTCCTCGATCCGCGCGGCGAACCATCCGCCGCCGTCGAACCGCCGAAGACGATTGAGGCGGGGCCGCTCAAGCTGATCGAGCAACGGCTGCTCGGCAATTACACGTACTCGTATGCCTGTGCGGCCGCCGATCTCGATGGGGACGGTGATCTCGACCTGACCAGTTCCGATGCCGAGCCAAACAGCAATCTGTATCTGTTGCTCAACGACGGCAAGGGGGGATTCAAGCACTCGTTCGTTCAGAAGTACGCCGGATTGAGCGATCAGCCAATTCGCATGGAACGGCACGCGATCGGCGACATCAATCGCGATGGCCGGCCCGACATCGTGATCGTGGACAACTTGAAATCGGACATCCGCTGGTTCGAGAACCCGAGCGTCGCGGCGATTTCTCAGCCGTGGAAACTGCATCGGGTGGCTCAACCCGCGGAAGTGCCGGGTTCGTATGACGTCGCGCTGGCGGACGTAGATGCCGACGGTGATCTCGACGTCGTAGCATCCAGTTGGAACGGCCAGCGGTTCGATTGGTTTGAAAACGTCGGAAGTCCCGGAAACGGCGACATGTGGATGCGACACGAAATCGCCGAAAAGGTCGGCGAGACGCGCACGATCGCCATCGCCGACTTCAATCGGGACGGCAAGCCCGACCTGCTGGGCACCGCGCGGACGACGAATCAGATTGTCTGGTTCGCGAACTCCGGCAAGCCCGCAACCGAGCCGTGGAAGATGACGATCATTAACGACAAGACACTCGCGCCGGTGCATGGGCATCCGACGGACATTGACGGTGACGGCGATCTCGACGTGCTGATGGCCTTCGGCCTCGCCGCGGCAGTCGGGGCCGACTCGCACCAAGTCGCGTGGTACGAAAACGTCGGCAAGCCAGGCCTCGGCACCGAGTGGAAGAAGCACCTGATTGCGGGCGGCTTCCCGCATGGCTTCGAAGCAGTCGCCGGAGACCTCGATGGCGACGGCGATCAGGACGTCGTCACGACGGGTTGGAGTCCCTCGGGTCAACTCGCCTGGTTCGAGAACACGGGTAATCCGCAGGTCGGTTGGAAGCAGCACACGATCAAGCAGAACTGGTCGAACGCCGTGACGGTGATCCTCGCCGATCTCGACAAAGACGGCCGCTTGGACATCGTCGCCTGCGCCGAACGCGGAGCCAACGAACTGCGCTGGTGGCGAAATACGGGCGCGGCGAAAGGAACGAAGAATCCATGACTGATGCCGTGGAGCACGACGTGCGGCAGTGGCTGGAACAGGTGGTCATCGGACTGAATCTCTGTCCATTCGCGGGGACACCGTATCGCAACGGTCAAATTCGCATCTCCATCAGTCAGGCTGTGACCGAGGAGGCACTGCTGGCCGATCTGCAGCGCGAGTTGAAGTTGATCGACGAAACACCGGCGGCCACGGTGGAAAGCACGTTGCTCGTTGTGACCGGCCTGCTCGCTGACTTCGAGGCGTACAATCAGTTTCTGGCCGAGATCGATGTCCTGCTGCGGCGGGGCGGTTGGGAAGGCGAGCTCCAAGTCGCCAGCTTTCATCCGCAATACAGGTTTCTCGGAACAGAGCCGGACGACGCCGGCAACCTGACCAATCGATCCCCCTGGCCGATCCTGCACATCATTCGCGAAGCGAGCATTGACAAGGCTCTGGCAGACTACCCGGAGCCGGAGTCCATTCCGGAGAGAAACATTCGGAAAATGAAATCACTCAGCTCGGAAGAGAGATGCAGCTTCTTCCCGTGGTTGGTCCGCAACGAGTCGGTCAATCGACCAATCGATACGTGACGAACGCGGTTTCACAAGGATTTCCACGCGCGATGTGCAGCCGTCCGTGATCGGGTTCGGCGATCAACGACGCGACGGTTCGACCACTGCTGGGCAGCATCGGATCCTCGGCGCCCGCGTGCGGATGCCGGCAAATGCTCGTCGGGTAGCCCTCGTGATCGCCGAGGAAGCACTTCAAATCGTCGACCGTCAATCGGCCGAGGCGGCTGTGGAGAAGTTCCTGCATCCGGCGCAGTCGGGGAAATGAATCGGGCAGGCTGCGCGTGAAATTGTCGGAGCAGGCGTGCGGTGCGCAGAGATAGTGATTGGAATGAGCGACGACTCCCAGTCCATCGTCGGGCATTTCGAGCGGGCCTTCTGATGTCAGTTCGAAGTCGGCAATCTCGCCAGCACCGTCGCACACGACGTAGTTTCCGTTGGAACAAACCGGAACGTCACGCAACAATCGGCGGACATCGGCGAGGCTTCGCTGTTCGAGCAGCATCCGTTTGAGCGGGTAATGCGACAGGGCCAACTTCCATGCCGGGCCGCCGCCCAGCGCGTTGGCGAAGTGGGCGACGCCGTATTCGTTCACGCCGTGGTAGCCGAGCATCCCGCCGAACGTCCACATCAAGATTCGAGGCCCGTGGACCGGAGCGAGTCGCAGAACATAAGCGTAGTCCATCAATTCGGCCGGGGTGTCGCTGTTCTGGCCGATGAGCGTCCCGCCGTCAGCCGACTTGTCTCGGCGGACAACAAATGTCGTGCAGGCGTCATCGGTCACTCCCGTCAGTTCGCCGCGGAGTTGAGCAGCCAGTGCATCGAGTCGATGAATCCCGGCTCCATCGGCCAGCCCCACCACTTCGTCCAGCAGGTGCGGGCAATATCGCTGGAACAGCGGTTCGAACCGTTCCGCCCGCGTTCGCAGTGACGCACGCGAAATTTTGAGTGAGGCCTGCAAGTAATCGAGAAAGCCGCAGATGCGATCCTTCGCCTGGTGGCCATGCGACCGTCCAAGATCCTGCGGCAAGCCAGTGGCGTGGAACAAAGGATAAGCCTGCTCGGTCATTGGAAGGCATCCGGAAATTGATGGACAGGGGATGAAACGACAAGATCGATGGAAGATCGCGGAGTAACGAGGACGATTAACTCAAGGATTGTCTCCCGTGTTGCCTCAGGTTACGGTACAAGTTGCAGGGCGGGAAGCGGCAGAGGTTGGTTTACCGGTAGGATGGACGCTTCGTCCGTCCGATAAGCAGCAGGTCGACCCGGACGGACGAGGCGTCCATCCTACGGGTCGACGTGGCGCTCCGGCAGGCGAGGAGGCGATTCCATGCTGCGACTCTTGGGGCGATCGGTGGCGGTCTGTGATGGGCAGACGCGCCGCGAAGTGCTGCGCGTCGGCGGGTTGTCGCTGTTCAGTGGCTTGACGTTGCCGCGCTACCTGGCGGCCAGCGATGCGCGGCGCACGGCGAGCGCCAAGTCGGTGATTCTGATCAACCTGTTCGGTGGCCCTCCGCATCAGGACATGTTCGACATGAAGCCGAACGCGCCCGAAAATGTGCGTGGTGAATTCAAACCCATTGCGACCTCAGTTCCCGGGACGCAAATCTGCGAACTGTTACCCCAGACGGCGCTGCTCATGGATCGGGCGACGCTGATTCGCACGTACTCGCACAAGTACAACAGCCACAATCCGTACAACGTCCTGACCGGATTCGATGGCGGCAAGGATGCGGAAAACTACTTTGCCAAACGGACGGATCACCCCAGCATGGGTTCGATTTGTCAGTCGCTGAATGTGGGTCCCGATGACGTGCCCCGCTACGTCCTGATGCCGGCCTTCCCCGGATACACGCAGGCGCTTCGCCGATCGGGACCCTACGGCGGGTATCTGGGGAGCCAATACGACCCGCTCTTTACGGTCTGCGAGCCGCGATACGAACGGGAATCGAAGGGGGACTACGATTCCGTGACTCCGCTGGGAGCCCCCGTGCCGCCATCGTTGGGTGAATTGCCGGGGCTGACCGCCGACCGGCTGGAACATCGCTTCACGCTCCTGGAACAGCTCGACCGCGACCTGGCGAATCAGGAACGGAGCGGAGCCGTCGCGCGGATGGACCATTTCAAGCGCCGGGCCTTTTCACTGCTGGCGTCCAGCAAGACCAGACACGCGTTCGATGTGTCGCGGGAATCGGAAGCCACGCGCGCCGACTACGGGCCCAGTCTGTGGGGTTCCAGCGTGTTGATCGCCCGGCGGCTGGTCGAAGCCGGTTCGACATTTGTGACGGTGAATTGGGAGGCGAAACGGGGCAACCATTGGGATCTGCATGAAAACAACTTCGGCATGTTGCGCGCCCAATTGCCGGTGCTGGATCAACTCACCCAGGCGTTGATTCGGGATCTCGAACAGCGCGGTCTGCTCGACCAGACGCTGGTCGTGATCATGGGCGAGATGGGCCGCACGCCGCGCGTCAACGGCAAGGCGGGACGCGACCATTGGCCGCAATGCGGTTTCGCGTTGCTGTTTGGCGGCGGTGTGAAACGGGGTGTCGTCGTGGGCCGCACGGATTCGTTGGCCGCCTTGCCGGCCGATCGTCCGGTTTCGGCGGGGGACATGGTGGCGACGATTTATCAACTGCTGGGAGTCGACCCCACGTTGACCGTGCCGGACATTGATGGTCGTCCGGTCCACATCTGTCACGGCGGCAGTCCGGTGAAAGAAGCAATTGCATAACCATAACAACGTGGCCCGGCGCGCCATACGAAAGCCGTCTCATGGACCGTCGCACATTCGCACAGCGTCTTGCATTGGGAGCCGGATCGCTCGGGATGCTGGAGCTTGGCGCCTCGCAACCGACCGGTGCAGCGGAAGACGTGCCGCAACCCGGTGCTCCCGGCGATCACAAGCCGTTGGAGCCGGTAAAGGTCGCCGACTTCCAAGCGTTGGCGGCCGCCAAGTTGCCGAAGGCCACGTACGACTACATCACCACCGGATCGGCGGATGAAATCACTCTCCGCGAAAACGTGGCCGCGTTCCAACGCATCCGAATTTTGCCGCCGTTGCTGACCGGCGTGGCGAACGCGGACCTTTCGACGACCGTCCTCAAGCAGGTGATTCGGTTGCCGATCCTGCTGGCCCCGGTCGCTGGTCAGCAGATGTACCATCCGCAGGGCGCTCTGGCCGCCGCCCGCGCCGCGGCTGCGGCCGGCACCGTGTACGGCGTCAGCAGCAGTGTCGGGCACAGCGTCGAAGAAGTGGCCGCCGCCAGCCAGGGGCCGAAGTGGTTCCAACTTTACGTGCCCAAGGATCGCACGGTCGCGCGCCGGTTGGTCGAACGAGCCGAACGGGCCGGCTATCAGGCGATCATTGTGACCGTGGACATGGGGGAATGGAAAGACGCCGATCGCAGGAACCGCTTCGCGCTTCCCAAAGAAGTTCTGATCAAACATCTCCGCGACATCGGCTTCACGCAGATCACGAACGCCATGAGTTATCAGGAAGTGCTCGACTTCAACGCCCAAGCTTGGGATCTGACTTTGTCGTGGGACTTTTTCGACTGGCTGCGAAGCATCACTAAGCTGCCTTTGCTGATCAAAGGCGTGCTGCGCAAGGAAGACGCGACCAAGGCGGTTTCGCTGGGACTGGATGGCATCGTGGTTTCGAATCACGGCGGACGCCGACTCGACGGAATGCCGGCCAGTATCGAAATGTTGCCGGAGATTGTCGCGGCCGTCGGTGGTCGCGCCGAGGTCTACATGGACGGCGGTGTCCGGCGCGGAACGGACGTGCTGATTGCATTGGCGTTGGGTGCCCGAGCCGTGTTGATCGGCCGCCCCTACGCTTGGGCGTTGGGAGCGAATGGCGAAGCGGGCGTTCGAAAAGTCCTCGACCTGCTTCGCGAAGAATTGCTGAACGCGATGGTCGCGACGGGCTGCGCCAAGGTCAGCGACATCCGGCCCACGCTTCTCCGTCGGCCGTAGAATGGACGCCTCGTCCGTTCGTCGTTTTGTGTGCTGCGTTGCCATCAGTCACGAACGGACGAGGCGTCCGTTCTACGACAGCCATTGATCCGCCGTTCCCTAGCGACCGAACCAGCGAATGGCGTGGTGCGTGACGTGGTCGGAGAACTTGAGCGAATAGGGATCGCAGCGACGGTAGACGACTTGTCCGTCGCTGCGCACCATCAGCCATCCAAAATCCCAGCCACCCGTTGTGTATCGCATGGGAATCCCCGGCCGGACACGAATCAACGGATGCGATCCGATCAGGAACAGATTCTGTGCGGTGTAGTAATAGGCGGAGCCACCCTGCACGAAGACTTCATGGTGTGGGAGTGGATCGCTCCCGGTGCGGAAATCCGCGCAAAGATCGGCAATCCCAAGCTTGATCGAGCAGCCGGATGAAAACGCCTCCACGAGATCTTCCAGTGACCCCGATTCGACTTCACCGGTTGCCGAGTGCCGCAACACCTCACGCCACGAATCGTTGACGCAGTAGCGAAACACATCGAAGTCGTACACAAAGTTCTGGCTGGGTGCGTTGGTTCCCGCGTCCCAATGATCCAGCACGTGATACTTGGGCATGTTCCGCGGCGGCTGCACCGGTGCCGGCCCGGGTCCTGCGTCGACTGAACCTCCATCGAGATGGGGTCGCGCGATGGCCTGCGTGCCGTCTTGGTTGTACATGAAGAACGACATCGACGAACGCGGACCAAACCCCACCGGCAACTCGATCGGTTGTCGCAGACTCATGATCCCCGCGACCCACTTCTGGTCGACCCGGTACGTGACGCCAAACTCCGCGACCTCGCGGATGAGTTCCCCGCTGGGCGAATCCACGTCAATGTGTTCGTTGTGCCGAAACTCGGTGGCGATTCGCAGATCGGCCGCGCGACCGATCGCGGCGGCCAAATCCTCCGTGCTGCCCGAGACCAGATTTCGTTGGGCATCCAATTCCAAAGCGCATCGCCAGGACATGATCGGTCTCCGTTCAATCACATTTCCATGTCGTTCACGTTGGTGAAGTAGTGCATCGTCAAGACTTGGATCGTGGATTGTGAGCGGCAAGGCGCTAGCCGCCGGTCATTTGTCGGCACCGGCGGCTAGCGCCTTGCCGCTCATTCATGAACCACAATTCTTAGCTTTGAATCCGCACTGGCACACTGTTCGGCGGGCGTCACTTTAGGATGAACTCACGGTTGGTTAGAGTTGCTGCAACCTGATTACTGACCTGCCCCGCGATCAGCAAGGGGTGACAGCCATGTTGGTCCGGGAGAGGATGGCGACCATGCGAAACATTTCACGTCTCGGAATGACGCTCCGGCGCGGCGTACACTCGTCGAGCGTCGCTGGTTTGCTGCTGCTGATGTTCCTGTCGGCGGTTGCCTCTGGCGGAGATGAACCGGCACTCCTTCCATTTGAATTGCAGGCCGATGTGGCCCACCGGGAACTCAGCCCGAAATTCTGCTGGTTCCATCCCCGCGTGGCGGCTCTGCCGGGTTTTGGCAACGACCAGCAACCGGCCGTCATCATGACCATCCAGAAGCATCTGGGAACGTCCGATCATTATTCCGGGATGTATTTCCTGCGCTCGAACGACTTGGGAAAGACCTGGACCAGCCCGACGGAAATCCCCGAACTCGCGTGGCAACAGGGACCGAACAACGAAACCATCGCCGTCTGCGACGTGACGCCGGGCTGGCATGCGCCGAGCCGCAAAATGATCGCCATCGGGACCAGACTTCGTTACAGCCCCAAGGGAGATCAACTGCTGGATGAGCCTCGATCGCACTCCTGTGCCT